>PLJS01000320.1:0-13934 GCA_003140315.1 Hyphomicrobiales bacterium
TCATAACAGCGAGCTTGCAGCCCAGCGCCACTTCGGACGAGAAATGCTCAGCTGGAGTTATTCGCAGTTTGACCCAGAACAGTCATTCGCTCGACCGCCGTGTTTGTTCACGTCCGCTTTCGGGGGTGAAGCAGACATCCCGTCTGTGTGGGGCGAGGTCTGCTTTTGACCCGAAACGGACATGGCTAATAGCTTACTCCATCACCTCGCGGCGACGGCTGCTTCGCCAGTCATCGCAACTGTTCGGCGGGACCATTCTTACCTGCCGCCGAAGCCGATGCCGACACGGCCCATGATGATAACGGGCCGCGCGTCGATCGTTCCGCAATAGGTCTCGCTCGCGAAGTTGGACACATGGCGGGCGGCGGTTGCGATGGCCTGACAACACGTCGGCCGCAGGCTCCTCGCGTGCTTCGGTCGGGTGCGTGACAATGCCGCCCCAACCGCAAGACTAGTTGTGTTGCACTGGGCAAATTGCCACACTCGCACCTAGAAAAGCCGGCCGAGGCAGACCACGACGAACCGGGCCGCCTTCGCCAAAGGGACGGAAATGCCACCGCGCGCCTGAACGCAGGCGGGAGGATCGGAACGATGGCCGTCACGACCATGATCGACAGCCCGGCCGTGGCCACCGGCGCCACGCCTCGTGCGCGGCGGCGTGGCACATTTGGCGCCGACAAACTCTGGGCGTTGGCCTTTGTCACCCCCTATGTCGCGATATTCATAGCCTTCGTCATCTACCCGGTCGGCTATGGGCTGTGGCTGGGCAGCGATCCGGCCAGCTATCGCGCGCTGTTCGGTGATCCGGTCTATCCGCGCACGGTGGTGAACACCCTGCTCTATCTGCTGTTCGGCGTGAACCTGAAATTGTTGTTCGCGCTGCTGCTATCGGGTTTTTTCATGCGCAAGGGCTGGTGGACCAAGTTCCTGCTGCTGGTCTTCATGCTGCCCTGGGCGATGCCAGCACTGTCCAGCTATCTGTCCATCAACTGGATGCTGAACGGGCAATGGGGGCTGATCAACAATTTGATCTGGCAGGTGGCGCAGGTGGATGGGCCGCCCTGGCTCGACAGTCCGGGCTTCGCGTTGGGTTCGGTCATCTATGGCCATATCTGGAAATGGCTGCCCTTCTGGACCCTGATCTTCCTCGCCGGGCGCATGGCCGTTCCGGTCGAACTATATGAGGCCGCGGATGTCGATGGCGCCAGCCGGATCCAGAAATTCACCCATGTGACCCTGCCGCTGATGGCGGGGATGTACCTGGTCTGCACCATGCTCTCGACCATCTGGGCGCTGGGTGATTTCAACGCCGTACGCTTCATCTCCGGCGGCGGGCCGGCGCTGTCGACGCATGTGCTCGCGACCCTGGGCATCCGCAACGCATTCGAACTGGGCGATCCCAAGCTGGGGATGGCGACGGTGCTGACGGCGCTGCCCTTGTTGATCCCGCTGGTGATCCTGCTGATGCGCCAGTTGCGGCGCAGCGAGGTCACGATATGACCGCACAACGCCGCCGCCGCGCGGTCGACAGCATTGGCGTGTCGTTGCTGTCGGCAGTGCTGCTGCTTTGGAGTTTGCTGCCGATCTACAACATCATCCGCGTCTCCGTGCAGGAAAAGGAGGAAGTGCTCAGCACCTCCGTCTACCCGATCGCGCCCAGCCCGCATGCCTTCAGCGTCGTGTTCCACCAGGCCTTCTGGCTGCTGGAGACATTCTGGAACCAGATGGGCAACAGTTTCTTCATCGGTGTCGGTGTCGCGTTGTTGACCCTGACCATCGGGTCCCTGACAAGTTTCACCATCAGCCGGATGCGCATTCGCAGCGGCTGGATGCTGACCAACGCTGCGCTGCTGACCTATGTGATCCCGATGTCGTTCCTGGCCATCCCTTTCTACGGGATCATGGGCAAATATGGCCTGACCAACAATCCGCTCGCACTGATCGCGGTTGAAGTGACCTTCGCCACGCCCTATGCGATTTTCATTTTCCAGCAATACGGCGCCTCGATCCCGCTCGAACTGGATGAGGCGGCGCGCATCGATGGTGCCTCGCCGCTGCAGATTTTCCTCCGCATCTATCTGCCGCTGATGGCGCCCGCCCTGGTGGCGGTCGGCACCTATGCGCTGCTGCTGTCATGGAACGAATATCTGTATGCGTTCCTGCTGCTATCGGGCGGCAAGGTCGTCACCGTGCCGGTGGCGCTCGGCAAATTCCTGGTGGGGGACGAGGCACCCTGGAATTATCTGATGGCGGCGGCAATCATCTACGCCATTCCGCCCTTGCTTATCTACTACGGTTTCCGCCGCAAGATGAGCGGCGGCCTGACCATGGGCGGAGTAAAGGGTTGAACGCAACACCAACGGCGTCGGGAGAGAAACAAGATGAAGCTCATTTCACGGCGGCAAGTATTGGGCGGCGTGGGTGCTGCGGTCGCGGCGGGCACTGGCCTGAAGCCACGCCGCGCCAGGGCGGCCGGGGAACTCACAGTCTGGTGGACCCAGGGTTTCTACAAGGCCGAAAACGATGCCGTGATAGCCTGGATGGCCGACTGGGAAAAGCGCAACAACACCAAGGTCAATTTGACCATCATGAACGGGCCGGATGTGATCACCAAATTGATCGCCGGCATGCAGGTGGGCGACGTGCCTGATGTGGTGCACACCGTCACCGGCGACCGCTTCCTGGTGCCGCGCGCGGCCTGGAACGATCAGTTGGAGGATGTCTCCGACGTCGTGGAATCTCAGAAGACCGAGTTTTTGGAGACCGCGCTGAACAGTGCGCGCCTTCATAACGCCAAGCAAAAGAAAAGCTCGTATTACGCCGTGCCGACCAAAGCCTCTTCGCTGCTGAATGAGGTCTGGCTCCCGTTGCTGGAGGAAGCCGGCTTTGCCGCGACCGATATGCCGGGCACGCAGGACAAGTTCTACGATTTTTTCCAGATCGTGCAGGACAAGCTGCGCGCCAAGGGCAAGCGTATCTTCGGCCTCGGCTATTCGATGGCGACGAAGGAGGCGGATTCCGGCAATCTGTTTCACCAATTCCTGGTTGCCTATGGCGGCGTCGGCATCGTCACGCCGGATGGCAAACTGAATATCGACGATCCCGCCGTGCGGAAGGCGGCGACCACGACGCTGGAGCGGCTGACGACGCCATTCAAGAAAGGCTATGTGCCGCCAGGAGCGATCAACTGGGGTGATGTCGACAACAACAACGCTTTCTTCGCCCGACAGATCGTGATGACGCCCAACGCCACCATCTCCATTGCCGCGGCGCAGATGGACAAGCCCGATCTTTACTACAAGGAGATCATCACCCGCGGCGTCCCCATGGACAATGACGGCAAGCCGGTGGCGAGCGTGCTGGCGATTTCCCCCACCATCATCCCCAAGGGATCGAAGAACGTGGACGCCGCCAAGGCATTGCTGCGCGACTTCATCCAGCCGGCGAACATGAACGCCTATCTGAAGGAAACCCGCGCCCGCTATTTGCCGGTGATGGCCTCCATCGTGAAGAACGATCCGTACTGGACCGACCCGAAGGACCCGCACCGGCCGGTTGCGGTGGATATGGGGCTGATCAAGCCGACGGTGCCGTGGTGGATGTCCTACAACCCGGCCTATTCGGCCGTGCTGTCCGAGCAGATCTGGGCGCAGGCGGAAGCCAATATCACGCAAAGCAACATGACCCCGGAACAGGCCACCGAGGAAGCGGCCAAACGGATCAAGCAACTGTTCGAGCAGTATCAGAAATGACTACTCGGTGGCGCGCGGTCAGGGTACGCCCTGTCCGCGCCGGTTGTTGCGTCGCGGCGCGGGCGATCACGGCGTTGCGAGTGTAGCGGCCCTGTGGCGGACTGGGTGCCCATGTCCGCTCCTGGCAGATATTGTTGCAAAAGTCTTTTTGCGAGGTGGGACTCAAATTCTCCGACCCGTAGGTGCAGCGATTGAATAATGATGTGGGGGACCACGTCGCCAAGCGCCAAACTCACAGGCGATTCTGGTAGCGCGTTTGAAGCCCTATTGATCGGCGATTGTCGCTTGTTTCGTTCTTTGGCGGAAAATTAGCCGCTGCGCCTTTTGGGACTTTTGCAACAATATCGGCACCGAACGGACATGGCGCAGTAGTCGCTGTATGTCTGTTATCGGGGCCACAGCGGACGTCATTTGCTCGAAGCGAGTATTTCGCCTTTTGACCCAACTCGGACTTCCGGCCGTGTCTGCTTTTGCGCCAGTATGAGGGACAAGCGGACATCAAGCGCGCCCAGTCCAAGCGTCCCGATTTAGAAGTACGCGACCTAGCCTCGTCTAGCTGCGTGCGAATACCGGCACGCTCGTCGGTCGCCGGCTTGCAGTGCGGTCCATGAAAACGATTTGGTCGGTCGCCATGCGATAATTCGGGAAGACCTTCAGGAAGGCCGCGAGCGAGACCCGCAGCTCCAGCCGGGCGAGCGCCGCCCCAAGACAATAGTGCACGCCGTGGCCAAGCGAGACGTGGCGGTTTGGGTCGCGTGAAATATCGAGGCGGTCGGGATCGCGGAACGGATCGGGGTCGCGGTTGGCGGCGCCAATCATGATGTGCAGGATTTGTCCGGCGCGAATCCGGCAGCCGCCGATTTCGAAGTCCTCGCGCGCCGTGCGGATGCCGCGCTGTGTCGGCGCTTCGTAGCGCAGGAATTCCTCTGCGGCGAGATTGATCAGCTTCGGACTAGCCTTGAGCTTGGCGAGTTGGTCCGGAAATTGCTGCAGTCTCCATAGCGCCATCGCGATCGCGCTGCGTGAGGTGCCGCCGCCCGCCGTCGCCATCATGTTGCAGGTGGCGAGGATTTCCAGATCCGTGAGTCTTTCGCCAGCCGCGTTGGCCTGCGCCATGGCGCTGATCATGTCTTCGCCCGGCCGGCTGCGGCGCGCCTCGATCAGCGGCATGAAATAGGCCTGCTGGGCGTCGAGAATCTCGCGCTGCTCCTGCGCCATCGCTTCCTTATCTGGATTAACCGGCTGGAACAGGAAATTCGAGCAGCGATCGCTCCAGTGCCGCATCAGCATCTCGTCCTCGTCCGGAAGTCCGAGCAGATCGAGCATGACCTGGGTCGGAATCCTGGCGGCAAAATCAAGGTAGGCGTCGAAGGCGTCGCGCCCGGCTAGCTGAGCCAGAAGCCGCTCGGCGCGCGCCTGGATCATTAGGCGCAACCGGTCGACTGCGCGCGGTGTCATCGCCTTCAGGAACAACGCCTTGAGGCGATCGTGATAAGCGTCATCACGATAAAGCAGCCAACGCGTATAGTGCTCGACGATGTCGCTGAAGCGCTGCGGATTGGTGCGCGGCAGGTAGGAGTAAATGGTCTCGACGCGATCCACGCTGAGGTCCGGCCGATCCTGCAACTCGAACACGTCCCGGTAGCGCGTGAAGTACCAGGCCTGCGCCTTCTCCGACCAGTGCACCGGCTCGCGCTCGCGCAACTCCTTATAATACGGATATGGGTCCTGCACCGCCGCGGCGGTGAAGATGCCGTAACTCTCGGCGCGCGGATCGGCGAGTGTCGCGGTCATGCGTGTCCCCAGACCCTCTCGCCGACCTCGATCAGGCGGGTGAGTTTTGCATGTTGGATATTGTCGTCGATCGGATTGGGCAGCACGGCGAATTTTGACATCGCCGCGCTGGAGAACCCGCACTGCGGGCAAAGACCGAGTCGCTCCAGCGGCGCGAACGTCTGCGCTTCGTCGAGACGGCGCACGAGGTCCTCCAGGGATTCCAGCGCAGTCTTCTTGGTGCTGATGAGACCGAGATAGGCGCGTTTGCCGGGCGGTACAAACCGCAGCGGGGCGAAGTCTCCGGCGCGTGGAGAATCGTATTCCAGCAGATAGGCATCGACGTCACAGCGGCCAAACAGGAGCTCGGCGATGGGCGCATAGCCACCGTCGCCCATCCACAGGCCCTCCATGTTGCCGCGGCACAGATGCATCGCGACGGTCATGTCCGCGGGCCGTTCGGCGACTGCTCGGTTGAGCACGTCGACGTAGCGGCAGACGAGCCGTTCCGGATCGTCTCCCTCGCTCGTGGCGAGGTCGCGAATGTTCCGATCGCACAAGAGAGCGAGAGGTACTTCGTCGAGCTGGAGAAAGCGGCAGCCGGCTGCATAAAGTTCGGCGATCTCCTGCCGGAACACCGCGACGAGGTCGTCCCAATATTGCTCCACGTCGGGATAGACCGTGCGATCGATCGCATCCTTGAACTGGCCGAAATGCATGTGGGACGGCGTCGGCATGGTGACCTTGACGCGATGCTTCGCCACCGAAGCAAGAAATTTGAAATCGCCAGTGACGATCGGCTCGCGGCGGCGCACGCGCTTGGTGACGACCGGAGCCGGCGATGGCGTGGCAAAGCCCTGATCGTTGCGGAAGGTCAGGCGCGAGGCGCGGAAATCGAAGCCCTCGACCGCCGAAAGGAAACCACGCGACCAGCCGCCGCGGCGAAACTCGCCATCGGTCACCACAGGCAAGCCGATCGCCTCCTGCATCGCAACCGCGTCGCGGATGGTGCGGTCCTGGATCTCGCGCAGCGCGTCGAAGGGAAGTTTGCCGGCTTCCCAGTCGCGCCACGCCTGCATCAGTTCGGGCGGCCGGCGCAAGCTGCCGACATGATCGACGGAATTGGTTGGAATGCGCGCAAGCGCCATGGCAGACCTCAATTAACTGCTGGATGCGGCGCCGCGCACCGGCTGGATGTCGGGTGCGTTCGTCGCCATACGCGGAATGCGGCCGACGACACCTTCGAGTTCCTCCGGCGTCGATGCCACGCCGAGAATGTAACGGTCGGGGCGCACGACGACGCCTTCGTTGGCAATGCTGGTGAGATAATCGCTTGCTTCTCCGCTCGCCGTGACGACGGCGATATCGAGGTCGTCGAGCTGTTTGCGCAGGCTCGTGGGCAGCGTTTCGAGCAGATGAGCCTTCGCCAGCAGCGCAAAACGGTAGCCCACTCGATCGTCGAGTCGGCTGCCGTCGACAAGCCGCGGTTGTGCGGCGCGTGCGCCTGCGGGTGCCGATGCGTTGTTGTGCAAGCCGGGGCCAAGCCGCGGCATGATCGGCCGGAGCATGGTCGGATTTGCTACCAAATCGTGATCGCGCTGGCGCGCCTTCTCTAGATCCGTGGTCTGAATCACCCTGCCGAGCTCGACCGCGAGCTCGATAAATGCTCGCACATGTTCCATGCGCTCTGATTGATAGGTGTCCAGCAGGGCGTCGGGCGCGCGTCCCAAAATCACGTCACGCAGTTTCCAGGCGAGGTTGGCGACATCACGCAGTCCCGAGCACATGCCCTGGCCCAGGAATGGCGGCGTTTGGTGCGCGGAATCGCCGGCGAGAAGTAACCGGTCTCGCCGCCACCAAGTCGCCAACGCGGAGTGGAAGGTATAGACGACTGCGCGCTCGATTTCAGACTTCTCCGGATCGATATTCCAGGGCGCCAGCAAGGCGTAGACACTCTCCGCCCGGGTGATCGCTGCCGCGTCGTCCTGCGGCATCAGCATGAATTCCCACCGATGGCGCTTTCCCGGCATGGGGATGAAGGTGGTTGGCCGCGCCGGATCGCAATATTGGATCGCGTCCACCACGACGCCATTCTCATCGTGCGCCTCGGGCACGCCCGCGGGCGGAGACTCAAGGACCATGTCGATCACGATCCAGCGTTCGTGCGAGCGCAGGTCCTGCAGTGCCGCTCCCATGAACCGCCGTACCGTCGAGCGCGCGCCGTCGCAGCCGATCACGTAGCGCGCCGTGACCACATCGAGCGCACCGGAGCTGAGATTCTCGTAGCGTACGCACACGTGATCCGCGTGTTCATCGAGCGCGAAGGCATCGGCGCGCAGCCGCACGTCCACCAGCGGGAAACGCGCGACGCCCGCGCGCAAGATCGACTCAAGCTCGGGCTGATAGAACCGGTAGGCATTATTCCAGCCTTCGGGACCGATTCCAGCACGCGTCAGCAGCAAGAGAAGCTGCCCCTTCGCGTTGACATGGCGGATGTTGCGGCTGGTGTTGAGGCGGGGCAGCAGCTCGTCAGCGAGCCCGATCGTTTGGAACAGGCGCAGCGCTTCACCGTCGGCGGAGACTGCGCGTGGCAGGTGGTAGACGGATGCCTCACGTTCGAGCACAACGACCGACAGCCCGCTCATCCCGAGCAGATTCGCCAACATCGCTCCGACCGGTCCATAGCCGATCACGGCGACATCTACGTCCGGGGCAGCCATTGCGTCACGCTCGTGCGCTACTTTGGCCATCCGCCTTGCCTCGATCAGGCCAGTCCCATTTTTTTGGCGAGTTCGGTGCGAAATTCGCTGATCGGACGGAAGCCGGGTGCCGAGCGGCAGAAAGCCTCAGACGTTGCGCGGATCGCTTCCGCCGATTGTGACAGGTCGAGATCCTCGAGGCAGGGCTGCGAGACATACCAGTCCGTATCACAAAACACCTCAAGCCGATTTCCTTCAGGGTCACGGAAGTAAAGCGACCAGGCATTGCCGTGATCCATCGGCCGCAGATCGTGGACACCCGGCTCATCCTTTACACGCCGCCAGATCAACTGCAGGTCCTCGACCGACCCGACGCGAAACGAGATCTGATTCACGTGGTTGTAGGCGAGTTCGGCGGGCCGGCCGCTGACCAGCGCGACCTGATGGTGATCCTTTGGATCCCAGCTGGTAAATACGATGTCGGCGCCACGAACCTTGCCGCGATCGGTGACCGTAAAGCCAAGCACGCGCGTGTAGAAGTCTTCCATCCTTGACAGGTCGTGAACATAGAGCCCGATATGGCTCATGCTCAGCGGCACGCGACGGGCCGCCTCACTGCCGGCATTTCCTGCGGCTTTTGACATGAACGCTTCACCCCATGATTGCTTTGACCCAAGGCTAGCGTGGGCTGCACAAAGCGCCCAGCGCGCTTGACTGGATGTCCGCACAATGGACAATTCGGGCAGAACACGAGGATCAGAATGGCGACCAGGGGGGGACAAGAGCGCGGCAGCGTTCGCTCGCTGGAACGTGGCCTCGCCCTGCTGGTGGCAATGAATCGCCGCAAGCGCGCCTCGGTCATGGAACTCGCGCGCGACACCCGCCTCCCGCGTCCCACCGTGTATCGCCTGCTGGAGACACTCCGACAGGCTGGCTTCGTCGCCTACGGTAGCTCAACGGACCGATTTCAACTGGCGCCGCAGGTGCGGGCGCTGAGCGACGGCTTCGCCGACGATGAATGGATCACGGAAATCGCGTCGCCGCTCATGGCCGAGTTCACCCGTGAGCTGGTCTGGCCAGTGGCATTGATGACGTTCGATGAAGGCACAATGCTGGTGCGAGAGACCACGCATCAAGCGAGCAGGTTGTCGATCGACTCCGGGATGGTCGGCCGCCGTCTGCCGATGCTGCGTACGGCTGCGGGCCGCGCCTTTCTGGCCTTCGCACCCGACAATGAGCGCGGCGCGATCCTCGAACTCCTGAACCATTCGCGTTCGACCGACGACCGCTACGCCCAGGGCACGCAGCGCCTCAACGTCATGATCAAGGCGATCAGGGCCAAGGGCTATGCCACGCAGGAACGCGAAATCAATCCGCGCACGTCCGGGATCGCTGTGCCGATCCGCGTCGACGAGCGGGTGCTCGGCTCGATCTCGGTCATCTGGATCGCATCCGCGCTGACGATGGATGAAGCGTTGCATCGCTTCATCAAGCCCCTGGTGCATCTGTCAGGCCGCATCATCACCGCGATGCGTAACGGCTCTGTTCTCACTTCTGCAAGAGGTGGGGCAGCCACAGAACGATTTCCGGGAATAGCGAGAGGATGATCAGGACCGCAAAGTCCGCGATCAGGAAGGGGACCACACCGCGGTAGATGGTGCTCATGGGAATCTGCGGTGCGATCGCGTGTAGAAGGAACACGATGATGCCCATGGGCGGATGGATGAGCGCGAGCTCGACTTGTACGAGGCAGAAGATTCCCCACCAAAGCGGGTCGTAGCCCAGGCTCACAACAATCGGCAGCACCAGTGGAAGCGTGATCAAAATCGACGACATTTCCTCAAAAAAGGTGCCGAGCAGGATATAGACTAGCATTAGCGTGAAGATGACGCCGAGCGGCGGAAAATGATAACCGCCGATCCAATGCACCAGCGCATCGGGCACGTGGGCCAGATTGACGAAGTACGTGAAAATCGGCGCCGCCATCAGCACCATGTAGAGCATCGCGGTAACCGCCGCCGCCTCGTACATGCCGCGTACCATGCCGGACCAGGTCATGCGCCGCCGCACCAGCGCAAAGACGAGCGCCAGGATCGCGGCGGCTGAGGCCGCCTCGTTGACGGTGAACACGCCGCTGTAGAGTCCGATGAAAATCGCAAGGATCAATCCGAGCGAGGGCGCCGCACGCCCGGCAACGGCCAGGCGCTCGTTCCAGGGCACTCTCTCGCTGACCGGCGCGACCTCGGGATAGCGCCGCACCACGATCGCAACCGCAATCAGGTTGAACGCGATGGTCATCAGCGCTGGCACTATGGCCGCGATGAACATATCGAGAATGAAAGTCTTGGCGACGACGCAATAGATTATCATCACCAGCGACGGCGGGATCAGCGACTTCAGGGTTCCGCCGGCCGCGATAACGCCGGTCGAGAAGCCGGGCGCATAGCCGCGCCGCAGCATCTGTGGCAACGCCACCTTGGCGAAGGTCGCCGCCGTCGCGGTGCTCGATCCGCAGATCGAGCCGAATGCCGCGGAGCCCCCGATCGTCGCGTAGGCGAGGCCGCCGCGGCGATGGCCGAGGAAGGCGGCTGCCGCCGCGTAGACATCTTCGGAAAACCCCGCGACGCTCGCAAATGTCCCCATCATCAGGAATAGCGGCAAGGCGGAGAGGTCGGTGCTCGCAAGTACATAGGACGGTTCATTCGCCAGGAACGAGAAAGCCGGCATCCATCCGCCGCCCTGGAGTGCGAAACCGACGACGCCGACCGTCATCATGGCGAACGCAATCGGGACCTGCAGCAGGATGAGCATGAACAGTGCGGCGATTCCCACCGCCCCGACCATCGCGGGATCCACGACGTTTCTCCCTCGTTTCTCGGATCAGCCTCTGATCTCGCTGCCCTCGTCGGGGAAGTCCGCGCGCACATACCTCACCACCACATTGACCTGCAGAAGCGTGCTCACTCCCAGCATTGCGGTGACCGCCCACCAGAATGGCGCTGCCGGAAAGCGCAACATCCAGGTGGCAGCGTTGGTCGCCTGGGCCTGTTTGGCGAAGACAAAAAACTGCCACGTCATGAGCATGAGCACTAGGATCGTCAGCAAGGACGCCGTAATGTCCGCTATTCGACCGGCACGTGGGCTGATGAAACTCGAAACGAAACGGATTGTGATATTGCTGCGCTCGACAATCGCGACCGGAATGCAGCACGACACCGCGAAAGCCGCGACCAAACCGCCAACGTCGCGCACCGCATCAATCGGGCGGGCGGCAAAGAAGCGCAACAGGCCGTCGGCCATTGTCATGAGCGCGAAGCATAGGAGAGTGCCGAGGCCGACCACGGCCAGAACCCGCGCGATCGTTTTAGCCGCCCGGTCGACCGCCTCCATCGTCAAAGTAGCCTTTTGAGTTCAGGATGCGTGCGCGCGTGCCGGATCATAAGCCAAGAAACGCTGATACGCTCGACGGCTGTCCCCGCGAGCACCAGCACGCCGACATGCTCGTTTGCCGTGTCAAGTCTTCGAAGCGCCGCGTACCTTCGCAAGCTCGGAGTCGAGCGAGGCCTTGAGTTCCTTGTGGCGCGGACTCGCCGCGACCCAGGCGTCGCGGACCGGGGTGAGCAGCTTCTGCGACTCGTCGATCTCGACCTGGGAGGGGAAAACCACCTTGTGCTTCGGATCGCTTTTAAGCCGATTGAGCATCTCTTCGTTGAAGCTCGTGATTGAGTCGGACCATCGCTTCAGGATCGCTTCGCCGGCATTCTTTTGCATCGCCACACGTACGCTTTCCGGAAGGGCGTCGAACTTCTTCTTGTTCATCAAGATCACAACCGGCACGATGCCGAGTGGCAGGAAGAAGTGATTATTGGTCACGCGGTCGAGACCGAAATCGAAGAATGGCGACATGTGCGAGGTGGTGCCGCTGATGGTGCGGCGGCTGATCGCCTCGGGGATTTCCGTGACCGGCATGCCGATCGGCACGGCACCGAGCGCACGCAACGTCGCACTTTCGGTGGCGCTTGAGGCTCGGATGGTTTTTCCCTTCAGGTCGGCGATGGAATTGACCGGGAAGTTGGTGTGTATTGAATAAGGAGCTGTGCCGAACAGCCCGATGACATAGAAGTCGCCGTAGTCGCGCAGCACGTTGTTCTGCGCGAAATGCATCGCCACGGCCGAAGACTCGCGCAGGTTCGTGAACATGCCGGGCAGTTCGAGTACCTCGGTGTCGGGGAAGCGTCCCGGCGTATACGAGGGAATGCACCAAGCGATGTCGGCAACGCCGTCGATCACCATTTGCGGCTGTTGGCCCGGATTGCGGCCGAGCGCGCCATTCGGGAAGAAGTCGAACATCACCGCACTGGTGTCGCGCTGCACTGCCTCAGCGTAGGGCTTCATCACGGTGCGAAAGGTCACCTCATGGTCGGGGGTGAAGACCGCCCATTTGAGATGATCCTGCGCCTGCGCGCGCCTTGCATCGAAGATGGCGGCGGCAGACATGGCCGTGGCCGTCGTCAAGAACCAGCGTCTATCCATCCGTCACTCCTGTTCAACCCCTGCAAGCGAAGCATCGCTCAAGCCGTGGCGCGCTCGCGTTCCCAGGTGACCGGAAACACGTCGTCGAGGATCAGTGGATCACCGGCTTTGAGCTTTGCCTCTGGCTCGCCTTCGACACGCATGACGTTCGGGCGCGGGTCCCATCGTGCATCGCGTCCGGCATAACGCACCGAGATGGCCGCGCGCCGCGCCGACAGCGGATTGCCGCCCGCGCCATGCACCGTCAATGGGTGATGGCAGATGACGTCGCCGGCTTCACAATTCCATGAGACGAAGCGGTATTGCGGATCGCCCTTGAGCTTCGAGAAATCCGGGCACGGCTCCAGCGCGGTGTTCGCAAATTTCGCATCCTTGTCGGGCGTTGCCGCCTGATAAAATTTGCCCCATTTGTGCGAACCGGCGATGTACTCGACGCCGCTGCCCTCGACCGTCACAGGGGTGAGCGCAACCCAAAGCGATATGATGTCGTTGCCGAGCGCCGGCCAGAATGGCAGGTCCTGATGCCATTGCGTGACTTCGCTGGTGCCTGGTTCCTTGATGAACGCTTGATCGTAGAACAGCGAGACGCGATCGGCCTCGAGCAAGCTGGCGCCCACCTCAGCCAGCGGCGAATGAAGCGCGAAGTCGCGAAAGTCCGGATCCCAGCGCCACATGAAGACGTTCATGTGAAAGCGTCCAGAGCTTCCGGACTTGGTTGCCTCGCGGGCGCGCGGGCCGGGATTGCTCAGCAACCGCTCGACCGCAGCGTTCATACGCTGCACCCATTCGATATCGAATACCTGGCGGATGCAAACCGCGCCGTCTTCCTTGAAGCGGGCGATATCGTCCTCCGAGACCGCGCGCAGCGGGCGTCGATTCATCGGTCTCTCTCCCTCGCGGGCATTTTTTTACAGGCCGCCCGTTAGCGTAAGGCTGCTCCTGGGACCGTGCCCGCGCAACAGCGGCAGTATGCATGTCCGCTCTGCGGACACGGTCTGCGAACTTCCCGGCCCGGCGATTGTGAAAAGATGTCCGGAAAGGTCGGCGTCAAGACGCGATACGTGAATCCGGCCCTTTGCTGGCCATGCCCCGCCCGTCGACACGCGCACTTCCAAAGATAATCGGACTCATATTGCGTGGCCACGTACTTCCGGTTCTGATGCTGTGGACGGCTCCT
>PLJS01000320.1:13977-15153 GCA_003140315.1 Hyphomicrobiales bacterium
AGTGGTGGTCCGCCGGCAGTTGAAGCGTCGATACGTGCTGGCATTCTTCCAGAAGCTGCCGCCATGCCTCGTCGGTATCGAGGCCTGTGCGTCGTCGCACCATTGGTCGCGCGAACTCCAGGCGCTTGGCCATACCGTTCGGCTGATGCCGCCGGCCTATGTGAAGCCCTACGTCAAGCGGCAGAAGAACGACACCGCTGACGCCGAGGCAATCTGCGAGGCGGTCACCAGGGCGAACATGCGATTCGTCGCGACCAAGACCCCCGAACAGCCAAGCGGCCTGATGCTCCATCGCACCCGCCATCTCTTTATCAGGCAGCAGACCGCGGTGATCAATGCGATCCGCGCTCATCTTGCCGAGTTCGGTATCGTCGCGCCGGTCGGGCGCAATGGTGTCGAGCAACTGCTCGGCGTCGTTGCTGATTCAAACGACAAGCGGTTGCCAGAGGTCGCACGTGCGTGTGTTGCCGCTCTCGGCGTCCAGCTGCGGATGTTGAAGACACAGATCCTGGAGTTTGACCGTCGGATCATGGCTTGGCACCGATCGAACGAGATGAGCCAGCGCCTCGATGAGATTCCCGGTGTGGGCCCGGCGCTAGCCACCGCTCTCGTTGCCAGCGTCGCTGACCCGAAGGCCTTCCGGTCAGGACGGGACTTCTCGGCGTGGATCGGGCTCGTGCCGAAGCAGCACTCGAGCGGCGGCAAGGACAGGCTCGGCAGCATCAGCAAGCAAGGCGATCGCTATCTGCGCAGCCTGTTTACCGCCGGCGCGCTTGCCGTCATCCGCTATGCGAAGATCCATGGCACCAAGCACCGGCCTTGGCTCACGTCATTGTTGGCCAGGCGGCCGACGAAGGTTGCCGCGATCGCGCTTGCCAACAAGATCGCGCGGATGGCTTGGGCCATGATGGCTAAGGGCGAGCGCTACAAGGAACCTGTCGCGCTCGCGGCATAAACGAGATCGCGTCGGACATCCGGCGTGATGTGAAGGTTGGGAGGGCGAACAGCACGTAATGCAGAGCCGGTCGATCCGGCGATCAGGACAACCCACATGGGCCACAGCATTGTCGAATGCGGGGTTTTGACCGGGACCTGATCCGCGCAGGGCATTATGGCCAGCGGTCATGTGAACCGCACTCAAAGGCCGAACACATGGCTGCACCGACCAATCCTGCA
>PLJS01000076.1 GCA_003140315.1 Hyphomicrobiales bacterium
GAACAGAAGAGCCGCTGCAGCGGTAATCAATCGAAATCTCATGATCGTTCTCGTGTCAGGAGTTTGCAAGGCTTCGCGGTCAGGTTTCCAGTGTGCACGATGATGTAATACGAATTAAGGAAGCATCCCACTAATGCTTCCAGATCGAGATATCGATGCCGGGAAAATACTCGAACCTGGCAGAGATGGCGTTCAGCGCCTCCGAGACGGCGTCGATGACGCGCTGCTGATCGGCGACGTCCTTGAAATTGATACCGACGCGTTCCTTGCCTTCCCAGATTTCGATCGCGCTCACGATCCCGCTCGGCATGGAGAGATCTAGCGCCACCGAGAACGCCGCGACGAAGCCGGGCGGGACCGGAAACGCGAGCGGCGGCGTCAGGTCGACCCCCTCGTCGTCTTCACTATGATGGTGGTGCATCACCGCGTTTCCGTTGCACTTTCTCGATTCCACCTGCGACCTTTGCCTAGATATCGATCACCAGACGCGGCGTCTTGGACCGGGAACAGCATAACGTCATTTGCGCATTCGTCGCCTTCTCGTCGTCGCTCTGACAGAAGTCCCGGTGATCCGGGATGCCTTCGAGCACCGGCGTCAGGCAGGTGCCGCAGACGCCCTGCTCGCACAGCGTGGGGACCTCGACGCCGTGCTCCCTCAACACCTCCACGATGGTCTTGTCGGCGGGAATCTCTATCGTGAGCCCGTCCGAGGTGACGAGCGTGAAGGCATCGCCCGCGGTGTCAACGTCGGCGCTGAAGCGCTCAATGTGGACGCGGTCGGTAGGCCACCTGAGACGTTGCGCGCCGGCCGTGACGAAGTCGATGAACCCAGCGGGGCCACACACGTAAAGATGTGCGCCGGGGACGGGCCGCGCCAAGGTCCGGCTCAGCACGAAACGCTGCTCATCCGGCCCGTCGTCGCGATGGATCCAGGTTCGCGCGGCGAGCGGGCCCTCGGTCAACTCTTGCCGAAAGGCAATGCGCGTTTCGCTGCGCACGCAGTAATGCAGCTCGAAATCGCGCCCCAGCGCGTCCAGCCGGTACGCCATTGCGAGCAGCGGCGTGATGCCAATGCCGCCGGCGAGCAGGATCGAATGCGTGGCGTCTTCTTCCAGCCGGAACAGGTTTCGCGGCGCGCCAATGGTCACGATCGCGCCGGGCGCAAACCCGCCATGGACCGCGACCGAGCCACCGCGCGAGTTCGGCTCCGCAAGTACCGCGAGGCGATAGCGGCCGATCTCGCGCGGATCGTTGCTGATAGAATATTGGCGCACGATCTCGTGCGTCACGTGGACGTCGACATGGGCGCCCGCCTCGAAGGCCGGCAGCGTCTCGCCATTGAGCGGACGCAGCTCGAAGGACACGATGTCCTCTGCTTCCGTGGTTCGCGTCGCTATCCTCACTCGGAACGTTTCGGCGTCCCGTTTTGAACTCGTCATGAAACAAGACCATTCCGGGCCGTGGCAGCCTCGTCCGTCGGAACGGGACAAGGAGCCGCGCGGCGGCGTAAGGCCGCCCGCGCATCAGCCCATTCCATTCCGCCGATCAGGCGGTTTCCTTGATGGGCGCGGTGCTAACGCCCTGGAACTGGAATTTCTCCCAGGTGTAGGCGTCGTTGAAGTCCACGTCCTTCCATTTGAGATCAATCGGATGAGCGGTCTCGGCGAAAGTCATCGCCAGGTTCATCAGCCGCTTCTCCTCGTCCGAGAACGAGGCGAGCGGTGTCTGGTTGAGCCGGTCGATGATCTCGTCGATCCGCGCGAAGACTGCATCGTAGAAGGTCTTCAGGTCCTCGATCGTCGAGCGATGGAGTTTGAGATAGCGGTCGCGCTCGTTGTCAATCGCCCAGTTGGCGACGAACGGCTCGAGCTCGGCGAACCCGTCGGGGAGCTTGGTTGCTGTCATGACATTTTCCTCGCGCGCGTTCAGGCGACCGCCATCGGGCGTTCGATCGGTTCGACGTTGCGGCCCATCATCTCGTCCGCGATCGCGTAGTGGTTCTGGATGAGAAGCTCCTGCTGCGAGAACACCATGAACGGCAGCGCGCCGGTCGCGATCATGCGGCTCGCCGCCTCCATGGTGGCGAGATCCTCGCGCAGCACTTCGCGGATGCGCACCCGCGAATAGGCCTGCGCCAGCCGGTCGGCCGCGTTGCGCGCCTTGAATGCAAAGGAGAGGACACGGAGCTCGACGTGCTCCGCGTCGATCGGCCAGAACCACATGTACAGGTGCGAATTTGCGGTCGGGTTGAACACGAAGTGCGGGAACAGGTGCACGATGTCGAACGCCCATTCGCCGAAGCGCGACGGATTGATGCCGGGCGTCAGCGTATCGGGATCGGTGCGCGGGAACGACGGGAACAGCGGCTTCGAGCGCCCGTACAGCACGGCCTCGGCCGGCGTGCGCTTGTGGTCCATGTTGGCGTGCGCCGAATAGCGGCCGAAGCGCTTGCCGACCTCAATGTAGGCGCGGTGCCGCATCGGGTTGTTCTTGCCGCCCTGATAATCCGGCACGGTGTATTTGTGGATGTACATGTTGTGATAGCCCTCGCAGAAGGCATTCACCGCCATGTTCCAGTTGGCCTTGAGCACGACGCGGTGCTCCCCGGTCTTCTCGCGGCCCTCGGCATAGCCCGAATACTGGTCGTAGATGCCGCCGAGCCAGGCCGAGAGCGGCTCGTGCGGCGTCTTGGCAAAGTTCAGGAAGATGAGGTCGTTCCACACCTCGCAATGGACCGGGATCAGTCCGAGCTTGGAGCGGTCGAGGTCGGGGAACTGGGTCTCGTCGGTTACGCCGATCAGCGCGCCTTCGGTCGAATAGCGCCAGCCGTGGAAGCCGCACGTGAACTGCTTGCCGCAGCCGGCGCGCTGGACGAGCTTGTCGCCGCGATGGCGGCAGACGTTTTGGAACGCGCGCACCACGTCGTCCTGACCGCGCACGATGATGACCGAGGTCTTCAGCGGCGGCACGTCGACGACGATATGGCTGCCCTTGTCGGTAATGTCGGACGCGCTTGCGGTCGGCAGCCAGGCCTTCTTGAAGATGTGCTCCAGCTCGCGCTGATAGCCTTCGGGGCTGATCCGGTCGGGCACCGAGACCATCCGCTTGAGATGGGACGTCTCGCCGCGAAAGACCGTGATGCTGTTCGTGCTCATGATGATCTCCTTAGTTGCGGCCGAGACCCCGCTTGCTGCGGCGCCCCGGCGCGATGATGCTTCAGAACGGCGGCAGGTCGCCGTTCTGACCCTTCCAGGCCGCGGTCACGGGATGCTCGATCAAGGGCGTCACCTTGACCTTCATATACGGATAAAGCGGGAGTGAGCCCACATTGGCGTGCAGTTCCTCCAGCGTGTCGGCGTCCCACAGGCTGATGTTGGAAACCTCGCCGACCACGCGCCAGATGCGCCGGATCTTCCCCTTCTTCATCAACTCGATGGCGCGATCGTTCTCGCGCCGTCGCAAATCGTCCTTCTGCTGCTGGGGGACGTCGGCGGGCAAGGACACTTCAATTCGGAGTGAAAACAGCATGGTTGATTCCTAAATCCCTGTTGTCAGTTCGGCTTGTCTTGAAGCGCCAGGAGTTCGGCGTAGAGTCCGAAAGTCAGCATGTCCTGCGCCTCGCGCTTGAGCTTCTCAGTCAGCACCTGGCGCGTTGCACGAAGCTGGCTCTTCGGCCGCTTGGCGATATTGCGCGCCAGTTCCCAGGCGCGCGGTAGGACCTTGTCCGCCGGCATAATCTCGGAGACCAATCCTAAGTCCTTCGCCTCCTGGCCGCGAATGACCTGGCCGGTGATCAGGAAGTAGCGTGCGCGATTCCAGCCGATCAGCAACGGATAGACGACATGCACGCCGTCGCCGGGCACGAGGCCGCCCTGGAAATGCGCCGAGTCCTGGAACGCTACCGTGTCGGCCGCGATCACGATGTCCGCCATCAGCGGAATTTCGCCGTGCCGCCACGCCGGGCCGTTGAATGCCGTGATGACCGGCACATCGATGTTGAGGAAGTTCTGCAAGCCCTGCTTGCCTTCCGACAGAAGCGTGTCGGTGAGGTCCATGGAAGGACGCGTCGGGAAGATCGGGTGACCCTCGCTCGGAAACACCTGTGGCCCGGTGAACTCGGCGCCGGTGCCGGTCAGGATCACGACCTTGTTGTCATGGTCGTTGGCGACATCGAAGAACGCGGCCGGCAATTCGCGATGCGGGATCAGGCCCCAGCGCAGCGAATCGCCCTTCGTGTGCAACGTCATCTGCAAGATCTCGTCGCGACGCTCGAACTTGATGGATTCGTATTTGTTCTCATACTCGGACAGCTTGGGCATCGCCCTTCCTCTCTCACACGCCAAGATAGGCTTCGTTGATCTTCTGGTCTTGTTTCAGCGTCTCGGCCGGCCCGTGGAAGGCGATCTCGCCGTTCTCGAGGACATAACCGTAGGAGCTGACGTTCAACGCGAGGCGGGCGTTCTGCTCGACCAGCAGGATCGGCATGCCTTCGGCGTGGATCGTCTTGATGATCTCGAACACCTGCTGCACCAGCAGCGGCGACAGCCCGAGGCTCGGCTCGTCGAGCATCATGAGCTTGGGTCTCGCCATCAGCGCGCGCCCGATCATCAGCATCTGCTGCTCGCCGCCCGACAACGTGCCGGCGCTCTGCCGCGCGCGCTCCTTCAGCCGCGGGAACATGTCGTAGACATGCTCCAGCCGCTGCCGCGCGGCGCGCCGGTCCTTCTGCAGCCATGCGCCAAGGATGAGATTGTCCTCCACGCTCATCGTGGGGAAGATCTCGCGCCCTTCCGGAACCTGGACGATTCCCTTCGCGACGACGGTCTCGGCGCCGGCATTGGTGATGTCCTCGCCGTCGAAAGTGATCGATCCGCTGGGAATCGAGACGAGGCCAGAGATGCAGTTCAGTGTTGTCGTCTTGCCCGCCCCGTTGGCGCCGAGCAGGCACACGATCTGTCCCTCGCCGACCTCGAGCGACACGTCGTCGAGAGCGCGCACGGAGCCGTAGGAGGCATGGATCTTGGCGAGCCTAAGCATGCGCTTCGCTCCCCAGATAGGCCTCGATCACCTTCGGGTGCCGGCGGATTTCGGCGGGCGAGCCTTCGGCGATCTTTTGGCCGAAGCTCAATACCGTGATGCGGTCGGCAACCGACATGACCAACGGCATGACGTGCTCGACCAGCATGATGGTAAGTCCGCGCGACTTCGCGAGCTTCAACAGGAGCTGATCGACGAAGGAGATTTCGCGGTTGCGTAATCCCGCCGCCGGTTCGTCGAGGAGGAGCAGCCGCGGCTTGCCAGCGAGCGCACGCGCGAGGTCGAGCAGCTTCTGGTGCCCGAAATCGAGTTCGCCTGCGAGCGTGTCGCGATAGGCGGACAGATTGGTTTCCTCGAGGATCGCCTCGGAGTCTCTGAGCGCGGCAGCCTCTGCTCGCGCCCGGCGCGGGCTCGGCGCGAACGGTAGGTAACGCGGGACGTGGATCGTCTGTCCGATCAGGACGTTTTCGAGAACCGTCATCCGTCGCAGCAGTTCGAGGTTCTGGAACGTACGGCCGATGCCGGCGGCGACGATCTGATGCGCGCGCAATTCGAGGAGGTCGCGTCCGCCGAAGCGGATGCTGCCCTTCTGCGGATCGCAGAAACGGGAGATGCAGTTGAAGACGGTCGACTTCCCGGCACCGTTCGGTCCGATCAGCGCGTGGATCGAGCCTTCCTGGACTTCCATGCTGAAGTCGTTGACCGCGGTGAGGCCGCCGAAGCGCATGCCAAGATTTTCGATTGCGAAGAAGGCGCTCATGGCGACGTCTCCGGAACCGGCCGCACGGCCGGCGACTCGCGCGCCGAACGATCGTGGCGCCGTGGCCGCGCAGCGATCCGCTGCCGGAACAGTCCCCACAGGCCCTGCGGCATGAAGACAATCGCCGCAACGAGGATCGCACCGTAGATGAACTCCTGCCACACCAGCAGGCTGTGCGGCATTGCCCGCAGGATTTCAGGCAGGAAGCCGACCACCACGACGCCGAGCAGGACGCCCGCGATCGAGCTCGAGCCGCCGATGACCACCATGGTGAGGACGGTCACGAGCTGCGAGGCGCCGAGCACGTCGGCATTGATGAAGGACTGGAATAGCGTGTAGGCGCTGCCCGCGATGCTGGCGAACACGGCCGAGATCGCGAAGGTCGCGACCTTGATGCCACGCACGTCGATGCCGGACGCAGAGGCGACATGCTCGCTGTCGCGGATCGCGCACATGTGGCGGCCGAGCTTCGACTTCGCGAGATACAGCGTCGCGGTGACGACCAGCGCCAAGATGATCGCCACCACCGGAAATGCGGCGCCGTCCGTGCCGGTTTCGTAACCAAAGATCACCGGCGGGTTGAAGCGCAAGCCGTCGCTGCCGCCCGTCACCGGGTCCCAGGTGCGGAACACCCACTGGGCACATTCGGCGAAGGCGTAGGTCGCGAGCGCAAGATACACCGTCTTCAGCCGTGCCGCCGGGAAGCCGATCAGCAGGCCGGCGCCGCCGGCGATCAGCGCCGAGGCAAGCGCGCTGAGGAGGTACGGAACACCGAGGCGGCTTTCGAGAATCGCGGTGCCGTAAATGCCGATCCCGAAGAACGCGATGTGCGCGAACGCGAACTGACCGGACCATCCGATCAGCAGATCGAGGCCGATCGCCAGGACCGCGTAGGTCATCAGCATGTTGCCGGTATAGAGGAAGTACTCGGGCAGCATGAACGGCAGGGCGAAACCGGCGACGAGGATCGCCAGAACGCCTACGAACTCGGATGCGCGAAGGCTGCCGTACATGTCAGACCTTCTTCAGCCGCATCGCCTCACCGAACAGCCCGTTGGGGCGCATGACGAGAACAAGCATGATGATGAAGAACGGCGTCACGGCGATCGCCTGCGGCGACACGAAGATCCCGATCAGGTTCTGCACGACGCCGAGCACGATGCCGCCGATCACGCAGCCGACAAGCGACGTGAAGCCGCCGACGATCGATGCCGCGATGCCGAGCATGACGACATTGCCCATGTCCGGCGTCATCAGCAGCTTGGGCGAGAGCAGAATTCCCGAGATGCCGGCAAGGCCCGAGGCGAGGCCCCAGGCCATCATGCGCATGCGCTTCACCGGAATGCCGATCAGGGCTGCGGCGCGCGGGTTCTGGCTGGTGGCGCGCAACGCCTTGCCGATCGCGGTGAAATTGAAGCCGAGAGTCAGCGCGATCATCACCAGCACGGCCACGATCACGATGCCGATGTCCTGTCGCTGCAGGACGATGTTTGCGAAGAAAACAGGCGGGCCCGAGAATAGCGGCGGCAGGCGCAGCACCTCCTCGGTAGACGGAATGACGCGCACCGCGCCCTTGAGCATGAAGGACAGGCCGATGGTCGCGACGACCATCGGCACCAAGGCGGCCTCGGCCGCATACTTGAATCCGACGATCTTGTTGAGCGCCGTCCGCTCGAACAGCGCGCCGAACGCGAACATCAGCGTGACCGTCAGCACCACCATCAGCGGGTAGTTCAGCCCGAAATGATCGAGCAGCAGCAGACCGAGATAGCCGGCGATCATCACGAACTCGCCGGCGGCGAAGTTCACGACGTCCGTCGACTTGTAGATGATGACGAGCGACAACGCGATGAGTGCGTAGACGCAACCCATCACGATGCCGCTCAGAGTCGCCTGCAGGATCATCAGATCCGCTTCCCCGATCGACGGGATCGCCCGCCGATCATGCTCAGTTGGCTTCCTTGCCGTCCCACGTGTAGGTGCCCGGCATGACCTTCTGGGTCTTGCCGTCATACTTGATGATGACCATGGTGCGCGCGCCGTCGCGACGCTTCGGGCCGAACTCGAGCGGGCCGGGCATTGCGTCGAACTTCAGATTCAGCTTCTCCATGGCGTTGACGAAGCCCTCGCGGGTCAGGTCGCGTCCAGCGGCGTCGAGCGCGGCCAGCACCGCGACCGCGGAGGGAATGCCGCTCATCATGAAGGGCCCAGGCTCGCGGCCGTTGTTGTACGACTTGAACAGGTCGATGTACTTCGTGCGGACCGCCGCATCGCCGATGTCGTTGAAGGCCCAGGTGTAATAGAAGTTCTCGAGCGCCTCGGGATTGGCGACGTTCTTGGCGAACACCGACGGCGTCGGAATGCCTTGCGCGGCCTGCAGCAGCGGGATCGCCGTCATGCCGAACTCGGCATATTTCTGCGCGATCAGAACCGCGGGAGCCGGATAGGCGCCCGACAGGATCACGTCGGGCTTCGCCTCGCGGATCTTGAGCATCGGCGCGGTCAAGTCGGAGATATTCGGCGGGATGCGCTCGATGATGACGACCTCGACGCCGAACTTCTCGAACGTCGCCCTCGCCATCGCGGCATTCGCCTTGCCGTATTCGTCGTCATGCACGATCACGGCCGCGCGCTTCGCCTTGAGGAACTGCGCGCCGAAGGTCGCGAAAGCCGCCGCGTAGGCGCGTTGCGTGCCCTGGAACGACCCGAAGACATAGCGCGTCGGCGGGAACACCGCGTTGTCGCCGGCGGCATTCAACATCGCATAGGGGATCTTCTCGCGATTGATGTAGTCGGCGGCCGCGCTCACCGCGGCGGTGCAGGAGCCGCCATGCAGCATGAAGACCTTGTCGATCGTGACGAACTTCTTGACCACCGAAACGATGTCGTTCGGACTGCACTTGTCGTCTTCGACGATCAGCCTGATCTTGCGGCCGTGGATGCCGCCTTTCTTGTTGGCTTCCTCGTACAGCATCTTGGCGGCCTGGACCGGGTCGATCCCGTAGGCGATCAGCGGTCCCGACAACGGACCGAACATCCCGATCAAAATCTCGTTGTCGGTGATACCGGGATCCTCGGCACGCGCCGGCGTCATCGACGCCGTGGCAGTCAGCGCAACGATCGCGGTCGTGACCGCACAGGCCGTAAACCTTCGCTTCGATGCTCTCTTGGACATTCTCCCCTCCCTGTTGGATTTTGTTTTGGCTCAGTCGAACGAAACGTCCTGTCGTCTAGCCCGTCTCCATGAGATCCCGCGCGGCGGCAGCAGCGCTCCGTCGCGCGCGCGTGCGCGGCGGAGATTGATCGCCGACGTGAAAGTCGACCGTCGCCAGAATGAGGTCGGCGGCATCGGCAAGATCGGCATTGATGGCGGCTGCGGCCCCGACCGGATCGCGGCGGCGTAGCGCCTTGACCACCTCGCGGTGATTGCCGCCGGCGTTGCGTGTGCCCTGATCGGTGAACA
Organism: Hyphomicrobiales bacterium; assembly: GCA_003140315.1. GTDB lineage: Bacteria > Pseudomonadota > Alphaproteobacteria > Rhizobiales > Xanthobacteraceae > PALSA-894. The sequence goes on from PLJS01000076.1 coordinate 9,261, forward strand.
CAGCATTGAGGAAGGGCCCGGCCTGAACCCACAGCATCTCGACCATCGGCAGGATGACCGAGCTGTCCGCGGCGGCGTAGAGGCCAAAATGGAAGGCGTAATTGGCGGCGAGGTAGCTTTTCACGTCGCCCGCCTTCACGGCGCGCTGCATGCCGTCATTGACCTCGTCGAGCGCCGCGATCCTGTCGTGCGTGATGCGCTCGGCGGCGCGGCGCGCCAGCATCGTCTCGAGGGCGAGACGTGCCTGCAGCAGTTCCTGGAACCGCTCGCGCGTCATCATGGGAACGCACACGGTCCGGTTCGGAAGCATCAGCAGCGCATGCTCGGCGACGAGGCGCTTGAGCGCGTCGCGGACCGGAACGAGGCTGGTGCCAAAACTCTCCGCCAGTGTGCGGATCGACATGCGTTGCCCGGGCGCGAGCGCGCCGCTGATGAGGTCGTGCCTCAGGGCCGCATAGATGTCGTCATGCAGGATCGCGGCCCGCCGCCCGGTCGATGCGTCGCCGAGCAGGGTGAACACGGCGCATTCCCGACGCAATCCGCTTCCTCCTGCGCCACAACCGTTCTTGACGTTGGCCGGGCGCGCCGTTGCGATCCTGAAAGGCAGATCGATGGACAAACTTTAGAGCCGGCCTCGGCTCTGCGTCAATATTGTTATACCGATTTCGCAGATTGCCCGGCTTTGCCGCAAAAAAACGCGAATTGCCCAACTCGAAGCCCACGCGCAGACGATGACTCATATGCCTCTAAGCCGGAGGCTTCTGAGCACTTCTACGTCGCAACTGGCTGAAGATACTGATGATATATCGGACCGGGAGGCCACTCTTCCCGTTGGGATTGCCGACTTCGGCGTCTTCCCGTATCGGCGAGTATTTAATGAGCAGGATTCAAAGAACAGGATTGAGCCGAATACCAAGGCGGTGGGCATTCTGATCGGCGCAACATCCAATCTGTTATATCAATCTCGCCTTTCGACCCCCGCGTGAAGCCCGTTTGCGGCTTCCGGCAACATCAAAAGCCACCCAAGGAGCGACGAATGCGCTTGCCTAAGCTTTCCTACGAACAGTTGTCGCCTGAGCAGAAGATCGTGTGGGACGAGGTCGTCGCCGGCCCACGCAAGAAGATGCACGGTCCGTTCTTCGCGTGGCTGCACAGCGCCGAGCTTCTGAGCCGCGGACAGCAGCTCGGTCTCTATGCGCGTTTCCAGTCGAGCCTGCCGCAGCGGCTCTCCGAGCTCTGCATCCTGATGATGTCCGCACACTGGAAGGCGTCGGGCGAATGGATCGACCATTCGCCAATCGCGACGGAACTTGGCGTCGATGCCGGCGCGCTCGAAGCCTTGCGCAAAGGAGAGCCGGCGCGGTTCGCACGCGAGGACGAGAATGTTGCCTACACGTTCGCGCAGGAGCTACTGCAGACGCATGAGGTCTCGAATGCAACATACAAGCGCGCGAAGGACGTTCTGGGCGAGCGAGGCGTTCTCGATGTCGTCGCGGAGCTGGGCTATTACAGCTTCATCGCAATGACATTGAAGGCGTTCGCGATGGTACCGGAAGGCGCGTCGGATCCGTTCGCGTCTTGACGACGCGACAGCAGAAAACCCCCGCTCACCGGAAAGACCCGTGAAGGCGAGACGTTCAATGGTTGATCAGGTTCAGAGGAGATAAGTGATGTCGGACTCATACTGATCATCATTCTCGTGATTTTCTTGTTTGGCGGCTTCAGTAGCCGCTTCAGCGGCTACGGCTAGCCTCCTGAATGGGGCGATGAATGAGCAGTTCCAAAAATCCTTCAAGCGCCACTACCCCGAGGCCTCGGGAATCAACAGCAAAAGAGTGGCTTGCGACGGTCTGATTCCGAGAATGCCGCGTTATGGAATTCAGA
>PLJS01000159.1 GCA_003140315.1 Hyphomicrobiales bacterium
GTGCCGCCGCGGTCGATCCAGAAGTCCCAGGTGCCGCTCATTGCCGCTCGCTCTCTCAATTCGATGAAAAGTCCGATAGGATGCGCGCCACAAAGTCAATCCGAGGTGACGATGCGCGCCGGCAATCTCGCGCTGTCGAACACGATGCCGCTCGACACGGGACTTGACGTCCGGCTTGCCTGCCGCACGGGCGCGCTCGACGGCGTGACCGCCGGACTGGCGCCTGGATACGTGCAGGGCAATCTCGCGATCCTGCCGCGCGACTGGGCGGACGAATTCTTGCGCTTCTGCCAGGCGAATCCGAAGCCGTGTCCCGTGCTCGGCGTCTCGGATGCCGGCGATCCGGCGATCCCCGCGCTCGGCGCCGACCTCGATATCCGCACGGATCTTCCGCGCTATCGCGTCTGGCGCGACGGCGTGCTCGTCGACGAGCCGCGCGATATCGGCGCGCTGTGGCGCGACGACCTCGTGAGCTTCGTGCTCGGCTGCTCGTTTTCGTTCGAGGAGGCTTTACTGCAAGCCGACGTGCCGCTGCGCCATCACGCGCTTGGCTGTAACGTCGCGATGTATCGCACCAGCATTCAAACGCAGCGCGCCGGGCGCTTCCATGGGCCGCTGGTCGTCTCGATGCGGCCGATGAAGCCCGCCGATGCGATCCGCGCCGTACAGATCACCACACGGCTTCCGTCCGTACACGGCGCGCCGGTGCATCTCGGCTATCCGGCGGCGATCGGCATTTCCGATCTCGCAAAGCCCGACTACGGCGACGCCGTTCCGGTCGAGGCCGGCGAACTGCCGGTGTTCTGGGCCTGCGGGGTGACGCCGCAGGCCGCGATCGCCGCCGCGCGCCCGCCTTTCGCGATCACGCATGCGCCCGGGTCGATGCTCGCGACCGATCTCAAGAACGCGCAGTTGGCGGTGTAAGACGGCGCGGTGGCGGACGGGTCAGTTGCTGACTTTTGTGATCATCACCTTGGCGCTCCAACCGTCCCAGAACACCCGATAGTCGAGCGTGCCCTTCTCGTTGGGAATTTCGTAAGCCGTCTGGCAGGTCTTTTCCGACCTGTCGGCGGTGACGGTTTGCGCGTCGGTGAGGGTCGGCTCGGGCAGATTCTTGTCCTTGAAGATCGACTGCACGGTCTCGAGCGCGCGCGTCGACTCACAGGACGGCAGGGTGAAGACGCCGACCAGTTTGGTGCCGCCGATCAGCAGAGCGACAAAGCCGATGGCGACGCTCGCCCACCGGCTAAGACGCTGATTCCAGGTCGATTTGGCGCTGGCGTCTGTTTGTGGCGCGGCCGCAGGCGCTGCGGGGTCGGTCATGGCTCAATCTCTGGCTGGATGGCGCTGAACGGGGCGTCCCGGCGGGACCTCGGCTCTAGACTAAAAGAGACGAATAGCTCGCTACCAGCAAAAAAGCGGGCCTGGCAACCGGCGGCGGCCTCCGGAAAAGGCCCGTTTGCACTGATCGGGGAGTCTTCCGCTTTGCTTACCGCCCACGGGTTGTCAGGCTCCGTTGCGGAAGTATCACAGGAAACCGCTGCACAAAGGAGAGCGTGCCTTGGGTGGGATGAGCGCTCTCGAAGGAGGCTCGTATCGTGAAAACTCTTCTGGCAAGCGCGGCGCTTATGGCGATTGCTGCCGGTGCGGCGAACGCGGCGGATATTCCGGCGCCTGTGTACAAGGCACCGGTGGCCGTCGTGGTTGTCGATCCCTGGACCGGTTTCTATGCGGGCGTGAACATCGGATATAGCTGGGGCCGCTGGAGCGCCAGCAGCAGCCAGCGGATCTTCAATTTCGAATCGTTCACCGAGAGCCCGAAAGTCGACGGCATCCTCGGCGGCATCCAGGCCGGCTATAATGGCGCGTAAGCCAGCAGTGGCTCCTCGGCATCGAGATCGATGCCCAGCTCACGGGCGAAAAGCGGACGCTCAACTGGGGTGACCCGGAGCTGCCGCCGAACAACCAGGTAGCCCAGGATTTCGTCCCGCGGCCGGGCGGGCCTGCGACGCTCTCCAGCACGTGGGAGTTTCCCTGGTTCGCCACGTTCCGCGGCCGCGTCGGCTATCTGGCGTCGCCGAACTGGCTGCTCTACGTGACCGGCGGCCTTGCGATCGGAGAGTCGAAATACAGCTTCACCTTCTCGCAGCCCGGCGCGGTGCTGAATGCTTTCGGGTCGACCGCGACCAACTACGCACTCTCGTCCCAGAAGACGACCGTCGGATTTGCGCTCGGTGCCGGCACCGAGTACCGGATCGACCGCAACTGGTCGATGAAGTTCGAATATCTCTATGTCGACCTCGGCACCGTCACGATCAACACGGTCGACATCGACGGCGTGCCGTTCCGCGTCGACTATCATGTGCGCGATCACATCGCCCGAATCGGGCTGAACTATCGCTTCGACAGCGGTCCGATCGTCGCGCGCTACTGAGCCGCGCGCGTCCGATCTAGAAATGGTGAGGCGCCCGAGAGGTTTCCCTCGGGCGCCTCTCATTTTTGGGTCAGCCGGCCTGTAAGCCGGGTTCTGTAAGGCGGCGCCCGAAGGCGCCGCGCGACGGCCATTCCTCTGGGACGCCGGTTGCCCGGCGCCTCAAGCAACCTACCCGGACGGCCAATCGCAGACACACGATCCGGGCTTCAACGCTCGCGCATCGAAGCTCGCGCCGTCCCTATTCGGTCTTGCTCCCGGTGGGGTTTGCCGTGCCGCTCCCGTTGCCGGGAACGCGGTGCGCTCTTACCGCACCGTTTCACCCTTACCGCCTCCCTCGCGGGAGATGGCGGTCTACTTTCTGTGGCACTTTCCCTGAGATGCGCCGCGCTTGCGCGAAGCTTCTCTCGCCGGACGTTATCCGGCACCGTATGTCCATGGAGCCCGGACTTTCCTCTCAAGGCGACCTTTCGGCATTGCCCCAAGCGGCCGTCCAGCCGACTGACGACTTGCAGCTAGGCGCTTTACCGCATCAAATCAAGCAATTGCGGACGATGCTGTTAACAAACGGCGCAATGTCTCGATCGTCGACCGGTCCGCAATGCCGTCGACGCGCGCGGGGCGGAAATGGCGTTGGAACGCGGCGACAATGTCCCACGTCAACGCGTCGTAGATTCGAGTTATCTCGGCGCCGTAGCCGTAGCGCGCGAACATCATCTGCAACTGCTCGACCTCTTTGCCCTGATCGCCCGGTGCGAGCGCCGGCCCGTCGCTGATCGGCACCGGCTCGATCCACAATCCGACGCCCGCATCGGCGAAACGCTTCCAGGGAAATTTCTCGCCCGGGTCCTGCTTGCGCCGCGGCGCGATGTCGGAATGCGCGACCACTCGGTCGGCGCGGATCAACTGGTGGCGCTTGATGATGTCCTGGCAGAGCGTAATCGTCGCCGCGATCCCGGCTTCGGCAAAATCCGGATAGCCGTTCGCGTGGCCCGGATTGACGATCTCGATGCCGAGCGAATGCGAGTTGACGTTGCGCTCGCCGGCCCAGGACGAGACGCCCGCGTGCCAGGCGCGCTGGCTTTCCGGCACGAGCTGGTCGATGCGGCCGTCCTCGTAGACGAGGTAGTGCGACGAGACTTCCGCCGCCGGATCGCACATGCGCTCCAGCGCTGCGTCTCCGGTCTTCATGCCGGTGTAATGCAGCACCAGAATGCTCGGCACATAGATGCGCACGACGTTGCGATTGGCCGACGGCACGACGCGCGTGACGGTCGGCGAATCCGCATTGAACAGCGTGACGTTTTCGCGCCTGGGCATCGTACTTCTTACTTGCGCATGATCTTGTCCGAAAATCGGTGCCCATTTTTCGGAAATCATGCGCTATGGATCGATCAGCACGCCGGGATTGAGCAGCCCCTGCGGGTCGAGCGCCTTCTTGGCGGCGCGCATCGCAGCGGCGAACAGCGGCGGGCGCTGTCTGTCATACCACGGCCGGTGGTCGCGCCCGACCGCATGGTGATGCGTGACCGTGCCGCCATTCCGGATGACGGCGTCGAGCGCCGCGCCCTTGATGATCCGCCACTGTGCGCCGAGCTTGCCTGGCTCGCCCTGCGCATGGAACGTGAAATAGGGCGCCGGGCCGTCGGGATAGACGTGGGTGAAGCGGCAGGTGACCTGGCCTTTGCGGCCGGTCGCCTCAACGATCGCGTTCTCGGTCGCGCTCTTGATGGCGTCGTGGAATTGCTCGAAGCGATCCCAGGTGATCGAGGTCTCGAACGTATCGTTGACCACGCCGCGCAAAATCAGCCGCTCCATCGCATAGGGCATGCGGATGAAGGCATTGCGCCACACGCCGGCCGCGCCTTCGCGATGCGCCTCCGCGCCCGACGCCTCCGGCGTGCCGCCGTGATCGGCGCAGCATTCGCGCGCACGCTTCATCCAGGGCTCGACGTCGTGATCGGCCGACTCGAAGGCCAGCACCATGATGGCGACCGAGCCGTCGGCGGCGCCGGTGTTGTAGGCCTCGGTCGGGTCGAGGATGCGGCAGTTCGATGGATAGAGCCCGGTCTGCGAGATCGCCCGCGCTGCGCACGCGGCGGCGAAGAAGTCCTTGAATCGCACCGCACCGCCGGCGCGAAAGGTCGGGCGGTCCTGCAACCGCATCCAGGCCTGCGTGATGACGCCCAAAATGCCTTCCGAGCCGATCATCATGCGGTCGGGGCTCGGGCCGGCGCCGGAGCCTGGCAACCGGCGGCTTTCGATGACGCCTTTCGGCGTCACGGTGCGCAGCGATTCGACGAGATCGTCGATGTGGGTATAGAGCGTCGCGAAGTGGCCGCCGCCACGCGTCGCGATCCAGCCGCCGAGCGTCGAATATTCGAAGCTCTGCGGAAAATGGCGCAGCGTCAGCCCGTGCGGGCGCAGCTGCGCCTCCAGCGCCGGGCCGTAGGTGCCGCCTTCGATCAAGGCGGCGCGCGACGTCTTGTCGACTTCCAGGACCTTGCCCATCTCGCGCAAGTCGAGCGTGACCGCGCCCTTATGGCCATTGCGTAGCGGCTCGACCCCGCCGCATACGCTCGACCCGCCGCCGAACGGCGTCACGGTTGCGTCGGCGCCGCCGGCCCAGTCGAGCACGGCCGCGACCTCGGCCTCGTTGCGTGGATAGGCGACGACGTCGGGTGCGTTGCCGTAATCGCGCACGAGACCGCGCGCCATTTCGGGGTAGGATTTGCCGTAGGTGTGCGCCGCGCGGTCGTAGTGGTCGCAGGTCGCAAACGGCAGCGAGGCCGGTGCCTTCACGCGGGGCTCGTGAAGCTTGATCTCGTCAAGCGCCGGCGCACTCGCGCTTTCCTTCAGCTTCGTGGCGAAGCGCGCCTCGGCGCGCGCCAGCACGAACGCTTCCTCTTCCGCCGTGAGGCCTTCGCCCTCGCGTCCCCAGCCGAAATGTTTGAGGCGTGCCGTACTGGCGGACATTGGTGGTTCTCCCGGCATGTTGCGGACGGGACAATAGGTCGGTAGAGCCGCTTCGTCACGCCGGAGACATCATGGCCGCGATCAAACACGTCCGCACGTCCGTACTCGACGTCGCCTATGAGGAGAGCGGGCCGGCAGATCGTGTCCCGGTCGTTCTGCTGCACGGCTTTCCCTACGCGCCGCGCGCCTTCGACGAGATGGTGCCGTTGCTTGCGGCCAAGGGTTGCCGTGTGCTCGTGCCGTATCTGCGCGGCTATGGGCCGACGCGATTTCTTCTCCCCGACACGATGCGCTCGGGCGAACAGGCAGCCCTCGGCAATGACCTGAAGGAGATGATGGACGCGCTCGGGATCAAAAGCGCGCTGCTCTGTGGCTACGACTGGGGCGGCCGTGCGGCCTGCGTGGTGGCGGCGCTCTGGCCGGAGCGCGTTTCCGGGCTCGTCACCTGCGGCGGTTACAACATGCACGACGTCGCGGGCGCGGCCAAACCGGCGGACGCCCAACAGGAGCATCGCTACTGGTATCAGTACTATTTCAACACCGAGCGCGGCCGCGCCGGGTTGATCGAGAACCGGCGCGGCATTGCGAAGCTCCTCTGGACGCTATGGTCGCCGCGTTGGAATTTCGACGACGCGACATTCGAGGCGAGCGCGGCTTCGTTCGACAATCCCGATTTCGTCGAGGTCGCGATCCACTCCTATCGCGTCCGCTACGGCTACGTTCCGGGCGATCCGGCACTCGCGGGAATCGAGACGCGCCTTGCCGCGAAACCGCCGATCACCGTGCCGGCGATCACGCTGCAAGGCGAAGATGTCGGCACGACACCGCCCGAGGCGTCGGTGGCGCATGCGCGCTTCTTCACCGGCCCGTATGAGCGGCGCACGATCCCGAGGGTCGGGCATAACATCCCGCAGGAAGCCCCGCGCGAGACGGCGGACGCCGTGCTCGCTCTCGTGAGCAAGATCCGATGACCGAACCGATCGTCGACGCGCATCACCACATCTGGCGCCGCGCGGACCAGCCCTGGCTCTCAGGCCCAACGGTGCCGCGCATCTTCGGCGCTTACGATGCGATCAAGCGCGACTATCCGGTCGAGGAGTTTCTCACCGATCTCGCCGGCACCGGCGTCGTGAAGTCGGTCTACGTGCAGACCAATTGGGCGGCGGCGCGCGCCGTCGAGGAGGTCGAATGGGTGCAGTCTGAGGCGGACCGTGCCGGATGGCCGCATGCGATCGTGTCGTTTGTCGATTTCCAGAGCGAGGACGCACCGCGCGTGATGGCCGCCCAGGCGAAATTCCCGCTGATGCGCGGCGTGCGCCAGCAATTGCACTGGCACGAGAATCCACAGTACCGCTTCGCGCCGGCGCCCGACCAGATGAACACGGCGGCGTTCCGGAAAAATCTCGCTCGGCTTGCCGACCGCGGCTGGCTGTTCGAGCTTCAGGTGTTTGCCGCGCAGATGGCCGACGGTGCCGCGCTCGCCAAGGCGTTTCCCGATACGACATTCATGCTGGAGCACGCCGGCATGCCGGAGGATCGCTCAACCGCGGGCCATGCGGCGTGGCGCGAGGGCATGCGGCGGCTCGCGGACCAGCCGAACACGCGTACGAAGTTCTCCGGGCTCGGCACTTTCATCCGGCGCAATGATCCGGCGCACATCGCCGAGATCGCGGCGCAGACGCTGGAGCTTTTCGGTGCGCGGCGCTGCCTCTGGGGCTCGAACTTCCCGATCGAGAAGATTTGGACCGATTACGGGCGAATCGTCGCGACGATCCGGGCGGCGCTCGCTCACCTGCCGGAGGCGGATCGCCGGGCCGTGCTGCATGACAATGCCAGCCGACTTTATCGGCTCGGTTGAGCGCAAAAGCGGAAAATTGCGGCTGTTGCCGGACTGCACTTCACAAATCGGCGCGCATCTCCTAGATTCGGCAGATCGTCAACCAACCGAAAGGAGGTGATCCAGTGTCTCATTGTCAATCGCCGCGTGCGGCTAGCTGGATCGTCGCCTCGCCGGGAGCAACGCGCTCCTGAAGGGCTTGCGAAAACAGCAATCAGCCACGACGTGGCTAGGCAATGGAAGGGCTGCCCGCAAGGGCGGCCCTTCTCCTTTTGGGGCGGTTCCTGCCCACGGATTGTGGCGCGCGGTCGCGCGGCGCTATCGTCCGGCAAGATCGGGGAGGGCGCGATGTCGATTGCACGCTGCTTGATGATGTTCGGCGCGCTTGCGCTCGCGGCGCCGGCCTTTGCGCAGACGCCCGACACCGTGCTGCTCAACGGCAAGATCGTCACGCTCGCAACCGGCACCGTCGAGGCGCTCGCGGTCCGCGATGGCAAGATCGTCGCCGTCGGCAAATCCGAGGAGATCGGCAAGCTCGCCGGGCCCGCCACGCGCAAAATCGATCTTGCGGGCCGCACCGTGATCCCCGGCCTGATCGACTCGCACATGCACGCGATCCGCGCCGCGCTGTTCTACGCCACGGAAGTGAACTGGATCGGCACGAAAACCATACCCGAGGCGATGGAGCGCATCCGCGCCAAGGCCAAGCTGGCCAAGCCCGGCGAATGGATCATCGTGGCGGGCGGCTGGACCCCGCCGCAATTCGCAGAGAGGCGGAAGCCCACGCAGGCCGAGCTCGCCGCGGCCGCGCCGGACAATCCGGTCTACATCCAGCTCTTCTATTCCAACATCCTGCTCACGCCGGCCGGGTTCAAGGCGCTGAACATCGCCAAGGACGAAGACGTGCCGCCGCGCGGCAAGCTCGAACGCGACGCGCAAGGCAATCTCACAGGCTGGATCGCGGGCGATAATCCGACCATCTCCGGACTGTTCGACCGGCTGCCGCTGCCGACCTTCGGGCAGAGCGTCGAGGGCACGAAACAGTTCTTCCGCGAGCTCAACCGTTTAGGCATCACGGGCGTGAGCGATCCGGGCGGCTTCAACCTGGTGGCGTCAAGCTATCAGCCGCTGTTCAAAGTGTGGCAGGACCGCACGCTCACGGTACGGGCGATCTACTCGCTGTTCGCGCAGCGGCGCGGCAAGGAACTCGAAGACATCCAGTTGCTGACGCAGATGCTGCCGATGGGGTTCGGCGACGACATGCTGCGCTTCAACGGCATCGGCGAGAACGTCGCCTGGGCGATGTACAACAACGACGCGCCGACCGAGGCGCAGAAGCAGCAATATTACGAGATCGCGCGCTGGGCCGCGGCGCGCGGCATGACGCTCACGCAGCATTGGAACAACAACAAGTCGGTCGGCGATCTGCTCGACGTGTTCGAGCGCGTGAACAAGGAGATTTCGATCGCGCCGCTGCGCTGGTCGATCGCGCATCTCAACGACGCGACGCCGGACAACCTTGCGCGCATGAAGGCGCTCGGCGTCGGCTGGCTGATGCAGAACGCGATGTACTTCCAGGGCGAGGCGTTCCTGCGCGAGCGCGGCAACGAGGTGATGCGGCTCTCCCCGCCGATCAAGACCGCGCTCAACATGGGGCTGGTGGTCGGCGGCGGCACCGATGCGCACCGCGTGATGTCGTACAATCCGTTCGTCTCGCTGCAGTGGATGATCGACGGCAAGACCGTCGGCGGCCTTGCGACGCGCGATGCGGACGAGACGCCGACGCGCGAGGAGGCGCTGCGGCTCTACACGCGGGGCAGCGCCTGGTTCACGTTCGACGAGGGCCGGCGCGGGACGCTCGCCGTCGGCAAGCTCGCCGACCTGGCGGTGCTGTCGAAGGATTACCTCAGTGTTCCGGCGGACGAGATCGGCGCGCTTACATCGCTGCTCACGATGGTCGGCGGCCGCATCGTCTACGCCGACGGGCCTTATGCGGCGCTGGAGGAGAAGCGGAACTAACTTGCCGTCATTGCCCGAACGCGAGCCGCGCGGCGAACCGGCGCGGCAGGCCGGCGGCGCGGATCTTCTTTGCCGCAGCGTCGATGTCGTAGGGCACGCGCACGTAGGTGAGCGTGTCGGCGTCGTCGTCATGCACCGCGTAGCAGGCATCGGGGTTGCTGTCGCGCGGCTGGCCGACCGCACCGATCACCGCGGTGAAGCGCCCCGGCGATAGCGGAATGGGCGCGCCCGGCTGCGGTTCGAAGCCTGCAAGGCGCCCGTTGGCCGCGAGGTGGTACAGGACCGGCACGTGGATATGGCCGCAGAACGTGAGCCGCGCGTCCGTCGCGCCGAAGCTGCGCATCGCCGCATCGGCGTCGAGCAGGTAGTCCCATTGCGCGGGTTCGTGCGCGCTCGCATGAACGAACAGCCGATCGTCTTCCTCCACGGTCAGCGGCAGGCGTTCGAGAAAGTTGCGCTGGCCTGACGTGAGCTGCCTGCGCGTCCATTCGATCGCGCGCATCGCGTCATCGTTCATGTGCTCAGGCGCGCCCGCGGCGGCGGCATCATGATTGCCGAGGAGCGCGATCGCGCCGCGCTCCATCGAGGCCATCACGGTGTCCACCACGAAGCCGGGATCGGCGCCGTAGCCGACATAGTCGCCGAGGAAGACGATGCGATCGAAGCCGCGCCGGTGCACATGGGCGAGGCACGCTTCCAGCGCTTCGCGGTTGCCGTGGATGTCGGTGAGGAAAGCGGTCAGCACGCGCCGTCATCGCGCGGGATGATGGCGCTCACGTGACGCGGCGCACCATGGCGGGGACGAGATGCTTGATCGTCGGTGCGCCGACCTGCTGCATCGCCGCGTAGAGCTCGGTTCGCAGCAGCTCGAGCACGCGCTCGACGCCGGGCTGACCAAAGGCGCCGAGGCCCCAGATGTATGGCCGGCCGACGCATACGGCGCTCGCGCCAAGGCACAGGGCCTTGACGATGTCGGTGCCGCGGCGAAAGCCGGAGTCGACCAGGATCGGCATGCGTCCGCCGACCGCCTCCACGATCTCCGGCAGCGCATCGATCGGGGAACGCCCCGAATCCTCGCCGCGCCCGCCATGGTTCGACACGATGATCGCGTCGACGCCCGCGTCGGCGGCGAGTCTCGCATCCTCGTGCGCCAGAATGCCCTTGATGACGATTTTCATCTTGGTGGTGTCGCGCAGGCGCTTGAAGAAGTCCCAGGTCATGGCGGAGGACTGCGTGTTCGTCAGGCCCGACACGTCGAGGCCTTGAAACATCGCGCGGCGCTTGAGGTTGGTGGCGAGGCTGCCGCGCTCGTGGCAGCCGCTGCACTCGCGCGTGTCGGTCTGCTGCAGGCGGAACAGCGTCTCCTGATTGCGCCCGCCCGAACGGTCGACCGTCACGGCGACCGCGAGGCAGCCGGCCTTTTCGGCGCGCTGCACCATCGCCTTGGCCACCTCCCACTTGTTGGTGGCGTAGAGCTGGTACCACAGCGGTGCCCCGCGTGCGGCGGTCACCTCCTCGACGCCGACATTGGTCACGGTGGAGAGGATTTGCAGATGATTTCCCGCGCGCGCGGCCTTTGCGACGGCAACCTCGCCCTCGGGGTGGAACGACTGCTGCCCGCCGACCGGCGCGATGATGATCGGCGTGTCGTATTTCACGCCGAGGATATCGGTCGTCATGTCGACCTTGCTCACGTCGACGAGCCGGCGCGGCCGCAATTGAAACTTGAGAAAGCCGTCGCGGTTGGCGCGCAGCGTGACCTCGTCGTCGATGCCGGAGGCCATGTAGCCGAAATGCGCCGGCGGAACGTTGGCGCGCGCGACCGGCTCGAAATCGAAGACGTTGATCGCGTCTTTCGGGCTCTTGATCAACGTTTCGGTCGTGAGCGGGCCCCACGCGAGCGGATCGGGCAGCTTGACGCCCGGCGCCGGACCCTCGGCGTACGCCGGCACGCTTGCGAGCAGTGGACTGGACAGAAATTTCAGGAATTGACGGCGGCTCGCGGCTCGGTCGGCGAACATGGCGGCTCTCCCCGGTAACGACGTTTGCGGGAAGGATAGGCCAACGCGGGATGGCGCGCGAGGCGCCTGTAACCGGAATACGAAGCGGCGGCCCGCAACTGTGCGGACCGCCGCGAAGCGTATGCGAGTGTTAGAGCGTTACTGCTTGTTGGAAGGCCGTGTCGCCGGAGCCATCGGCGAGGTCACGGGATTTTGGCTGACCGCCGGACGCGGCGGCGCATAGGGGTCGAACGCGGCCGCGGCCTTCAACTCGTCCTTGGTCATCGACAGCCGCAGCCGGTAGTCGCTCGCGTCCTTGCCGGGCATCACCTGGAACGAGGCCGGATCGATCGCGACATCCTTCGAGCCGATGCCGAGGAAGCCGCCGACGCCGACCACGTAGGCGACGATCTTGCCGCTCTGGTCGAACAGGATGTCGCTTACGTCGCCGATCTTTTCCTCATGGGGGCCAATGACGTCGGTCCCTCTGAACTTCGAGGCGAGCCACTGGTCGGGCGCCTGGCGCGCCACGAAGGTCGTGTGACCGGCCGGGTCCGTGCTTTGCACCGTGGGACTGGTGGAGGGTGCCGCCGTTTGTGCGAGCGCCGACGTCAACGCGAATGCGCTCACGGCCGTGACGGCCATGATGGTCCTGAGCATATGTTCCTCCTGCGGGATGATCTTTGGACGCCGGTCCGGCCGGCTCCTGGGAGGGGAACGCGGGGGCGACGCGTACGTTCCGGCGCTGCGGGCGCCTGCGGCAACGTTTCCTTAAGTTTATGGCTTGTTAATTCGCCTGGGGGACGCGCGTTGCCGTGGGGCTGCGCGCATCCGCGCTCAATTGACGACCATAAGGTCCCATGTTATCCCAGCTTTTCCCAACGGCATGTGCGGCCGAAGGACGGGGTCCAGTCGCGACCGCTCCTCGCCGAGCGCTGCCGAGGGACGGGGCCTTGGCCCCGCTTGCGCCAAACCCGGCCGGGTCGCGCACGAGGGCACATGGACCGTTTCGTGTCCAACTACACGCTCCGGCTCGACGCGAAGGGACGCGTGTCGATCCCGGCGCCTTACCGCGCGGTGCTCGCGCGGGATGGGTACGAGGGCCTCTACTGCTATCCCGCGCTCGACCAGCCGGCCGTGGATGCGGGCGGCAATGCGCTGCTGGCCGAGATCGAGGCGCTGATCACGCGCTATCCGCACTATTCGGACGAGCGCGATGCCTTCACGCTCGCGCTCTATGGCACCAGCGAGACACTCAAGATCGACACAGAGGGGCGGGTGATCCTGCCGGACACGCTCAAGGCGCATGCCGGGATCGCGGACGCGATCTCGTTCGTCGGCCTTGGCCACAAGTTTCAGATCTGGGAGCCTGGACGCTTCCGCGCGCAACTCGCGGAGGCCACCGGGACGGTGCGCGCGCTCAAGAAGCAACTGGGCTCCCGGGTGGCGGCGCACGAAGCGCATGGGGCACGGGAATGATGGGGGGCAGCGACAGCTCTGCTGTCGCTGGCGGACTGGCCCGTCACATTCCCGTGCTCGCCCGCCAGGTTCTCGAGTATCTCGCGCCGCATGACGGCGGCGTCTATGTCGATGGCACGTTCGGCGCCGGCGGACATACGCGCGCAATCCTTCAAAGCGCCGATACGCGCGTGATCGGCATCGATCGTGACCAGAGCGCCATTGCGGGCGGGTTCGGCTTGGTCGAGCAAGCGGCGGGCCGGCTCGTGCTCGTCGAGGACCGCTTCTCCGATCTCGACGCGGTCGCGCGCGATCAGGGCCACGAGGCAGTCGACGGCGTGCTGCTCGATCTCGGCGTCTCGTCGATGCAGCTCGACGAGGCCGGACGCGGCTTTTCGTTCCGCCATGACGGGCCGCTCGACATGCGCATGGGGCACGATGGCCCAAGCGCGGCCGATCTGGTGAACACCGCTTCGGATCGCGATCTCGCGTCCATCATCTCGACGCTGGGCGAAGAACGTTTTGCTCGCCCGATCGCTCGCGCGATCCTGAAGGCGCGCGACGCGGCGCCGATCACGACGACGCGGGCGCTGTCCGATGTCGTCGGTACGGTCTTGCAGCAGCGTCCCGGCGAGATCCATCCGGCGACGCGCACGTTCCAGGCGCTGCGCATGTTCGTCAATGACGAGCTCGGCGAACTCGCGGTCGGACTTGCCGCCGCCGAACGCGTGCTCAAGCCCGGCGGGCGGCTCGTGGTGATCTCGTTCCATTCGCTCGAAGACCGCATCGTCAAGACGTTCTTGGCCGAACGCGCGGCCAAGACCGGCGGCTCGCGTCACCTCCCTGAAGTCGCGCGCGCGGCTCCGAGCTTCCGCGTGCTCACGAAGCGGCCGGTCACGGCCGACGATGCCGAGCTCGCCGCCAATCCGCGCGCGCGCTCGGCCAAGCTGCGCGCGGGCGAGCGCACCGACGCGCCGGCGTTCGCCGCCGACATGGCCGCGCTGCTTCCGCGGGTGCCCTCGCTCGACGACATCATGAGGGGGCGCTGATGTTGCTGCGTGTCCTGCATATCGTGGTACTCGCCGCGCTCGTGCTCGCGGCAGCGGACGTCTACAAGATCAAATACGAGTCTACGCTCGAGGCCGAGCGCGTCGGCAAGCTGCGCACCGAGATCCGGCGCGAGCAGGACACGATCGCGGCGCTGCGCGCCAAGTGGAGCAGCCTCGACCGTCCCGACCGTATCCAGGAACTCGCGCAGCGCCATCTTCAGCAGTTGAAGCCGCTCGACGCGCGCCAGCTCGACCCGCTCACCGGGCTTCCCGAGCGTCCCGCCGAGCTCGTACCGGCCGGTACCGCCGACCCGATCGGCGCCGTGATCGAAGGCCTCGAGAACAACGACCTGCCGACCGGCAGTGTGCGTAACCCTTCGGAAACGCGATGATGACCGAAGCCGCAACTCCCGCGACCGGGACCGCATCGACCGCATCGTCTCCGGAGCCGGTGCGCCGCCGCCTGGCGCGTGCGCTGCTCTACGGCAAGGTCGACCGCAACGCCAAGGCGCGCGCGCGTGTCGGGCTCGCGATCCTGATGTTCGCGGCGGTGTATGGGGTGATCGCCGGACGTCTGGTGCTCTACGCGATCGTGCCTGAATCCCACGCGGCGCGCCGGGGTGCGGCGATCGACGCGGTCGCGACCGCGCGCCCCGAGATCACCGACCGCAATGGTGAAATCCTCGCGACCGACGTGAACGTGCCCTCTCTCTACGGCGAGCCGCGCCGGCTGATCGACGTCGACGAGGCGGTCGAGCTCTTGAGCGCCGTGCTGCCCGACCTCGACGCCAAGGAAACGCGCGACAGGCTGGCAGACAAGCGAAAAGGCTTCGTCTGGCTCAAGCGCGAGATCACGCCGAAGCAGCAGCAGGACATCTATCGCCTCGGGATTCCCGGCATCGGCTTCCTGCCGGAGAACAAGAGATCCTATCCGAACGGCTCCGAGGTGGCGCACCTGATCGGTCTCGTCAACATCGACAACCAGGGCATCGCCGGCATCGAGCGATGGCTCGACAACAACGGGCTCGCGGCGCTCCATGCCGCAGGCCTTGCCACCGACCGGCTGCAGGAGCCGGTGCAGCTCGCGGTCGACCTGCGCGTGCAGCATGCGTTGCACGACGAACTGGTCGCCGCACGCGCCAGATACAAGGCCCTCGCCGCTGCCGGGCTCGTGGTCGACGTGCGTACCGGCGAGATCATCGCCATGGTGTCGGTGCCGGACTTCGACCCGAACAATCCGCGCGAGGTGAATGACCCGACGCGCATCAACCGGCTCACCACCGGCGTGTACGAGATGGGCTCGACGTTCAAGGCGCTCACCTTCGCGATGGCGCTCGACAGCGGCAAGATCACGCTCAACTCGACCTTCGATGCGCGCCAGAGTCTGCGCTACGGCAAGTTCGCCATCCACGACTATCACGGCAAAAATCGCGTGCTGACGGTGCCGGAGATCTTCATCTACTCTTCCAATATCGGCACCGCCCGCATGGCGCTCTCGATCGGGGTCGAGGCGCATCAGGCGTTCCTGCGCAAGGTCGGTCAGCTCGACCGGTTGCGCACCGAGCTGCCCGAGAGCGCCGATCCGATCGTGCCGAAGCGCTGGGGCGAATTGAACACCGTGACCATCGCGTTCGGCCACGGCCTCTCGGTCGCGCCGCTGCAGGCCGTGATGGCGGTGAGTGCGCTGGTCAATGGCGGCATGCTGATCCCGCCGACGTTCCTCAAGCGCAACGAAGCCGACGCGCAGGCGCTCGCGACGCGCGTGATCAAGCCCGAGACCAGCGCGATGATGCGCTATTTGATGCGCCTGAATGCCGAGAAGGGCACCGCCACCCACGGCGACGTGAAGGGCTACTATATCGGCGGCAAGACCGGCACCGCCGAGAAGGTCGTCAATGGCCGCTATTCCAAGACGAAGCTGCTGACTTCGTTCACCGCGATCCTGCCGGCGGACAAGCCGCGCTACCAGGTCCTGATCATGCTGGACGAGCCGCAGCCGACGGCCGAGACCCACAATTACGCCACGTCGGGATGGAACGCCGTGCCGACGGCGGCAAAGGTGGTCGCGCGCATCGCGCCCATGCTCGGGATCGAGCCGCGCTTCGACCTGCCGCCGGCGGACCAGCTTCTCCTGCCGGCGACCCGCACCGCCGCGCGGTGATGGCCGCGCCCCTGGCGCGGCGATAATATCCGGCCCGAATCGAGCACGGGCTCAATGAAACTCGGCGATCTCATCGACCAGGACGGCAGCGTCGATCCGCGTTTCGCGGCGCTCGACGTTGCCGGCATCACGGCGGACAGCCGCAAGGCGACGCGCGGCTGCCTGTTCGTCGCGGTGCCGGGCACGCGCGTCGACGGGCTCGCCTTCGTGCCGCAGGCGCTCGCGGCGGGCGCCGCCGCCGTGATGGCGGAGCGCAGGCCCGAGGGTCTGCCGGATGGCGCCGCGTTCGTGCGGACGAGCAATGCGCGCCGCGCGCTCGCTCGTGCGGCCGCGCGTTTCTATCCGCGCCAGCCGGCAACGATCGCGGCCGTGACCGGGACCAGCGGCAAGACCTCGGTCGCGGCCTTCACGCGCCAGATCTGGGCGGCGCTGGGCTGCAAAGCAGCCAGCATCGGCACCATCGGCCTCGTCACGCCGACGGAGACGGTGTACGGCGCGCTCACCACGCCCGACCCGGTGGGGTTGGCGCAGCTTCTCGACCGGCTCGCCGCCGAGGGCGTCACGCATCTCGCGCTCGAGGCCTCTTCGCACGGGCTCGACCAGTACCGGCTCGACGGCGTGCGCGTGACCGTCGGTGGCTTCACCAACCTCACGCGCGATCACATGGACTATCACGCGACGGTCGAGGCCTATCTCGCCGCCAAGCTGATCCTGTTCGAGCGCATCGTTGCGGCGGACGGCGCGGCGGTGATCGATGTCGATCATGAGCATGCGGATGCGGTGGTCGCCGCGGCGCGCGAGCGCGGGTTGCGCGTTCTCACGGTCGGGCAGAAGGGCGACGCGATCCGTCTCGCCGCCGCCGAGGTCGACGGCTTCTCGCAGACGCTGCGGATCGAGCACGCCGGCAGATCGTATCGTGTGCGATTGCCGCTCGTCGGTGGATTTCAGATCGAGAACGCGCTCGTCGCGGCCGGGATGTGCATCGCGACCGGAAGCGATCCGGCGCACGTGTTCGCCGCGCTCGAAGGGCTCGAAGGCGCCAAGGGACGTCTCGAGCTTGCCGGCCAGCGCAACGGCGCGCCCATATTCGTCGACTACGCGCACAAGCCCGACGCGCTGGCGAAAGCGCTCGACGCGTTGCGGCCCTACGCCAGGCGCCGTCTCGTCGTCGTGTTCGGCGCGGGCGGCGACCGCGATCAGGGCAAGCGGCCGCTGATGGGCGAGATCGCGGCCGAGAAGGCCGACGCCGTGATCGTCACCGACGACAATCCGCGCAGCGAGAATCCGGCCGCGATCCGGGCGGCCATTCTGGCGGCGGCGCCACGCGCGACCGAGATCGGCGACCGCGGCGAGGCGATCCGGCGCGCGGTCGCCGACCTCGCGACCGGCGATGTGCTGCTGATCGCCGGCAAGGGCCATGAAAGCGGCCAGATTATCGGCGACCGGACATTGCCGTTCAGCGACCACGAGGCGGTCGCCGCGGCACTGAAGGAGAAGGTCGCGTGAGGGTTCAGCGCGAAGCCGTCTTCGCGGGCCGCTTGAGCCGGGCCGACTTGCGCAGTGCATCGTTGATGCGTCCCTGCCAGCCCGGTCCGGTCGCGCGGAAATGGTCGACGACGTCCGGATCGAGGCGCAGCGACACGAGCTTCTTCACCGGCGCCTTTTGCTGGCCGCGCCATTTGCGCCAGCGCGCGACGAATTCCGGCATTACTTCCTCGGCCGGACGCGCACGCGCCCACATTTCGTCGGTCCAAGGCAGATTATCCGGGTCACGCAGGGCCGCCGCCGTGATCTCGGCGTCTTTCTCGTCGGTTGTGGTCGCAAGGTCGCGCAACGCTTTGCGTCTCGCTTCCTTCCATTTCCCGTCATCTCGCTTCGACATAGATTTTCTTATCCTTGTTCTCGGCTCTACGGAGACTGATGACCCGTATGGCTTCGCCGCGACGTGTAAATGTCAGGACGTGAAGTCGTTCGCCCACGAAGCCGATGGCATTCTCTCGCAGTTCGCCATAGTCTTCGCGATCGTCGAGAACGATGACGGCCGTGTCCCAATCGAACGCATAGACCGCCGTAAAGTCGATCCTGTGGGCGGCGATGTTCGCGGCCCGTTTGGACTCGTCCCAGTCATAGGGGGCGATCGGATCGGTCATTGTTTTCGTAGGCACAATTCGATCATACGTCAAGCAAATTGTAGCTACAATTCAAGTCCAAGCAAGCGGCCATTGAGGGCTACATGACCGCGCCGCTCTGGACGCTTTCCGCCATGGCCGCCGCGATGAGCGCCGAGCGCGCGGGTGCGCTCCCCGCGAGCGTGCCGGGGCTGTCGATCGACACGCGCACACTTCAAGCTGGCGAGGCTTTCTTCGCGATCACGGGCGAGAGCCGCGACGGGCATGAGTTCGTGCCCGCGGCGTTGCAGGCCGGGGCGGGTCTCGCGGTCGTGGCGCGCGACAAGCTTGGCCTCATGCCGAAGGACGCAGCCTTGCTGATTGTCCCGGACGTGCTCGAGGGCCTGAACGATCTCGCCGGTGCGGCGCGCGTTCGCTCGCACGCAAAAGTCATCGCCGTCACCGGCTCGGTCGGCAAGACCGGCACCAAGGAGGCGCTGCGCCTCGTGCTCGGCCGGCAAGGCGACACGCACGCCTCTGCTGCCTCCTACAACAATCAATGGGGCGTGCCGCTCTCGCTCGCCCGCATGCCGGCGAACACCGCCTATGGGGTGTTCGAGGTCGGCATGAACCATGCCGGCGAGATCACGCCACTGACGCGTCTCGTGCGCCCTCATGTGGCGATCGTCACCGCGATCGCGCCGGTGCATCTGGAATATTTCGGCTCGCTCGACGCGATTGCCGACGCCAAGGCGGAGATCTTTCTCGGCATCGAGCCGGGTGGTGCGGCGGTGCTCAATCGCGACGATCCGCAGTTTGAGCGCCTGAGCGCGGCAGCGCGCGCGGCCGGCGTGACGCGCATCGTGTCGTTCGGCGAGCACGAGCGCGCCGACGCGCGGCTCATCAAGGTCTCGCTGCAGGCCGAGACCTCGACCGTCGCGGCGCGCATCCTTGGGGCAGACGTGACCTATAAGCTCGGTGCGCCCGGCCGCCACGTGGTGGCGAACTCGCTCGCCGTGCTGGCCGCGGCCGCCCTCGCGGGCGCCGACCTCGCGCTCGCGGCGCTCGCGCTCGCCGACCTGAAGCCGCCGGTCGGGCGCGGCGAGCGCATCGCGCTCGACGTGCCCGGCGGCGCGGCGCTCCTGATCGACGAGAGCTATAACGCGAACCCGACCTCGATGCGGGCCGCGCTCGCGCTGCTCGGTCAGGTCCCGATGAAGGGGCTGGGCCGGCGTATCGCGGTGCTCGGCGACATGCTGGAACTCGGGTCGGAAGGTCCCACGCTGCATGCGGATCTTGCCGGGGCGGTGGTCGGCAGCGCGGTCGACCTCGTCTATTGCGCCGGTCCGCTGATGAAATCGCTCTGGGATGCCCTTCCGTCGGAGCGCCGGGGCGGCTATGCCGACAGCGCCGCGGCGCTGGAGACGGACGTGCTTGCGGCGGTCGGCGCAGGCGATGCGCTGATGGTGAAGGGTTCTCTCGGGTCGCGCATGGGTCCGATCGTGAAGGCGCTCAAGCGCCGCTTCGCGCATCCCGCAGAGCAAGCGCTCGTGAAAGGTTGACACATCGATGCTCTATTGGCTCGCCGATTTCGCCGACAAGCTCTCGCTGCTGAACGTGTTCCGTTATCTTACGGTGCGCACCGGCGGCGCGATGATAACGGCGGCGCTGTTCGTGTTTATGTGCGGGCCGTGGATGATCGATCACCTGCGCATCCGCCAGGGCAAGGGCCAGCCGATCCGCAGCGACGGGCCGGCCTCGCATCTCGCCACCAAGCGCGGCACGCCGACCATGGGCGGGTTGATGATCCTCGCCGGCGTCACGGTCGCGACCGTCCTATGGGCCAATCCATCGAACCCTTACGTCTGGATCGTGCTCGGCGTGACGCTCGCCTTCGGCCTGATCGGCTTCTATGACGACTATCTGAAGGTGACCAAGCAGACGCACAGCGGCGTTGCCGGCCGTCTGCGGCTTGCCGTCGAGGCCGTGGTGGCGATCCTCGCGTGCTACGCGTTCGCCCGGCTCGGGCGCGCACCGTTCGCGACCTCGCTCACGTTTCCGTTCTTCAAGGAACTGATCATCGATCTCGGCGGCCTGTTCGTGCTGTTTGGCGCTTTCATCGTGGTCGGCGCCGGCAATGCCGTGAACCTGACCGACGGTCTCGACGGCCTCGCGATCGGCCCGGTGATGATCGCGGCCGGATGCTTCGGTGTGTTTTCCTACGTGGTCGGCAACGCTTTCCTAACCGACTATCTGCAGCTCCACTATGTGGCCGGCGCCGGCGAGCTTGCGATCCTGTGCGGTGCGGTGATCGGGGCGGGCCTCGGATTTCTCTGGTTCAATGCACCGCCGGCCTCGATCTTCATGGGTGATACCGGATCGCTCGCGCTCGGCGGGTTGATCGGCGCGGTCGCAGTCGCAACCAAGCACGAGATCGTGCTCGCGATCGTCGGCGGGCTGTTCGTGCTGGAAGCGATCTCGGTGATCGTGCAGGTCGTGTCGTTCCGCCTCACCGGCAAGCGCGTGTTCAAGATGGCGCCGCTGCATCACCATTTCGAGCAGCTCGGCTGGACCGAGCCGCAGATCGTGATCCGATTCTGGATCATCTCGATCGGGCTCGCGCTCGCGGGCCTGTCGACGCTGAAGCTGCGATGATCCCGGTCACGACCTTCGCGGGGCGGAAGGTCGCGGTGTTCGGCCTGCGCGCCTCGGGGCTTGCGAGCGCGAGCGCGCTGCTTGCGGGCGGCGCCGACGTGGTCGGATATGACGACGAGGCCGAGAAAGTCGCCGAGGCGACGGCGGCCGGCATTCCGACCGCGGACTTGCGCCACATCGACTGGAGCCGGATTGCCGCGCTGGTGCTCGCGCCGGGCGTGCCGCTCACGCATCCCGCGCCGCATTGGGTCGTCGGGCTTGCGCGCAACGCCGCCGTCGAGGTGATCGGCGATATCGAGCTTTATTGCCGCGAGCGCCGCGCGAGCGCGCCCGACGCGGCGTTCGTCGCGATCACCGGCACCAACGGCAAGTCGACGACCGCGGCACTGACCGCGCATCTGTTCGACGTCGCGGGCTATGAGGCCGAGCTTGGCGGCAATATCGGCACCGCGATCCTTTCGCTGCAGCCGCCGGGTTCCGGCCGCGTGCACGTGATCGAGTGCTCGTCGTTCCAGATCGATCTCAGCCCCTCGCTCGATCCGTCCGTCGGCATCCTGCTCAACGTCAGCGAAGATCACCTCGACCGCCACGGCTCGCTCGCGGACTACGCGGCGATCAAGGCCCGGCTGGTCGCAGGCGTACAGCGCGACGGCACCGCCATCGTCGGCGTCGACGACAATTGGTCCCAGGCGGTCGCCGACCGCGTCGAGCGCGAGGGCAAGCGCGTGGTGCGCGTCTCGGTGCGCCGGCCATTGCCGGACGGACTCTATGTCGAAGGCGACCAGGTGATGCGCGCGGCCGGCGGCACCGCACGGCCGGTCGTGCAGATCGGCGGCATCGGCTCCCTGCGCGGGCTGCACAATGCGCAGAACGCCGCCTGCTCGACCGGTGCGGCGCTCGCGCTCGGCGTCGCGCCGGACGTGATTCAGAGAGGGCTCGTGTCGTTTCCCGGCCTCGCGCATCGCATGGAGCAGGTCGGCCGGAAGGCGAACGTCCTGTTCGTCAACGACTCCAAGGCGACCAATGCGGACGCGGCCGCGCGCGCGCTTGCGAGCTTTTCCGACATTTTCTGGATCGCAGGCGGCAAGCCGAAGAGCGGCGGCATCACGCCGCTCGCGGGTTACTTCCCGCGCATCGCCAAGGCCTACCTGATCGGCGAGGCGGCGGGCGAGTTCGCCGGAACGCTGCAGGGCAAGGTGGCGTTCGTGGTCGCCGGCACGGTCGAGCGCGCCGTCGAGCTTGCCGCGCTGGATGCTGCCGCTTCGGGATTGAAGGAGCCGGTGGTGCTGCTTTCGCCGGCCTGCGCGTCCTACGATCAGTTCCGCAATTTCGAGCTGCGCGGCGCGGCGTTCCGCGACGCGGTCCGGAAGATCGAGGGCGTTAATCCTTCGTAAACTACGTGGAGTCACGACTACCCGTTGGGCAACGTTCGCTGATCGTCATCCTGAGGTGCCCGCGCATAGCGCGGGCCTCGAAGGATGGCCCAAGGCGCCGTCGCCCTTCGAGGCTCGCTGCGCTCGCACCTCAGGGTGACGGCACCGAGCGCCTGGACGGGGACCGGTCATGATCTCGCGCGTCGAGCGTACGCGGTTTGCGGCGTGGTGGTGGACGGTCGACCGGCTGATGCTCGGCGCGATCGCGGTGCTGATGCTTGCGGGTATCGTGCTCTCGCTCGCCGCGTCGCCGCCGGTCGCGACCCGCATCGGGCTCGACGCCTTCTATTTCGCAAACCGCCACGCGATGTTCCTCGTGCCCGCCGTCGTGGTGATGATCGCGACCTCGTTTCTCTCGCCGCGCTCGATCCGGCGCGTCGCGCTGGTGGTGTTCGCGGTCTGCCTCGTGCTCACCGCGATGACGCTCGTGTTCGGCGCCGAGGTGAAGGGCGCGCGGCGCTGGATCGTGCTGGCCGGCATCACCGTCCAGCCCTCCGAGTTCCTCAAGCCTGCTTTCGTGATCCTGATCTCGTGGCTGTTCGCCGAGTCGACCAAGAAGGCCGACATGCCGGCGAATACGATCGCCCTCGCCTTGCTGCTCGCGGTGATCCCGCTGTTGATGCTGCAGCCTGACTTCGGCCAGACCATGCTGATCTCGCTCGTGTGGGGCGCGCTGTTCTTCATGGCTGGCATGCGCTTCGTCTGGATCGCGGGGCTGGGAGGCGTCGCCTTCGCCGGACTGGTCGGCGCGTATTATTTCGTGCCGCACGTAACGGCGCGCATCCAGCGTTTCCGCGACCCGAGCTCGGGCGACACGTTCCAGGTCACCAACGCGATGGAATCCTTCGTGCGCGGCGGCTGGTTCGGCCGTGGCCCGGGCGAGGGCACGGTCAAGCAGGTGCTACCCGACAGCCATGCCGATTTCGTCTTCGCCGTCGCCGCTGAGGAGTTCGGCATCGTGCTCTGCCTTGCGCTGGTCGCATTGTTCGCCTTCGTGGTGATCCGCGCGCTGATGCATGCGATGCGCGACCACGATCCGTTCACGCGCTTTGCGACCGCGGGGCTTGCGATGCTGTTCGGCACCCAGTCGGCGATCAACATGGCGGTCAACCTGCATCTCATCCCGGCGAAGGGCATGACGTTGCCGTTCATCTCCTATGGCGGCTCGTCGATGATCTCGCTCGCCTACGGCATGGGCATGCTGCTCGCGCTCACCCGCGGGCGCCCGCGCACCGCGATGCTCCCACCGGAGGAGCGGTTGCCGCCCGAGATGGCGCCGGAAGCGACTTGATGGCTGACGCGCCGCTCGTCCTGCTGGCGGCCGGCGGCACGGGCGGCCATCTATTTCCCGCCGAGGCGCTCGCGATCGCGCTCGACAGGCGCGGGATTGCGATCGAGCTTGCGACCGACGAGCGCGCGACGCAATTCGGCGACGCATTCCCCGCACGGGCGACGCATATCATCCCGAGCGCGCCGATCCGCGGGCGCGATCCGCTCTCGCTGGCAAGGACCGCGGGTGCGCTCGGGATGGGCGTCGCCAAGGCGCTGTTGTTGCTCGGGCGCATCAAGCCGGCCGCGGTGGTGGGCTTCGGCGGTTATCCGACCCTGCCGCCACTGTATGCGGCGACGTTGCGTGGCGTCCCAACCGTGATCCATGACGCGAACGCCGTGATGGGGCGCGCCAACCGGCTGCTGGCTGGACGCGTGACCGCGATCGCGACCGGCTTTCCGGGCGTCGTCGCGCATGACGGTAAACTCGCCGGCAAGGCGACGGTCACCGGCAATCCGGTGCGGCCGGCGGTGGTCGCGGCGGCCGCGCAGCCCTATCCGGCGCTCGACGGCGGAGGGCCGCTCCGGCTCGTCGTCACCGGCGGCAGCCAGGGCGCGCGCGTGATGGCCGACATCGTTCCGGGCGCGATCGAGCGCTTGGCGCCGGCATTGCGCGCGCGGCTCACGATCGTGCAGCAGGCGCGGCCGGAGGACCATGAGCGCGTCGCCAGCACCTATGTGCGTCTCGGCGTTGCGGCCGAGGTCGCGCCGTTTTTCGCCGATCTTCCGGCGCGCATCGCGGCCGCGCATCTGATCGTGTCGCGCTCGGGTGCGTCCACGGTGGCGGAGCTTGCGGCGATCGGGCGCCCGTCGATCCTCGTGCCCCTGCCGCACGCGCTCGATCAGGACCAGCTTGCGAACGCCAATGTGCTGGCGAAGGCTGGCGGCGCTATTGTCCTCCGGCAGGACGATTTCACGCCTGAGCGGCTTGCCTCCGAAATCACGGCGCTCGCTGCAGCGCCGAACCGGCTTGCCGCCATGGCGGCCGGCGCGAAATCGGCCGGCGTGCTCGATGCCGCGGATCGCCTTGCCGATCTGGTGCTGCGCGTGGCGAATGTGATACCCGCTTCGCGATAATTTGCGTCGCTCCCGCGCCTGCGAGGACGTCCATGAAACTACCGCTCGATCTCGGCCCGATCCATTTCGTCGGCATCGGCGGCATCGGCATGAGCGGCGTCGCCGAATTGCTCGTCAATCTCGGCTACAGAGTGCAGGGCTCCGACACCGCCGAGACCGCGAACGTGAAGCGCCTGCGCGAGAAGGGCGTGACGATTTTCGACGGACAGGAACCGCAGAACATCGACGGCGCGGCGGTCGTCGTCGTCTCATCGGCCATCAAGGGCGACAATGTCGAGGTCGTCGCGGCGCGCGCGCAGCGCGTGCCGGTGGTGCGGCGCGCCGAGATGATGGCCGAGCTGATGCGGCTCAAGCAATGCGTCGCCGTTGCCGGCACGCACGGCAAGACCACGACCACCACCATGGTGGCGGCGCTGCTCGAGGCCGGCGGCCTCGATCCGACCGTCATCAATGGCGGCATCATCAATGCCTACGGCACCAATGCGCGGCTCGGCGCCGGCGACTGGATGGTGGTGGAAGCAGACGAGTCCGACGGCACGTTTTTAAAGCTCCCCGCCGACGTCGTGATCGTGACGAATGTCGATCCCGAGCATCTCGACTACTTCAAGACGTTCGAGCGGATCGAGGCGGCATTCGAGGAGTTCGTGTCGAACGTTCCGTTCTACGGCTTCGCCGTGATGTGCACCGACCATCCGGTAGTGCAGACGCTGGTCGGCCGCGTCACGGACCGGCGCGTGATCACCTATGGCGAGAACCCGCAAGCCGAAGCGCGTCTTGTCGACGTCGATCATGCCGGCGGCGGGTTGCGCATCACCGTTGCGTTCCGCGATCGGCCGGGCCATGTCGCACACACGATCGCCGGACTGACGCTACCGATGCCAGGACGCCACAATGCGCTCAATGCCACCGCCGCCATCGCGGTCGCGCGCGAACTCGGGCTGAGCGACGAGCAGATCCGCAAAGGTCTTGCGGGCTTCGGCGGTGTGCGCCGGCGCTTCACGCGGACGGGCGAGTGGAACGGTGTCCTGATATTCGACGACTACGGCCACCATCCGGTCGAGATCGCCGCCGTGCTGAGGGCCGCGCGCGAGGCCACCAACGGCCAGGTGATCGCCGTGATGCAGCCGCATCGCTACACGCGGCTCCATTCGCTGTTCGACCAGTTCGGCACCTGCTTCAACGACGCCGACGCCGTGATCATCGCGCATGTCTATTCGGCCGGCGAAGCGCCCATCGTGGGCGCCGACCGCGACTCGCTGGTCGCCGCAATACGCGCGCGCGGCCACCACAACGTGATCGCGCTCGATGACTCGCAGGAGCTTGCGGGACTGATCAAGGGCATCGCGAAGAGCGGCGATTACGTCGTGTGCCTCGGTGCGGGAAATATCACACAATGGGCGTACGCGCTGCCGGGCGAGTTGAACGCCGCGACCTAGGACAACATGCGTCCTACGGTTGAATCGGCCATCGGTTTTGCTACGATCCTGGCGCGCTTCGGTGTCCTCACGGACGCTGGGAGTTTGTGTGAAGGGGGCTATACGATGCACACGAAATACCCAATGGCGCTTCTTGCAATCCTCGCTGTGTCGTCGGTCTTTGCCGGAGCGGTCCCGGCGGCAGCGACGGGATCATTCAAATGCCAGGACAAGGGCAGCATGAACTTCGGGACATGCAAGAACCTTGGGCACGGAATGTGCAGCATCACCGTCGGCGACGGAACAACGGTGAAGATGAAATGCAAGGATTTACGCCACGTCTGAGCGACCGGCGCTCGCTTAGCCGTCACGCGGCCGGCCGGAATTGAAGGCGGCAGGGTAGGCGGCGCGTTGCGACGAGACCCGACAAGGGCTATGCTGGAAGCGCCATGAACCAAGCCCTGCGCGATGAATTGATGAAGCTCTCGACGGCCGAAAAGATCGAGCTGGCGAACGAGTTATGGGACAGCATCCCTCCCAACGAGGAGGAGTTTGAATTAACTCCGGAACAGCGCCAGGAGATCGAACGTCGCATGGCGGAGCATGAGCGGGACCCGAGTTCAGCGATACCTTGGGAAGAGGTTCGTGAGCGCCTTCGCGCAAGATTTGGATGACGCGCCGGATTATTGTTCGAGCGGCCGCCGAGGCTGACATAAATGCTGCGGCGGCTTGGTACGAGGAGCAAAGCCCCCGTGTAGGGGCAAATTTTTGGCGAGTGGTCGACGCCAAGCTCCGGTTGATCCAAAACAGTCCGCATCAATATCAGGTTATCTTCGGGCGCTATCGTCGCGCGTTGCTGCACCCGTTTCCTTATGCGTTGATCTACGCTGAAACGGATAACAACATCCTCGTGGTTGCTTGTACGCACGGCCGGCGCGACCCGCGGCACTGGCACGACCGAATATCCGAATGACTGTCCCCGACATCGTCCCCGATCTCAAGTTGGCGCTGCCGCAACTCCGCGGCCGCTTGCTCACGAACGAGCGGCTCGCTCCGCTCACCTGGTTCCGCGTCGGCGGGCCGGCGCAGGCGCTGTTCATGCCGGAGGATGAAGACGATCTCGCGTACCTCCTCGCGAACCTGCCGCGCGACATCCCCGTCACGATCATCGGCCTCGGCTCGAACCTGATCGTGCGCGACGGCGGCGTTCCTGGCGTCGTGATCCGGCTCGGGCGCGGCTTCAACGAGGTCAAAGTCGAGCCGGACAACCGCGTGCGCGCGGGCACGGCGGTACCCGACCTGCGCGTCGCCAAGGCTGCGCAGGAAGCCGGTGTCGCGGGGCTCGCCTTCATGCGCGGCATTCCCGGCGCGGTCGGCGGCGCGCTGCGCATGAACGGCGGCGCCTACGGGACCGAGACCAAGGACGTGTTGATCGAGGCGCGCGGCGTCGATCGCGCGGGCCACGTACGTGTCATTGCCCACGCAGACATGCATTTCGGCTATCGCCATTGCGGCGTACCCGACGACGTCGTGTTCACGCAGGCGCTGTTTCAAGGTCGGCCGGGCGAGCCTGCTGCGATCGCGGCCGAGATGGAGAAGATCACGGCGTCACGCGAGGCAACGCAGCCGGTGAAAAGCCGCACCGGCGGTTCGACCTTCAAGAACCCACTGCCGCACAGGGCCTGGCAGCTCATCGACGCCGCGGGCTGTCGCGGACTGATTGTCGGCGGTGCGCAAGTCTCCGAGCTGCACTGCAATTTCCTTATCAATCTCGGCAACGCGACCGCTGCCGATATCGAGGCGCTCGGCGAGGAGGTGCGCCGCCGCGTAAGAGAACAAAACGGAATCGAACTCGAATGGGAGATCAAGCGCATCGGCATAAATTTGTAGCGCAAATCGCGCAAATCAGATTCTTTCAGCGAACTGATTCGCGGCTCACGGGCGCGGATTTTTTCAAGGCTCGCGGGGAGGCATCCGGGGCGAATGCCAGGCAAGCACGTCGCCGTTCTGATGGGCGGATGGTCGGCCGAACGCGAGGTGAGCCTGCGTTCGGGCAAGGCCTGCGCCGACGCCCTCGAAGCCAGCGGTCACAGCGTCACCAAGATCGATGTCGGCCGCGACATCGCGACCGTGTTGCAGATGCTCAAACCCGACGCGGCGCTCAACGTGTTGCATGGGCGCCCGGGCGAGGACGGCACCTTGCAAGGCATCCTCGAAGTTATCGGTGTCCCTTACAGCCATTCCGGCGTGCTCGCCTCGGCAGTCGCGATGCAGAAGGATCTTGCGAAAATCCTGTTTCGCGCGGCCGGCGTCCCGACGCCAGGCGGGCTCGTGGTGTCGCGCTCGGTCGCCGCCAAGGAGCATGTGCTGGAACGGCCTTACGTGCTCAAGCCGGTCAGCGAGGGCTCCAGCGTCGGTGTCTTCATCGTCACCGAGGCGCATGAATATCCCCCGCAGGAGCTCACCCGCGAGGATTGGGCGTTCGGCGAGATGGTGCTGGCCGAGCCGTTCATCCCGGGCAAGGAGCTGACCTGCGCCGTCATGGGCGAGGACGCCCTGGGCGTGATCGAGATCGTGCCCACCGCCCGCTTCTATGACTACGAGGCGAAATACGCGCCCGGGGGCTCGCGGCACCTGTTACCGGCGCCAATTTCACCAATTGTTTACCAAGAGGTCCGCAGGATGGCGCTCGCGGCTCATCGCGCGCTCGGATGCCGGGGCGTGAGCCGCGCGGATTTTCGCTGGGATGACAGTGCGGAGGGCACTGGGGGACTGGTCTGTCTGGAAGTGAACACGCAACCCGGCATGACCGAGACCTCGCTGGTGCCCGAGATCGCGGTCCATGCGGGTATTTCGTTTGTTGAGCTGGTGAAATGGATGGTCGAGGACGCATCGCTCAATCGCTGACGCGGCCGAAAGGTCCGCGCAGCCTGCGCGTAGCCACGCGCCGGGGTGCGCTCGGCCGCGCGCTGCGCCGCTATACGCTGCCGCTCTCGCGCGTGCGGCTGCCGCGCTTTATCGGGCTCGTGGCGAGCCTATCGTTCCTCTCTGCCGCCACCGGCTACGGCGTCGTAAAGGGCGGGCACATGCCTGAGATCGTCGGTGCCGCGAAGGCCGCCTGCGACAGCGCCGCGAACGCGATGGGCATGCGGATCGCGGCCGTCTCGCTGTCCGGCGAGCGCCAGGTGAGCCGCCAGGACATTTTCGCGGCCGCGGGCGTCACGGAAAATTCCTCGCTGCCGTTCCTCGACGTGACCGAGGCGCGCCAGCGGCTCGAGGCGATCCCGTGGATCGCCGAAGCGACCGTGCGCAAGCTCTATCCGGACCGCCTGCAGATCACCGTCACCGAGCGCGAAGCCTTCGCGCTGTGGCAGTCCGACGGCAAGGTCTCGGTGATCGCCGCCGACGGCACTGTGCTCGCCGCCAAGGTCGAGCCGCGCTTTTCGAGCCTGCCGTTCGTGGTCGGGCGCGGCGCGGCCGCCAAGGCGCGCGACTTCCTGGCGGTGCTCGACCGGCAGCCCGCGATCCGCGATTCCGTGCGCGCCGCGGTGCTGGTCGCCGAACGGCGCTGGAACCTCAGGCTGAAGAACGGCATCGACGTGCGCCTGCCCGAGACCGGGATCGAAGCAGCCCTCGACGCGCTCGCGCGCCTCGATCGCGAGAAGAGCCTGCTCACGCGCGACATCGTCTCCGTCGACCTGCGGCTGCCCGACAGGGTTACGGTGCGCCTTTCCGATGCCGTCGCGCAGGCGCGCGAAGAGGCGTTCCGGAAAGCCAATCCGCCGAAGAAGAAGGGCAACGACGCATGAGCGATCTCGCTCACGGCCTCGCTCCCAAGATGAAGCCGATCTCGCGCCGGCGCTCGGCGATCATGTGCGCGCTCGACGTCGGCACCAGCAAGGTCGTCTGCGTGGTCGCGCGCCTGCGCCCGCGTCCGCAGGAGATACTCTATCGCCGCAGCCACGCGATCGAGGTGCTCGGCATCGGCCACACCCAGGCGCACGGCATGAAGTGCGGCACAGTCGTCGACATCTCGGCCGCCGAGGACGTGCTGCGCCACGCGATCGACGAGGCCGAGCGCATGGCCGGCGTGCAGGTCTCCTCCGTGGTGCTGCCGATCACCGCCGGGCGCACGACGAGCGAACTCTTCGCCGCGACCGTGCACATGCAGACGCCGACCGCGGGCGACGCCGACATCCAGCGCGTGCTTGCCGTCGGCAGCCGGCATTCGGTGCGGCAAGGCCGCGCCGTCCTGCATTCGCTCCCGATCGGCTATGCGCTCGACGAGCAGCGCGGCATCCGCGATCCGCGCGGCATGCTCGGCCGCCGGCTCGGCGTCGACATGCATGTGGTGACGACCGAGGTGGCGGCAGCGCGCAACCTGATGCTGCTGGCGGAGCGCTGCCATATCGGCGTCGAGGCGATGGTCGCCGCGCCTTACGTCGCGGGTCTCTCGGTGCTGGCCGAGGACGAGGCCGATCTCGGCGCGGCCGTCATCGACATGGGCGCCGGCACCACCACGGTCGCGGTGTTCGCGGGCGGGCGCTTCATTCACGTCGACGGCTTCGCGGTCGGCGGCCTTAACGTCACCATGGACATCGCGCGCGGCCTCACCACCACGATTTCGGACGCGGAACGGCTCAAGACGCTGTTCGGCGCCGCGCTGTCGGGTCCCTCCGACGACCGCGACATGCTCGAACTCGCGGCGATCGATGCCGGTCCGCACGAGCCTCCGCGCATGGTGCCGCGCGCGCATCTCGTCCACATCATCCGGCCGCGCGTGGAAGAGATCCTCGAAATGGTGCGCGACAAGCTCGCGGCCTCGCCCTTCGCGGCCGATCCGCGCGGGCGCGTGATCCTGACCGGCGGCGCGAGCCAGTTGACCGGGCTTTCCGATCTCGCCGCGCAGATCCTCAATCGGCAGGTCCGTGTCGGGCGCCCGCTCGGCATCGGCGCATTGCCGGACGCCGCCAAGGGCCCGGCCTTCGCGGTCGCGGCCGGGCTGCTGGTCTACCCCCAATTCGCCTATCTCGAACACTGCGAACCGCGAAAAACGCGGCAGCTGATGACGGGGACCGACGGCTATTTCTCACGGGTCGGACGCTGGCTTCGGGAGAGCTTCTGATGACCCACACTCAACTCGCACTCGTAACGGCCGGCGGCGGACCGGCCAAGCAAAGCGGCGATGAGTCAAGTTTGCGCGCGTTGCGCACGCTTGTCCGCGCGTCCGCACTCTGAAAGAGGCAGCCATGACCATAAACCTGAAGATGCCCGACATCCGGGAACTCAAGCCGAGGATCACCGTCTTCGGTGTCGGTGGTGCCGGTGGCAACGCCGTCAACAACATGATCACGGCGGGCCTCGTCGGCTGCGACTTTGTCGTCGCCAATGCCGACGCGCAGGCGCTGACCACGTCGAAATCCGAGCGCATCATCCAGATGGGCGTGCAGGTGACCGAAGGCCTCGGCGCCGGCGCACAGCCCGAGGTCGGACGCGCCGCAGCCGAAGAGGTGATCGATGAGATCCGCGATCATCTCGCCGGCGCGCACATGGTGTTCGTCACCGCCGGCATGGGCGGCGGCACGGGCACGGGCGCGGCTCCGGTGGTCGCGCAATGCGCCAAGGAGATGGGCATCCTCACGGTCGGTGTCGTCACCAAGCCATTCCACTTCGAGGGCGTGCGCCGCATGCGCGTCGCCGAGCAGGGCATCATCGACCTGCAGAAGCATGTCGATACGCTGCTGATTATCCCGAACCAGAACCTGTTCCGGGTCGCCAACGAGAAGACCACCTTCGCCGACGCCTTCGCGATGGCCGACCAGGTGCTCTATTCGGGCGTCGCCTGCATCACCGACCTGATGGTCAAGGAAGGCCTGATCAACCTCGACTTCGCCGACGTCCGCGCCGTGATGAGCGAAATGGGCAAGGCGATGATGGGCACGGGCGAAGCCTCGGGCGAGAAGCGCGCGCTCGCGGCCGCCGAAGCCGCGATCTCCAACCCGCTGATCGACGACTCCACCATGAAGGGTGCCAAGGGCCTGCTGATCTCGATCACGGGCGGCAAGGACCTCGGCCTCTACGAGGTGGACGAGGCCGCGACCCGCATCCGCGAGGAGGTCGACAGCGACGCCAATATCATCGTCGGCGCGACCTTCGACGAGAGCCTGGAAGGCATCGTGCGCGTGTCTGTGGTTGCGACCGGCATCGATGTCGCGGCCTCCGCCACCAAGCCGCAATCCACGCCCCGGGCGGCGCAGCCGGCCGTGGCCCCCCAGGCAGCGGCCGCGCGGCTCGCCGAGCTGTCGCAGAGCCTGCGCGCCACGACGCCGCGCCCGGCCGATCGCGCCGAGCAGGCCCATCGCGCGGTCGCGCAGGCGCTCGCGATCGCGCCTGAAGTGCCTGCCGCCGCGGCGGTCCGTCCGGCCGAGCCGGTGGCGCCCCCGGCCGCGACCTCGATCGAGGACGTGACCATCCGGCCGATCGTGCCGAAGCCCTCGCTGTTCCTCGAATCCGGGGAGGAGCAGGCGGCGCCGCGCGCGCCGGCGCTGGAGAAGCCGTTCATCCCGCCGCAGGCCGAGCGGGCTCGCCAGCCGGTGCGGATGCCGCCGATCGAGGAGTTCCCGCTCCCGGCGCAGAAGCAGTTCGAGGCGCAGCGCGGCGAGGCCGTCGATGCGAATCCCGAGAAGCGGCGCCTGTCGCTGTTGCAGCGGCTCGCCTCGATCGGTCTCGGCCAGCGCGAGGACGAGGCGAGCGCAGCGCAGCAAAAGCGCGAGGCCCCGCGTCCGGTTGCGGCCCGTCTCGCGCCGCCAATGCCGATGCCGAAGGCGCCACCGATGCCCCCCATGGTCCGGCCGAACGAATCGCGCGACGCCGTCGCCGATTACGGCAAGCGCCAAGCGCCGCGTGGCGCCCCGCAGGGCCTCGACCAGCACGGCCGGCCTGCTCCTGTGCATAACTCGATCGAGGACGATCAACTCGAAATCCCAGCCTTCCTGCGCCGCCAAGCCAATTGAGGGGGGCGGGCATCCGCCGGAAAAATGCTCACGGGCGGCCTCGCGGCCGCCCGTTCGTCTTCCGAAAGGGTTCGAATCTGCTGTTTTGGTAGGCATGCAAAGGAGTTACGCACGCTCGCACGCGGCCATTAACGGCTTTACGAAAAGATCGACCCGGCTCCGGCGGCGGCGCGCCGCGGAGGTGCTATCCTGCGGTCGAATCTGGGTTTCCGGCCTCTGTAACAGTCGGAAAAAAACCGTGAATTGGACGCATTCCGGCCTGTGTTAGGTTTCTGCGCGAAGGGGCTCGCGTGGGGACGGGGTCGGCGGGATAACCGCCATGTCTAAATCTCCGACAACGCGATGACGAGGTCCCGACGTGGTTTTGTCGGTGGCGACTTTTCTGCGCACAGCGGAACGGGTCGCCGAAGGGGTAGCGGGACGGGGTACATGAAAGCGGGCAAGCAGACGACGCTTGGGGCACGCGCGACCGTATCCGGGGTCGGAGTTCATTCCGGACTTCCTGTCACTTTGACCATGCATCCCGCCGATGCCGGAACCGGCGTCGTGTTCGTCCGGCTCGATGCTCAGGGACGCCCCGAGCGCGAGATCCGGGCGCATGCGCGTTTCGTCACCGCGACCGAGCTCGCAACCGTGCTCGGCGACGACACCTCCGGTCCTTGCGTATCCACGATCGAGCACATCATGGCGACGCTGTGCGGGCTCGGCGTCGACAACGCTGTGGTCGAGATCGACGGCGTCGAAGCCCCGATCATGGACGGCAGCGCGGCGGCCTTCGTCGATGCGATCGATCAGGTCGGCATCGTGGCGCTGCCCGAGGCGCGCCGCTACACCAAGGTGCTGAAACCCATCCGCGTCTCCAAGGGCGACGCCTATGGCGAGCTGACGCCCTATGACCGCGGTTTCCGCGTCGACGTCACCATCGATTTCCCGCATCCCATGATCGGCCGGCAGGCGATCGCGCTCGAGGTCGAGGCCGCGACCTTCCGTCGCGAAATCGCGCGCGCGCGCACCTTCGGCTTCATGAAGGACGTGTCGAAGCTGTGGAGCGCGGGCTACGCGCTCGGCGCCTCGCTGGAAAATACGCTGGTCGTCGCCGAGGACCGGCTGCTCAACCCCGAAGGGCTGCGCTATGCCGACGAGTTCGTGCGCCACAAGGCGCTCGACGCGATCGGCGATCTCGCGCTCGCGGGCGCGCCGCTGCTCGGCGCCTACAAGTCGGTGCGCGGCGGCCACAAGCTCAACCATGCGGTGCTGTGCGCGCTGATCGCGGACCCGACCGCCTGGACCGTGGTGGAGGCCAAGGCCGATACGAGGCCTGCGCGCCGGGGCCAAGCCGGTGCCGCGGCCGGGCTGGCCGCGCCGGCCTATCGGGCGGACGCCTGACGTAACAGGGTTTTTGAGCTGGTCGCGCAATCTGGCGGCGAACCGGTGTCCACCTCGCCGGATTGCGCTCCGGCCCGTTAACCGGGCGCGCCACATTCCCGGCCGATTGCCAGCCTATGGCCATATTCGCATGGCGCAATAGGCGCAGTTCGGATAGAGAGGCGCGGGCGCGAGGGGATGTTTGGGGTATCTCGTTCCGTGACAGCGATGAATTCGATGAAGGCGCGCATCGTGCCGGGCCGCTCGTTGTGGCGCCCGCTCGCGCGCTTCTGTGCGCTTGTGCTGATCGCCAGTTCGGTCTCCGCGTGCAGCTGGTTCGTCAAGGAGGAGGTCGTCCCCGACGAGCCCGCCGACAAGCTCTACAATGAGGGCCTGTTCCTCCTGAACAACAAGCACGACTTCAAGAAGGCGGCGGCGAAGTTCGAGGAGGTCGACCGGCAGCACCCGTATTCGGAGCTGGCGCGCAAGTCGCTGATCATGTCGGCCTATGCCCACTACGAAGGCACCAATTACGACGACTCGATCACCGCCGCGAAGCGCTACGTCACGCTGCATCCCGGCAGCCCGGACGCGGCCTACGCCCAATACCTGATCGGCTCGTCCTATTACGACCAGATCCCGGACATCACGCGCGATCAGGGGCGCACCGAGAAAGCGCTGCAGGCGCTCGACGAGGTCGTGCGCAAATATCCGAACACCGAATACGCCACGAGCGCCAAGCGCAAAATGGACGTCGCGCGCGACCAGCTCGCCGGCAAGGAGATGGAGACGGCGCGCTTCTTCCAGAAGCGGCACGAATACATCGCGGCGATCAACCGCTTCAAGGTCGTCGTGACCCAGTACCAGACGACGCGTCACGTCGAGGAGGCGCTGATGCGCCTGACCGAGGTCTATATGACGCTCGGAATCGTCGGCGAGGCGCAGACCGCCGCCGCCGTGCTCGGGCACAATTTCCCCGACAGCACCTGGTACAAGGACGCCTATGCGCTCGTGAAGGGCGGCGGGTTCGAACCGAGCGAGAACGAGGGCTCCTGGATCAGCAAGGCTTTCAGGAAGGTCGGGCTGGGCTCGCTCGTCAAGCCGGCGGGTTGAGCCGGCCGTTCCGGAACCGGCCGACGGCCGCAGCCCGGAATCCATATTCACAAGAGTTCGTGTTGCGCACCGCTGTTTCAATGCGGCACGTTTCGTGGTTATGGATTCCGGGCTCGCGGGCTGGTGCCCGCGCCCCGGAATGACCGGATCATGCTCTCCCGCCTCTCCATCCGCGACATCGTCCTGATCGAACGGCTCGACATCGACTTCGCGGCCGGGCTGTCGGTGCTGACCGGCGAGACCGGGGCCGGCAAGTCGATCCTGCTCGATGCCTTCGCGCTCGCGCTGGGGAGCCGCGGCGACGCGAGCCTGGTGCGTCACGGCGCCGAACAGGGGCAGGTGACGGCCGCGTTCGACGTCGAGCCGGACCACCCGGCGCTCGCGCTGATCGCCGGGAACGGCATCGGGACGGATGATGGGCTGATCCTGCGCCGCGTGCAGCTTGCCGACGGCCGCACGCGCGCCTTCGTCAACGACCAGCCGGTGAGCGTGCAGGTGCTCAAAAGCCTCGGCACCGCGCTGGTCGAGATTCACGGCCAGCACGACGAGCGCGCGCTGGTCGATATCGCGACCCACCGGCACCTGCTCGACGCCTATGCGGGGCTCGAGGATGACGCCG
The DNA here is from genome assembly GCA_003140315.1 of Hyphomicrobiales bacterium. Taxonomy (GTDB): domain Bacteria; phylum Pseudomonadota; class Alphaproteobacteria; order Rhizobiales; family Xanthobacteraceae; genus PALSA-894. The sequence goes on from PLJS01000159.1 coordinate 36,059, forward strand.
CGGCGGTCGGCCATGCGTGGCGCGCGCGGTGTGAGGCCGAGGACGCGGTCGCCGCGCATCGCGTGCGTGTCGAGGAAGCAAAGCGCGAGGCCGAATGGCTGCGCCACGCGGTCGAGGAGCTGACGCGGCTTGCCCCTGAGAGCGGCGAGGAGACCGCGCTCGCCGAGAAGCGCGCCGCGATGACGGCGGCCGAGAAGATCGCCGAAGACCTGCGCGACGCGCACGATGCGGTCGCGGGCGACCGCTCGCCGATCTCGGCGCTCGCGGCCGCGGTGCGGAGGCTGGAGCGGCGGCGCGCACAGGCGCCCGGTCTGGTCGAGCCGACCGTGAAGGCGCTCGACGCCGCGCTCAACGCACTGCATGAGGCGAGCGGGCATCTCGATGCCGCGCTGATCGCGGCCAATCACGATCCGCGCGAACTGGAGCGCATCGAGGAGCGGCTGTTCGCGCTGCGCGCGGCGGCGCGCAAATACAACGTCGCGGTCGACAATCTTGCGGCGCTCGCCGCGAAGTCGGCCGCCGATCTCGCGGTGCTCGATGCCGGCGCCGAAGAGCTCGTGCGGTTGCAAGCCGCCGCCCGCGAGGCGGAACTGGCCTACGCCAAGGCCGCGCAGGCGCTGTCGGCCGCGCGGGGCAAGGCAGCCGCAAAGCTCGACAAGGCGGTGACGGCGGAGCTCAAGCCGTTAAAGCTCGAACGCGCACGCTTCTCGACCGACATCGTGACGGACGTTACGGCGGCGGGCCCCGACGGCATCGACCGGGTCGAGTTCTGGGTGCAGACCAATCCCGGCACGAAGCCGGGGCCCTTGATGAAGGTCGCCAGCGGTGGCGAGCTCGCGCGTTTTCTCCTGGCGCTGAAGGTTGTGCTCGCCGATCGCGGCTCGGCGCCGACGCTTGTGTTCGACGAGATCGACACCGGCGCGGGCGGCGCGGTCGCCGACGCGATCGGGCTGCGGCTCTCGCGCTTGGCCGCGGACGTGCAGGTGGTCGCCGTCACGCACGCGCCGCAGGTCGCGGCACGCGCGGCGCGGCATTACGTGATCAGCAAGGACACGCTCGCGCGCGGAAAACGCGTCGCGACTAGCATCGTCGAGGTCGCGGCCGAGAGGCGGCGCGAGGAGATCGCCCGCATGCTGGCGGGTGCCGAGATCACCGATGAGGCGCGCAAGGCCGCGGAGCGGTTGATCAAGGCGGCGGGGTGAGACGTGGCCGCACGCGATGCATCCAAGATTTCGGTCGACGACCTCACCAACAAACAGGCCAAGACCGAGCACGCGCGGCTGCAGGTCGAGATCACCGAGCACGACAAGCGCTACTACCAGAACGACGCGCCGACGGTGTCGGACGCCGAATACGACGCGCTGCGCAAGCGCTACAGCGACATCGAGCAACACTTCCCCGACCTGCGCACGCTGGAAAGCCTGACCTTGAAGGTCGGCGCGGCGCCGACCGGGCGCTTTGCCAAAGTGCGGCACGCGGTGCCGATGCTCTCGCTCGACAACGCGTTCTCGGAAGAGGACGTGACGAAATTCGTCGAGCGCATCCGCCGCTTCCTCAAACTTGCGGAAGACGAGCCGCTGGCATTCACCGCCGAAGCCAAGATCGACGGGCTGTCGATGTCGCTGCGCTACGAGGCGGGCGCGCTTGCGGTCGCGGCGACGCGCGGCGACGGCGCTGAGGGCGAGGACGTGACGCCCAACATCAAGACGCTGAAGGACGTGCCGCAGCGGCTCAAGGGCAAAAGCATCCCGGCGATCTGCGAGGTGCGCGGCGAGGTCTACATGACCAAGCCGGATTTCCTCGCGCTCAACAAGCGCCAGGCCGAGGCGGGCAAGGAGCTTTACATCAACCCGCGCAACACCGCGGCCGGCTCGCTGCGCCAGAAGGATGCCGGCATCACGGCGTCGCGGCCGCTGCATTTCTTCGCCTATGCGTGGGGGCAGATGAGCGAGATGCCGGCCGACACGCAGTCGGGCATGCTGAAGTGGTTTGCGAAATGCGGCTTCATCACCAATCCGCTGACGAAGGTGTGCCGGTCGGCCGAGGAACTGCTTGCGTTCCACCGCGAGATCGGGCTGGCGCGGGCGAAGCTCGACTATGACATCGACGGCGTCGTCTACAAGGTCGACCGGCTCGACTGGCAGGAGCGGCTCGGCTTCGTCTCGCGCTCACCGCGCTGGGCGGTCGCGCACAAGTTTCCGGCCGAGAAGGCGACGACGGTCGTGCGCGATATCGTCATCCAGGTCGGCCGCACCGGCGCGCTCACGCCGATCGCCAAGCTCGAGCCGGTGACGGTTGGTGGCGTGGTGGTGCAGAACGCGACCTTGCACAATGCCGACGAGATCGCGCGGCTCGACGTGCGCATCAGTGAAACACCGGGAAAACCCGGCGACACCGTGGTCATCCAGCGCGCCGGTGACGTGATCCCGCAAGTCCTTGAAGTGGTGCTGGAGAAGCGCCCCAAAGGCCTAAAACCCTATGCGTTCCCGAAGACCTGCCCGTGTCCGCTCAAGACGCCGGTGGTGCGCGAGATCAATTCAGCGGGCGAAGAGGGCGTGCGCTTCCGCTGCTCGGGCGAGTTCGCATGCCCGTTCCAGAAGACCGAGCATCTCAAGCACTTCGTGTCGCGCCGCGCGTTCGACATCGACGGGCTCGGCGAGAAGCAGATCGACTATTTCTTCGAGCAGGGCTGGATCAAGGAGCCGGCCGACATCTTCACGCTGGAGGCGCGCAACGCAAAGCTCAAGCTCGAAGAGATCGACGGCTACGGTGATACCTCGGTGCGCAACCTGTTTGCGGCGATCCGGACACGGCGCGAGATCTCGCTCGAGCGTTTCATTTATGCGCTTGGCATCCGCCACGTCGGCGAGACGACGGCGTACGAACTGTCGCGCGGCTATGGCACGTGGACGGCGTTCCATGACGCCGCGCTGGCGGTCGCGAAAGGTGATGAAGCCGTCCGGGCCGAGATGGATGCGCTCGACCAGATCGGCGACACGGTGATCGACGCGCTCGGCGCCTACTTCAAGGAGACGCACAACCGCGGCATTGTGGAACGGCTCACCGCCCAGGTGAAAATTCTCGATGCCGATAGACCGGCGAGCAACAGCGCCGTGACCGGCAAGACCGTGGTGTTCACCGGCGCACTGGAAAAGATGACGCGCGACGAGGCCAAGGCGATGGCGAAGCGGCTTGGCGCAAAGCCATCCGGCTCGGTATCGGCGAAGACCGACTATCTGGTGGCCGGTCCCGATGTGCAGACCAGTTCGAAGCTCGTCAAGGCGCGCGAGGCCGGCGTCACAGTGCTGACCGAGGACGAGTGGTTTGAATTGGTGGGGAAGAAGTAGCTACTTCCTCACCAGCACGAAAAACGCCACCAGCGAGCAGGCACACAGCACCAGCACGATCGCGGCGAGCGGCAGCGCGGTCGCTGAGCCTTCGAGCAGGTGGCCGATGAGCTGCGAAGTCGCGGCGCCGAGCCCGAACTGCAGGAAGCCGGTGATGCCGGAGGCTGCGCCCGCCGCCTGCGGCCGCACGCTGACGGCGCCGGCGATCGCGTTCGGCAGCATGAAGCCGGACGCGAAGCCGATGATCATCTGCGGCATCATGATCACCGCCGGGCCGGCGTGCGGCTCGAGCAGCGCCCACACGATTCCGAGCGCGGCGCCGAGCACCGTGACGGCGACGCCGCCGCGGATCATGGCATCGACGCCGTAGCGTGCCGACCAGCGTCCGGCCGCGAAGTTGCCGATCATGTAGGCGAGCGAGATCGCCAGGAACCAGATGCCGTATTCGGCCGACGAGCGGTGCATCATGGTCACCACCACGTGCGGCGCACCGCCGATGAAGGTGAAGAACATCGCCGAGTTGAACGCCGCGACCAGCGCGTAGCCGAGGAAAGTCCGGTCCGCGAGCAGGCCAATGGCCGCCGCGATGAAATGTCCCAAACCTCCACCGCCCGTGCGCGCCTTCGTCTCCGGCAGCCATGCCGCCGTCCAGGCGAGCACCGCGGCGGCGAACAGCCCGATAAAGACGAAGATCGCGTGCCAGCCGAGCAGCGTATCGAGCGTGCCGCCGATCAGCGGCGCGATCATCGGCGCAACCACCATCGCCATCGTGACCCAGCCGATCATCGAGGCGGCACGGTCGCGTTCGTAGAGGTCGCGGATGACGGCGCGGCCGATCACGATGCCGGCGGTGGCGCCGAACGCCTGGAAGGTGCGCGCCACGATCAAGCCGGTGATCGAGGAGGCGGCGAGCGCCGCGAAGCTCGCGACCACGGTGAGCGCGAGGCCGGCGAGCATCACGGGCCTGCGGCCGAAGCGGTCGGATAGGGGTCCGAGCACGAGCTGCGAGATCGCCATGCCGAGCAGATAGAGCGAGAGCGTAAGTTGCACCGTCCCGGTTCCGGCGCCGAAGGTCACGACCAGGCCGGGCAGCGCGGGTGCGAGGATATTGAGCGACGTCGGGCCGACCGCGGTCGCGGAGATCAGCAGCGAAAGCAGCCGCCACGGATGCTCCATACTTTTTCTCCCTCCCCCGTTGAGGGGGAGGGGCGGGGAGGGGGATACGCGAGGTGAGATGATTCCATCAAAGGACGGGCAGCGCTCGCGTCGCCGCTTCGAGCCACGGGCGCGTCGTGGCCTCGACCAGCGGGATCAAGGTCGCGGCGACGCGCGCGTGATAGGCGTCGAGCCAGGTGCGCTCGGCCGGGCTCAGCAGCGCGGGCTCAATCAGGCGTTGGTCGATCGGCGCGAGCGTCAGCGTCTCGAACGCATTGAGCGGCTTCTCGGCGCCCGCAACGGGCGCGGCTGCCGTCACCAGCACGAGGTTCTCGATGCGGATGCCGTAGCTGCCGGCTTTGTAATAGCCCGGCTCGTTCGACAGGATCATGCCGCGCTTGAGCGCGACCCCGGGACGTTTGGAGATGTTGGCCGGTCCCTCGTGCACCGAGAGATAGCTGCCGACGCCGTGCCCGGTGCCGTGATCGAAGTCGATGCCGGCTTCCCAGAGATGCTGGCGCGCGAACGGGTCGAGCTGCGCGCCGGTGGTGCCGTCGGGAAACACCGCGCGCGCGATCGCGATATGGCCCTTCAGTACCTGGGTGAAGCGGGCGCGCATCTCGGCCGTGGGTGTGCCGACCGCGACCGTGCGGGTGATGTCGGTGGTGCTGTCCTGATATTGCGCGCCACTGTCGATCAGGAACAGCTCGCCCGGCGCGATTTTCCGGTTGGTCGCGGTCGTGACGCGATAATGCACGATCGCGCCATTCGGGCCGGCGCCGGAGATGGTCGGAAACGACACGTCCTTCAGGAGCCCGGTCGCGCGGCGGAAGGTTTCGAGCGCCGCGACCGCGTCGATCTCGGTCAAGGCGCCGGCCGGCGCCTCGCGGTCGAACCAGGCAAGAAAATTCGCGACCGCCGCGCCGTCGCGCGCGTGGGCCGCACGCGAGCCCGCGATCTCGACAGCGTTCTTGATCGCCTTCATGGCGGTGATCGGATCGCTCCCGCGCGCGACCTTGCCGCCTGCGTCGTTCACGAGCCGCACCAGCGCATCGGCGGCGGTCACCTGGTCGACGCGCACGGCGGCCTTCGCGGCGCCAAGGCTGCCGAGGTCGTGCGCGAACGCGTCGGGCTCGCGCACATCGGCGAGTGCTTCCAGCGCGTGACGCACTTCGTTTGTAAGCTTGCGCCCGTCCACATAAAGCGAGGCGCGGCCTTGCTTCGGCACGATCGCGAAGGCGAGCGGCAGCGGCGTATGCGAGACATCGGAGCCGCGGATGTTGAATGCCCAGGCGACGTTGTGCGGGTCGGAGACGACGAGCGCGTCGGCTTGGAGCTTGACAGCCTCGGCCCGGACGCGGGCGAGCTTCTCGGCCGCGCTTTCGCCGGCGAATTTCAGGTCGTGCAGCACGACCGCGCCGAGCGGTGGCGCCGGCCGATCCGTCCACACGGCATCGAGCGGGTTCGGCACGGCCGGCACGAGGCTCGCGCCCGCGGCCGCGCAGGCCTTGGCGAGCCGCTCGGCGCCGCCGACGGTGTGCAGCCATGGATCGTAGCCGAGCTTGGCGCCGGCGCGCAGATTCGCCTCGAGCCATTTCTCCGGCGGGTTGTCGGTGAGATGCTCGACCGCGAAGACCGCCGGATCGACCTGGTCGCGCACCTGGATCAGGTAGCGCCCATCGACGAACACCGCGGCGCTCTCGCCAAGCACGATCGCGGTGCCGGCCGAGCCGGTGAAGCCGGTGAGCCAGGCGAGGCGCTCCTCGGACGGCGGTACGTATTCGTTCTGGTGGCGGTCGGCACGCGGCACCACGAAGCCGTCGAGCGCGCGCCGCTTGAGCTCGGCGCGCAACGCCGCGACGCGCGCGGTGCTCGCCGCCCGCTCGCCACGATCCTCGAACGATTGGAAGCGGGCCTCGAACATGGCGCGCAATCTATTGAGCGCCTCCCGCAGCGGCAACCGGCGCGACCAAAATGGCAGGAAAGCGCACCGGTTGACCGGTTTGTGTGCACTGCAATATGTCTGCGCCGTAACGGCGGCTGAATCATCAAGCGCTTTGATGAAATACTTTCCAAATTTTCAAGTGTTTATGCGGACTTCGCAGCGCTCCCATGCCTTTCGGAGGGTATCGGAAAGGCTCTTCGATCTTTATGTTGCAGTGCAAGAAGTCAGGACCAGTTCAGAGGGGTCTACCTGGCCTTCTCAAGATCAGGAGCGAACCATGTCCACCGTAACGTTCCACCTGTCTCCCCCGCTTGCCGAGGCTCGCACCGCGCCGCGCAAGAGCCTGCTCAAGCGCTTCTTCGATGCGATGATCGAGGCGCGGATGCGCCAGGCGATGCGCGAGATCGCGATGCACCGGCACCTCGTTCCGCAGGACACCGTCAGGCAAGCGGGCTACGCGCCGACGCAGACGACCGACGGCGTGCTGCCGTTCGTGCGCACAGGGGATCTGTGATTCTTATCCTCTTGATCGCGCTTCTGCCGCAGCGCTGGCGAAGGCCGCAGCCTAAACGCTGAGGCGCGCTAGAGTCTGATCCGATTGTAAAGAGGCGGTGCCGCACGCACGCTTTCTTCCCCTCCCCCCTTGTGGGGGAGGGTGGCGAGCGCGGAGCGAGCGCGAGCCGGGAGAGGGGGTCTCTTCGCACGAGTCTTCCGAAGCGATCCCCTCTCCCGCCCTCGCTTCGCTCGGGCACCCTCTCCCACAAGGGGAGAGGGGAAGCGCGCTTGTGGCGCGATCGATTCCAAATCACAGTATTAAACTCTAGCGCTTGCGCAGCACCAGCGTCACCCATTCGTCGAGCGGGATGCGGCGCGCGAGCGTGAAGCCGTGCGGACGGTAGGCCGCGAGCGCGGCGTTCTCTTGGTTTGCGAGCAGCCCGGACAGCACGACATGCGCGCCCGGCGCGGCGACCCGCGCGAGTGGCCGTGCGAGCCGCGTCAGGGGCCGCAGCAGGATATTCGCGAAGATCAGGTCGAACGGCGCTCGCGCGCGGAAACGCGCGGCTGCGAGCCCGGCCGCGCGCAGGCATTCGACCAACGGCGCCGCGCCGTTGAGACGCGCATTCTCGCGCGCGATGCGTACGGAATCGGCGTCGATGTCGCCAGCGAGCACGGGCGCGTGCAGCGCCTTGGCGGCGGCGATCGCCAGCACGCCGGTGCCGGTACCGATGTCGAGCACGCGACGCGGACTGTGCGCCTTCACGATCCCATCCAGCGCCAGCAGGCATCCCCGCGTGGTGCCGTGATGGCCGGTGCCGAAGGCGAGCGCGGCCTCGATCTCGATGCCGATCCGATTCGCCGCGACATGCGCGCGGTCGTGCGCGCCATGCACCGTGAAGCGCCCGGCCGCGACCGGCTTCAGGCCGGCGAGGCTCGCGGCGATCCAGTCCTTGGCCTCGACCGTGCCGAAGGCGAGCGCGGCGGCAACATCCGGCCCGGCGGCCTCCGCCACGTGGGCGCGCACCGCCATCTCGTCGGGCGGCTGCGCGAAATAGGCCTCGACGGTCCAACGCCGGTCGGTGCCCTCGAAGGCCGCAACCGCGATATCCGACTGCTCGAAATGTTCGGACAGCGAATCGGCGAGCCGTCTGGCGGCCTTTTCGTCGCAAACGATACGGGCGACGACCGAGTTTTCCCCGCTATTCATCCGTCGGATACCGATATCACCGTGTTCGCTGGCGCCGGCGCCCGCGCCGCAGCGGTCGTGTCGCGCCGATCGGCGCCATGCTTAGGGCCGGCCGTTGCCCAATATAAGGCGTCATCGCCACAAATGAGGGCACGTTTTGGTTGTTCGATTAATACTGAAAAAACAGGATGTTAGCTCTGGTATCGGGTGCTGGGTTGCGTGTCGGTATGCTTGCACCGTCCCATAACGGCACACATCCCGATTTCACAGCCGTTTTCCGGGTATGTTGCCCGAATATCACTACCGGTTGGGATTCAACCCGGATTCTCATGGTTGCAGCTTCGTTACCTGGACAGGGTTTTTCGAATCCATTACGTCTCAAATGCGGCATTCGGCTGGTCGTTTTTGGGCTGGGTCCACACAACACTGGGGTCCATAAGGGGGATACCATGATGAGAATCTTCAAAGGCGCTTTCCTCGCCACGGCCGCAGTCGTCGGCGTGGCTTCAACGGCCCTGGCCGCCGATTTGCCTTACAAGGTTGCGCCGCCTCCGGTCCTGGTGACGGTGTACAACTGGTCCGGCTTCTACGGTGGCGTTTATGGTGGCAGCAGCTTCACCGGTAATGGCGCCATAGGCATCACGGGCGATCCTACCTCGGTTGCTTACAACGGCCTCGCGTTAAACGGTACCGGCCAAGTTTCGAATACGATCATTCCGGGCGGCGTTAATTGCGCGCTTCTCGTCAATTGCAATATAGGTGGTCCAGCTGCTACCTCCATCACCCCGAACGCCAATCCGGGATACCGGATGGACTCGCTATTCCCGGCATCCACGACTTCTCCGCAGATGCGGGGGCTGTTCGGCGCTGAACTCGGTGCTCGTGCACAATTCGATCATTTCGTGTTGGGCATCGGCGCCGACTTCACTTGGTTTACGAAAGACAAGGGGACGAACGTCACAGCGCTAGGCTCATTCTACAATTCGAACGGGTTCACGGCAAACTCGCAGGCGGTGGGCTGTATCGTCGGTGCCCTGGGCACCTGTAATACTGCCCAATTTCTCAATACCTCGGGCAGCGTGATCACCGTAAATAGCGGCGGATATGCAGCCAATCTGGCGATCCAGTCCAATCCCGACTGGGTCGGCACCGTTCGCGGGAGCGTCGGCTATGCGTTCGATCGTCTGTTGCTCACCGCATCTGGCGGCCTCGCCTATGCCCCCGGTTCGCTGAAAGTAAGCGGCACGTACAATGACAGGTTCACCTCGGCCTGCTCGGGAGTGACTAACGTTTACACAGCAAACGCAAACAGCCCCGGCACCCAACCCGGCCAATCTTTCGTCGGCTATCAATGCGGCGCTGCCGCCGTCAACTTGTCCTCGGTGAGCCAACTCACCACCACGTCGATAAACTATTCGGGTAGCCATGGCGGCATGCTGATGGGCTTTGCGGGTGGCTTCGGCACGGCCTACGCGCTGACCGATCACATCTCTCTTACGTTCGAAAGCATGTACTACAACCTCGGCACGGTCAGCACGACGGTGACGGGTGCGGGAACCCAGACCACGACGACAGTGGCCTCAGGGACCGTAGGGCTCCCGGTAGCATCTCCTGGCTCGGTAGTCACCACGACCGCGGCGCTGGCGGGGCCCCCCATCCTCGTGTCGCGCGTGATCGACGGCTACGTCTTCAGAGGCGGCGTCCAGCTTAGGTTCTGATCTGATCCAATCGCTCCGTCTGAATGAAGGCCCGGCCGGTTGCCGGGCCTTTTTTCTTGGCGCGTCTCCGTTCGTACCCGCGCACCGGCCGCCGCCTGCCGGCGATCATTCGACGCTATTCCCTTTGGGGACGAATCAGGCGGCGTGCTAGATTCGGCTTAAGCCGCGAATCAGGGGCACGCATGAACGTCATCGTCTTTGCGTCGCGCAAGGGGGGCTCGGGCAAGAGTACGCTGACCTCGCACCTTGCCGCCCACGCAAACCGCCCGTCGCGCCGCTGCCTGCTGATCGACGCCGATCCGCAAGGCTCGCTCACCCTGTGGCACACGCTGCGCGGCACCGCCGAGCCGCAATTGCGCAACGGCGTGCGCGGCGTCGCCGAGATCGTCGAGCAGGCGCGGCAAGACGGCACCGAATGGGTCTTCATCGATACGCCGCCGAACATGTCGACCGCCGTCACCGAGGCGATCAGCACCGCGACGCTGGTCGTGGTGCCGGTGCGGCTCGCGGTGTTCGATCTCGCGGCCGTGAAGGAGACGATCGACTTCGCGCGCGCCTCCAAGAAGCCGTTCGCGCTGATCATCAACGCGGTGCCGCCACGGCGCGACAACACCGAGTCGCCGTTCGTCACGCAGGTGCGCGAGGTGCTTGCGGGCCTCAACGTGCCGGTCTGGGCGGGGCAGATCACCCACCGCACGATCTATTCGCTCTCGCTCGAATACGGTGAGGGCGCGCGCGAATACGACGAGCATTCGCCCGCGGCGGCGGAGATCTCGGCGCTCTGGTCGGCGGTCGAGCGCTCCGTGAAGGCGATCCACGGCGCCTATGCGGGCGCCGTGATGCACCGCGCGGCGTAACTTCCCTCTCCCCGCTTGCGGGGAGAGGGTGGCAAGGCGCGCAGCGCCGAGCCGGGTGAGGGGGGCTCTCCGGTGCTCAGGTTGTGGAGAGTCCCCCTCACCCGACTTGCTCGCGCAAGGCGCTCGCAAGCCGACCTCTCCCCGCACGCGGGGAGAGGTTATGCGCCGCACGCGCTCGCCCTTCTCTTCGCCATCTTCCTTGCGGCACCCACTGCCGCGCAACAGCCCCCGACCGCGCCGGCGGTCGATCTCGCGCTCGTGCTCGCGGTCGATGCCTCGGGCAGCGTCGACCAGGCGCGCTTCGAATTGCAGAAGCAGGGCTATGCGGCGGCGTTCCGCCACCCGCGCGTGATCGCGGCGATCACCTCGGGGCCCGCGCAATCGATCGCCGTCATCATGATGCAATGGACCGGGCCGGCGCTGCAGGTCACGGCCGTGCGGTGGACGCGCATCTCCGACGCGGCCTCGGCGAACGCCTTCGCCGACGCGATCGCGGCCGCGCCGCGTCAACTGTTCGGCGGCGGAACCTCGATCTCGGGCGCGATCGATACCGCCATGGCGCTTCTGTTCGAGAGCCCGTATCGGGCGGGGCGGAGCGTGATCGACATTTCCGGCGACGGCGCGAACAATCGCGGCCGGCCGGCGAACGTCGCGCGCGACGAGGCGGTCGCCAAGGGCGTCGGCATCAACGGCCTGCCGATTCTGAGCCTGGAGCCGGACCTCGACCGCTATTACGAGCAGAACGTGATCGGCGGCCCGGGCGCCTTCGTGATCGCGGCGACCGGCTATGAGACTTTCGCCGACGCGATTTTAAAGAAGCTGATCGCCGAGATCGCGGGCGTCGCGCCGGCCGTGCCGGCGCGCGCCGTGGGCGCGGAGCCCTACTTCAACTGATCCGCGACCTTGTCGAGGCCGGCCTTGACGCAGACCTCGTCCTTCTCGCCGCCCGGCGCGCCCGATACGCCGACCGCGCCGATGACCTCGTCGCCGACCTTGACCGGCAGCGCGCCCGCGAGCGCGATCACGTTGGTCAGGAACTGCGGGCCGCGCGTCGGATTGCTCTCGAGGTTCTTGGTCCACTCGGCCGACGAGATGCGGAACGTGCGCGCCGTATAGGCCTTGCGGAACGAGTTCTCCACGGTGTGCGGCGAAGCGCCGTCGCCGCGCACCTGCAGCAGGATCTCGCCGGCGCGCCCGACGATCGTCACCGAGACGCGATAGCCGTTCGCCTTGCAGGTCTCGAGCGCGGTCTGCGCGATCGTGATCGCCATTCCGGCGGAAATGCCTTTTTCGGTGAGCAGTTGCGCGTTCGCCGGCAGGCTGAACGCGCAGAGAAGCGGCAACGCGGAGAGACGAAGCAAAGCGGACATGACGACCCCCTAGAGCATTTTCGAGTTAAT
>PLJS01000256.1 GCA_003140315.1 Hyphomicrobiales bacterium
CTCATTGTGAGGGTTGGTATTACGCGGCACCGGGTCACTAACCAATCCGAAAGCCGCTCCGTGTTGCCACACAGTTGCCCAACGTCACGAACTTGATCGGGGGAACGGCAATTGCCCGCGTCCAGCATGAGCTGCCAAAATGCGAATCGCTGTTTTGCGAACCGTGGTGGGTCGATTGGCACTTACCGGTCGAGGGCGTGAACTTCCGGCAGAGAGAGGTTGGAGGGCTTGACACATTTCGCAAGAATAGCCGAGGTCCAAGTGAAGTCTTCGGAACGGACTCTGGCGAAGGGCAGGAACGCATGTTTACACACGTAATGGTCGGCGCCAACGATCTCGCCGCATCCAAGAAGTTCTATGACGCCGTGCTGGGTGCCATCGGCGTCCCGGCGGGCCAATCTGATCCGAAGGGCCGCATCTTCTATCGTACGAAGACGGGCGTGTTCGGCATCACTAAACCGATCGATGGTGAGGCGGCGACGCACGCCAATGGCGGCACCATCGGCTTTGCGTGCGGCAACCCCGACCTAGCCATGGCATTCCACGCCGCCGGTATCGCAAACGGTGGCAAGAGCATAGAGGACCCGCCCGGTTGGCGCGAAGGGGCCGCGGGCAAGTTCTATCTTGCCTATCTGCGCGATCCATCAGGCAATAAGATCTGCGCGCTGCATCGCGGCTGAATACGTGGCACCGAGGTATCATGAAACTTCCTCGCCGAAAATTTCTGCACCTGGCAGCGGCCGCTGCCGCGCGCACCCGCGCGCCGCGCAAGCAGCAAGTTCAGGTCTTGATTTGCGGCTGATCGTGCAGAACGACATTCAGCAACGAGCTGTGTACATGAATGCCGCCGTTATAGTCGATGAACCCGAGCTTGCGAAACTTGTTCATGAAAAAGCTTACGCGCGACCGGGTCGTGCCGATCATTTCTGCGAGCGTCTCCTGGCTGATCTTCGCGATCATCGGCATCGGCGCGCCCTCCTTGCCGAAGTTCGCCAGCAGCAGGAGCATCCGCGCGAGCCGTTTTTCACTTGAATTGAACAGCTGATCGACTAGGTCCGCTTCCACGCGGATCGTCCTGCTCAGAAGATGAGCAATGAACAGCTCCGAGAACGCCGGTTCTTCGTGGATCACGTCAACGATATCGGCTCTTTCCAGACGCACAATGACGGACTCGGTCATGGTGGCGACTGTGGCGATGCGCTGCGCCTGTCCGCCAAGACAGCCTTCACCGAAAAACTCATTCGCACCAAGGATGGCGACGACGGCTTCCTTGCCTTGCTCCGAAACTACAGTGACTTTCACCTTACCCTTCTGGACATAGAAGACCGCATCCGCCTGGTCGCCTTGAGAGAAAACGATTTGGTCTTTGCCATAGTTGACGATGCTGCGGCCCGCGCCGAGTTTGGTCAGAAAGGACTTCGGATCGAATGATAGGTCGCGCTTGATCGCCATGGCATGACCTTGTGAACCGAGTGTTGCACAGGCGCGACCACGTCCGCCGAAATCGGCGGTTCGGGAGCGCGGGTCCCGCATAATTTGACACCCAGCGTACCATCGTTCTCTGAGCCATGTTGGCCGGAAGCCGTCGGTTTGCCAACCTAACTGAAATTTAATCTGCGGCCCGATCGACAATCGGGAAGCCGCCGGCTTTCGACAAATCTCCTGTCACTCAAAGGGTTTGAGATACGAAGTCGAATGGTCGCACAACGCGATTTCAGTTACCTGCTGCGGACTCAAAATGCCTCGTGAGCAATATTGCTCAGTACAAGACCGAGCTGACCGACACCCTGCTTGAAGGACCAGTGGCCCGACCGACTGGCGCGAGTGCGCCGGACGCTGCCTTGCCCCGCAGGAGAATCAAATGGAAAAAACCGACACCGTCATCGCTGTCTTCGCAGACCACAATGCAGCGGAGGCGGCCGTGAAAAAGCTGACCGCAGCCGGCATCGAGATGAAGAATCTCAGTGTTGTTGGTAAGGGATATCATACCGACGAAAAGGTCGTCGGCTTCTACAATATTGGTGATCGGATCAAGTTCTGGGGCACGCGGGGCGCATTCTGGGGCGGTTTCTGGGGGTTGTTTCTTGGGGGTCTTTTCATATCCGTTCCCCTGGTCGGACATGTCGTCGTGCTCGGCTATCTGGCCACCATTGTGATCAGCGCCATTGAAAATGCTATCGTGGTCGGCGGGTTGAGCGCGCTTGGTGCCGCGCTCTATAGCATCGGCGTCCCCAAGGACAGCGTGATCCAATACGAGACCGCTCTGAAGGCCGATGGTTTTATGGTGATGGCGCATGGCTCGGCCGAGGAAGTTGCGCGCGCCAAGACCATCCTCGGCGCGGCCAATCCGTCACGGCTCGATGTGCATGCTGGCGTGAAAGCAGCAGAGTCGGCGGATCGGCTCGTCCGTGCGACCGGCTGATTTGTGCAGTCTAGCGCTCGAAATAGCCGGCGTAAGAGCGACTAACCTCCCAGGCTGTCCGGCTCCGGCATTGCCCGGGCTTTGAGTGAATCGGACGTGCGTTGATGCCTATCGTGCAGGAAGACAGCAAGTTGCTGTCTCCCTGATTGACCTTGAGACCCCACGGGTTCCTCGAACAGATCATGTTGAACATCCTGGCGCAGCTGGGTCCAAACCGATGCAACAGCGTGCCCCAAGGCGTGGACAATCTCATCTTGAGCACCGCCATTTCTGACCGTACGCGGACGGCTCAATACAGCGAC
>PLJS01000135.1 GCA_003140315.1 Hyphomicrobiales bacterium
AAACGAAAGGCTGCCGTGGAGAAATCCGGGGATTGCCCGGGCCGGGACCGATCGGGAAGCACCGCCCTTTGAGTCCGGCCGTGTCCAGTTTCGGCGTCGTAGACCTTGTCCTGCTCCGCCCATTCCCGCGTGATGGTCGTCGGATCGCCCTGGCAATGGGATTTCTCGATCTCGGCCGCGGCACTCTTGCCGTGTTGCGCGTGACCTTCCTCGCGCAGCTGATCATCTGGGTCCAGGCCGCCTGCAGCGCCGCAGGCGCCTTGTCCTGGTTCGCCCATTGCGACTGGCCGGCCATTTTGGTCTTGAAGCTGCGAGCGTTTGACAGACAAATAAACAAAACCGCTATCGTGGGAATCAGATTTTGGGAGCGGCTCCACGAAATCGAAGCTCTTCAAAAGTAAACGGGTGCGATCCTTGTTGATCGCACCCGGTCATCCGCTTCGCGCTTGGCCGAAAGGCCGAGCGCTATTTGATCAAGCCGCTTATCACCAACGGCGAAAGCGACGGAAACGACGCCAGCGACGCCACTGCGCCGAGGCCTGCGTGGCCGACGTCGTCATGGCGATCGTGGTGATGCCAGCAACGCCGAGAGCATACGTGCCGATGTTGCTGACGAGAGCCGTGGCCACGAGGGCAACGACCGCCACGCCACGCACCAGAGCACTGATCATCGCGCGAATTGCAGTTGTCATGAGCGCACTCTCCCTTTGCAAAGGTCGCTGAACTTACCCTTTGGTGAGCCTCGGTCAAGGGGTCGCGATTGATGCCGCAGCGCTCTAGCCTTCGGCTTGTGTGGTGCATGGGTTCGAAAGTGGCCGGGCGTCAGCTAGCAGAGCACGCCGAGACCAGACACGCTCGCGATCTTTATTGGTACGCGCCCAGGGCATATTGGTTTTGAGCAGTCTAGCGAACTGCTGCGGAGCAGGTCGGCAACAGAACGCGCGTGGTACCGTCTGAATGTACCACCGTCGCTCAGGACTCCTGACTGCTTTGGCGCTTGGCGCGCAGACGATCGAAGCTTACTTCTCTTGTGTCATCTTCGGTCGCCGCCGGGCGGCTGCGCGGCTGTCGCGGCTCAGCGCTTGGCGCGGCCGGCGCTCTTGAAATCGATTGGCGCGCCGGGACGACCTGATCCCGCGACGCGGCGGCGCCCGGCGACAGATAATCCCGCATCAGCGCGGTCGGCCCGCGGCGCGGCGCGCTCCGCGTCACCGGGGCGTCCGCTTCGCCAAGCGAACCCGTGCCGGCGTTCGCGTCAACGATCGAGGGTTCGGCCTTCTCAGCGCGGCGCGATGGTCCCGGCGGCGATGGTCGCGTCGGAGGATCATAGGACCTCACTTTCTGCGGGAGGTTTCGCACTTCCGCTTCCAGGTCGTGGATGGCGGAATTGTCGATGAGATAATTCCCCTTGCGGTCCAAACGGGCGCTGCCCTGGCGGACGAAGCCGTTGACCAGAGCTCTCACATTGTCCTGCACGTCTTGCGGAAGATTCGCGATGCCACTCGTCCCTCGCAGCGACAACGAGCTTGTGTCGCTGCGAATCGGCTGCGCCTCGCGCAGCACCGTCTTGACGGCGCGGACTTCGGCGGCGTCATATTCGCGGTCCGCCAGGTCGAGCGGCGCCCCCGCGCTCAGGCGCACGCGCGGCTTCGACTCGCGGCCGAAAATGTCGGACAGCAGCTTGAGCACCAGGATGAACGTGTCCTGCACCACGGCGATGCTGATCGCGAGGCTGGAGTCGCTCGATCCCTCGAAGAACGCATTGCGCGCGCGCGCGAAGCGGTTGAGTTTCGAGTCGTTGTCGCGGGCGAACTTGCTCGATTGCCGCAAATGTTCCTGGACAGCGTCTTCCGAAAGGCCGGCCTGACGCGCTGCCTCGACACAGGGTTCGATCGCCTTCTGGGCTTCGGTCAGCCCGTCGATCGTCTGTTCACTCTTAGCCTTGGTTGCTTGCTCGGTACGGATGTTCGCCGTGATCTTGTCGAGCGCAGCTTTCAGGTCGCCGGTCGGAGAGCACTCCTTTTCGAATCTCGCTCGCCCCGCAATGACCGCGTCGCGCGCCGTCAAGGCTTCGCGCAGTTCATTGGCCTGCGGCTCGCACGCAAAATCGGGCGGAACGTCCGTCGTCATCTTGAGTTGACGCTCGATCTGGAGAACGAACTGGCAGGACGGCTTGAGCCGGGTGATGTTCTCCCAGGTGGGATTCTCCTTGAACCTGTCGCGGGCGAGCGAAAGATTTCGCAGCGTCGCCGCAGCGTCGTCGATGGACACGGCCGTACTGGCAGGGGTTGAAGGGGCATTCGGATCCACGGAGTTGACCTTGGCGGAGAGCGGAACGCGGCCTTCGATCAGCTTGTCGCGCTGCGTGACCTTGTCGGCGTGGTCCTTGCGCGGCTTGGCGAGCGTGCCGTCGATCGTTTTGATGTCCTGAGCGGCTTTCGCCGCTGCGGCTTTATGCCGGAGACAGATGTCCTTGCATCCCTTCTTGCCGCTCTCGTCGCGACCGACCGCGGAGTCCGTCGCGGCCTGTTCTTCCTCGGTCACCGTCCTTTTTAAGTTATCGATCTCGGTCTGGCGGGGCGCGATCAACCCATCGATGATAGTGATCTCGCGATCGAGCGCCACGATCTTACCGTTCAGCTCGTCGAGTTGGCGCTTCGCCTCGTCGACCTCCGTCGCCCGAGCGACAGCAGCCTCCTGCGCCTTGCGCACCTGCTCGCGGAAATTCGCACCGCCGGCCCCGGCGGACTTTATGATCGCGTCGATCTGCCCGAGAAATGCGGTCGCGCCCGTGCTCTGCACGAGCGTCTTGCTCTGCTCTTCGTAGGCCGCCGCGACGTCTTTCTCGACCGGTGCGAAGACGACGCGCCGCATTTCCGAGGGCATCTGCCGGTTGTCGATGCCGCTCGTCGAGAGGCCGCGGATATTGTTGTAGTAGTAGGTGAAGGAGAAGAACGCGGAGATCGAGAACACGAACGCGAACACGATCGCGATCAGGATAACCTTGCCGACCGACGGCCCCTTCAGGCCGCGTTGCCGCGTCAGAAGCGCGGCGAGATCGGAGCCAAGCGACCAGGACGTGAGTGCGAGCAACGCGAGCACCGCGGCGGACGCGATTACTGCTCCGACCGGGCCGATATAGTCTTCGGGACCTTTGCGCATGATGTCGACCATGCCGCTTGAGGTCGTGTAGAAGGCCCAAAGCACGACCGGCAGCAGGATGATCATCCCGATGCGTCCGATATCGAGCTTGAACGGCGCCCGCTCCTGCGCGTCACCGTGCGCGTCGCTCATAGGTCGCCTCCCTCAACGCCAAGAACTACACATCCTGGAGAAACGTCGCGTCGTAGCCTTACCCGAACAGCCTCCAGCGGCTGCGGCGCGGCACGCCGCGCGGGACCATCATCGCTCGATCGTAGGATACGTGCCGAAGTCCCACAACTACGACCATCAAGCAGGGCAGAGCCATAAACAGATGATGGCTGACTGCGTATGACAACAACGTCATCGGCTGACCCATGACGGGCAGCAACCCAAGAATGTTCGACCACGAGAAGATCCACTGCAACAGGAACAACAGTCCCGAGCCCGCCACCACGACGCCGATGAAACGTCTGAGCCCCGCGTCCATGCGATTGCCACTGCGAGCGCCGCCGACGCAGACGAATGTGTAAAGGATGACGGCGAGCAACAGCATCTGGGCCGCAAAAAACAGCACGGCGGCGCCGACGCCGAAGCGCCCGATGAGATAGGCCCCCGCAAAGTCGCTCTCGACGACCGGAATGCGAATAGGCTCCACGATATCGAGTTCGGACTGCGCAGCCGTCGGCTCCGCGAGCGGCGCGCCGCAGATCGGTCGGGCCGAGAACAGCGAGGCGAGTGTCGCCGCAGGCGCCATTACCGCCCGCCACGCTGTGGCGATGCGGCGAGGCGTCGGATCGCTTGCGGGATCGAGTGGCGCCTTGATCCCGCAATCCGCATGGGCGATGACCCTGCGCGCACGAATCACCTGCCATTCGAGATCGCGGTAGCAAGCCCGCGGCGTGACGACGGCGGTTTCCGGCTTGTTCGCCCGCGCCGGGTCGGTATCCAACTGGCAGTCGGGCCGCGGCGGCTTGGAAAACATCAAATCGACCCAGGCGATGATGCGTTCGGCGACCACACGGCGACCACCAGTGAGCGAGTCGGCTTCCAGCGACTGAAGCCGCTGATTGACGTCGTCCGACCACTCGTTGAGGCTGAGCATCCAGCTCGCCGCAAACTTGGAAATCGGCGCGACCATCACCACCCCGCCGACGATGAAGAGCGGAATCACGAGCGACAGCATGACCGGACCGAACAGCCGCCGTTTCGGCTTGGGCCTAAACGCGAGCGGAACCCGGTGACGCGCAACGCGGCGGCGCCACGCGCCGAACACCACCCGCCAGCACAGCGGAAATATGAACGTCGCCAGCAACCCGCCCAGAAGCAACGCCATGATTAGCGCCGGCGACCAGTCGCTCCGAATGGCCGGTACGGCGATCAGAACGCCGAAGAAAAGGGCGAGCACGACAAACGATGTCACGCGCGCCGGCAAATTGCTCGACACGGCCGCGCGCTGCACATCAGGGTCGAGCCGCAGCAGTGCCGCAGCGGCAAGTAACACGGCCGCAAACTTGCCGGCCTCGACTGGCTGGAACGGGCCGAGGCCGGTCTGGCCTCCCATGACTAGCCATAGGCCGAACGCGCAGAGCAGCGCGATCGAAGGTAGCCAGACGATGAACCGGTAACGCGGGCGCACCGCGATGACCAGTTCCTGGAGCACCGGCCGCAACACGCGCGGGGGGACGCTCGCGACGACGAGGATCATCGGCGGAACGAGGTCGAGAAACAGGTACTTCTGGCGAACGAAATACTGCGTCCATGCGGTCGTGTTGCCGTCGATCGCCATCGCGGCAAGCGTCACGGATCCGATCGCCGCAAGCAGCATGACGGCAACCCACATGAGGCCGAGCGCGAGGCCGCTCACGCCTGCGAGCAGCACGACGGCGACGAGCCCCCAGTTGCAGAGCATGATCGTGAAAGCGGCGCGTGCGTCGAGCGGCGGGGTATGGAGATAGTTCGCCATGACGTTTGCGATCTCGGGCGCGAGCGTCAGTGACGCCGACAACAGGACCCACCGGATCGGCGTTTTGGAAGACCGGGCAGTAAGGGCTGCGCCTCGACGGCGCGCCAGCCGGTCGCGGGTGCCTAACGCAAGGCTGAACACGACCGCGACAACGAGCAACGCAACGCCGATTCGCAACCCCCGCTCCCAACTCGTGAGGCGCGTCACCGCCGAGGCGGCCGCCGCCTCTGACAGGGCGTTGCGCGGGGCAGACCATTGCCAGCACTTCACGCCTTGGTCGTCGCATCCTTCGACCTTCCCAACGTCGAGAGGCGAAGGACATGTGTCGCGCCGATCGTCCTGCTGGCATTCGGCCGCACGGAAGACCGGTATCTTCGACCTCGGCAGGAGAACGACGCGAACAGCCTTTTCGGGCACGCTCGCGCCTTTGCAATATATGCGTCGTCTCTCGTCGTTCTTGTTGTTCTCATCGCCTTGGCGACAGAGCACAACATTGTACTCGGTACGCCCCATGATTATCGCATTAATTTCCCCCCAAGGACCGCCCGCGTCGATGCGCCACGTTACCTTGGAGTAGCTTTTCCGATCCGACGGCGCCCCCTCCGGGACAGGACCCAAGGCGACCGGCAGTTTATGGCGATCGGCGGCGTCGTAGGGCGCGAGCATGAACCACTCGCCGCGCTGGACGATCTTCAACTCGCGCCACTGCAGGCCTCCGATGTTGCCGATCTGCTTGCGTCCATCCTCGATGCAATCGTGAGTGCCCCCGAGGACCGCGATGTCGACCTCCGTGCCGGGCACCCATGTGCGTCCGAGGAGCGCGTAAGCCCTGCCGCGCACCGCATCCACAAGGTTCGCGACCATCCGCCTGACTCGGCTCAACCGCGACGGAGGCGCGCAGTCGGCGTTCCAGGTATGGTCGTCGGTAAATTCAAGCGCATTCGATCCGCGCGCGGAGTCGTAATGGAGCACGCGCGCCGGCGTGCCCGGACCACCCGCGATGTCAAGATCGAAGGACGTGCCGGTGACATTGCGAAACGTCGCCGAGCCGCCGAGGACGTATAGCCGCGACGTCGCTCCGCGCGGGATCGGAATGCGCTCGGCGAACGTCTCGAATGACGACTCAAGGAACCGGTAACCGAACAGCGACAGCCAGTCGCCCGCGCCCTTGAAGCTCAGCCATAGCTTCTTGGTGCGGGCGATATTGCGCGCCGTGACGGCGCCGGTCTTGGGATCGAAAGCAAGCTCGAGGTGTCCTGCCTCCGCCGACGCGGCACCGGGCTCCTGGCCGATCTCCTTCCAACCGATCTTCACCGGCTCAATCGGCTTGCCCGGCTTCTCGGGGTCCGGCTTCAGCAGCACCGACATGCTCTGCAGGTCGCTGACGCCATTCTCGCTCATCAAGCTGAAGACCGCCGACCTCCACCATACGCCGATGCCAAATAGGACCATCGCGATCGCCGCCGACGCGGCAAACAGCGGAAGCGCACGGATCGCGCGCTGGAGCCTGTTGCCGCCGCCGCGACCGCGCCCGCGTCCCTCGCGCGCGACCAGTGCTCTGAAGAAGTCGCCGGTGTTTGCCATGATCAGGGCGCGAGCGGAGTTTGAGCAAGCTTGGAGAGGAACGTGTTGATGACAGGGCCACAGACCGTTCCGCCGAAGTCATTATCCGTGCGGTGAGTGAAGAAGCACGCGAACGAAATCCGCGTTGGAATATTGGTCCCGGGCTTGCCCTCCACCCATCCGGCGATCCAGTTGGAGAAGCGTCGCCCGCTCACGACGGTCGCCGTGCCGGTCTTCAGATGCAGGCGCCCCTCGGCAACGAGATCGGAAACCGCGGACAAGGTCTTCAGTCCCTTCGCGACCGCCCGGAACCCTGCGCGCAACGACTCGAACAGCGGTTCGGGATTGCGGGCATCCGAGGGTAATAGATCGCTGCACTCTTCATCGTCGGCCTTATCGGCACCGGTCGGGCAGCCGCGATCGTCGCGGTTAAGCGGAACGATGGTCGGGCGCACGATTTTTCTGGTCGCAAGCGACGCGTAGACGGTCGCGATCGCAAGCGGGGTCGCGGTTACGTCGTCTCCGTAGCCCGATCGCACGATCGCGCCCGCGTTTCGCTGCGCCTCACCCGGCTGTGCGGCGCGCATGTTGACCGGATCGGCGTCGAGTTTCAGGCTCGGCGCCTTACCACGGGTGAGGTCGAACGTGCGCTTGATCTCGGCGGGCAGCGGCGGCGTTCCCGGCTGGCGCGGCCTCACGCCTACGCCGTAGGTCAAGCGATGCGCCATCCTGAGGGCTGGTGGTTCGCCGTCGATCGGCGGAAGACTGAACAGCCGCTGCCCAAGGCCACCATAGAACAGGTTCGACGACACCATGATAGCCTCGCACATGCCGAACTGTTCGCCGCCGCTCGACGTCCCTGCCGGGCAGCCGGTCGCCGACGCCGGTCTGGCCTGCCAGTACTTGATGCCCGGATTTTTCCGGTAGCCGACATTGCGTCCACAATATTGCGGGTGATCCGCGTTCGGCGCCGGCGCCGCGTTGGCATTGATCGCGGGGACGCGCTTGTCGATCTGGCAGGCGCCGATGCGCGGCCGCTTCGATCCCTTGGGCGTGGCCGTGGGAGCCGGCGGCGCGTAGCCGAGGCGCAGGAAGTCGACTTGCTCGGCGACCGTCAAGCTGCTCAAGAGCAGGCGCCGGAGCGGGTTGGCGAAGTCGGCAGCGGTGCTTGGCGATGTCGCAGCCGAGATCGCCGTCATGGCGGTCACGGCCTTGAACGTCGAGCCAGGCACGTTGTCGCCGGTGACCGCGCGCCAGCCGAGTCCCGCGTGGCCGAACTCACCCTCCTCGATCGCCGCAAGGTCCCACATGTGCAGCCGGCGCGGCGGCGTCGGCAGGCTCGCCAGCGCGAGAACGTCGCCCGGATTCTTGTCGGCATCGAGCACCACAAGCGTAGCGGTGTGCTGATCTTCGAGCTTGCGGCATGAGATGGCGGGCGCGGTCTCCTTGTTCGAGCGCTTTGAACGGCAGCCTTGTGCGATGCTGAGCGTGTCCAAGGCCGCCTGCTGGATACGCGGGTCGAAGGTAAGGCGGAAGACCTCGGGCGTAGCCTTCGCCTTGGCGGCCGGACCCGCGAGCCGCGCGGGCGCCGTACTGGACGGCCGCGACGCGAGTGTCGCGGTAAGCGAGCCCCAGTCCTGGGGACCAAGCCCGACGATCGGCGCGAAGCCGCGCTGAAACGCCTGCGGCAAGATGAGACCGTTCTCGGGATTGATCAGGTCATGCTCCGGATCAATCGGATCGCCGTCATTTTTTGGCCCTTTGCCGAGCCAAATGCGATGTTTCGCCCCCTCGTTGACCGCAACGGCTCCGTCGATGCGGCGCCAATCGAACTGACATTCGGCAACCGGGCTTTTCGCCTTGAGCCAGTTGGGGTTACAGACCACGCGGAGATGACGCGTGAGCCGCAGCACGGCGCCGCGCCTGTCTTCGCCCTCGCGCAGGTACTTTGGCAGATAGGTGTTAGGCTCGGCTTCCAGCACTACATTGAACTTGCGCGCCGCGCGCGAGCGAGGATCGGGCGTGCCGCGAGCGGATTGCGTGATGTCGATCTGATAGGCGAACCGCACCTGATCGTCGGTGGCGGGCTCCGTGCTGCAATCAGGGACCTCCTCGCCGTCTTCCGCGTCCTCGCCGGCATTCGGGTCATCTGGGTCGGCGACATCGTCCTCGTGACAGACGAGCCAGATCTTGACGAAGGCACCGCCCAATCGCCTCCAGTTGTCGATATCCGGCTTATTGGTGTCGACGTTGAGGATATCGTTGCCGATTTTGATCGACCGCAGTCGTCCAACAACATTGATCGTGACAACGCCCGACGCCGGCAGCGTCATGTCTTTCGACGTCAGTTGATATCGCGAAACGAACTGCGCATTGGCGGCGGGATCAGGCGACACCCGCGCCCAGTCGCCCGCATAGAGGGTCGGGTCTTGGGTATCGATGATGAAATCATATTGTTCCGCAGGAGGCTCGGCGCCCTGCATCCAGGCTGCCGCGACTTCGCCGCCTTCGACGACGCGCGCGAGATCCCATTCGTTCGGCTTGCAGCCGTAAGGAACGTAGACCTCGACCTTCAGCTTTTGCTCGCCAGGGCGCTCCGAGCCTCTGCAATCATCATTCTGGCTGCGATTGTCGCGCACCGCCAGAAAGTCATACGAGGAGTTCCAGGCTTCAATCTCGGCGCGCACTTCGGCGCCTTGCGGCGACGTACACAGCAAGGTGAGCGCGCGCGTCCTCGCTGGATCGGCCGTCTCCGCCGGCTTTAGCATCGTCTGTTCGCACGAGGGGGGCGTGATCAAGAGCCGCCCGCTCGCTTCGTCCCGGCGCAGCCCGGTCAGGCCATGCGTCTTGGCAAGTTCGAACATGCGGCCGATCACGCGCGTCTCGCGTTCGACATTGACCGCGCTCGTCCATGTCAGATTGTCCGCAAGCTGCCCGCGATAGAAGGCGAATGCACCGACCGCGACCACCATGAACGCCGTAAGCGCCACGATCACGCCGGCCAGCCGTCGCACGGCCGGACTGCGTAGCGCGCGTGGAATGGCGCGGAGCGGACTGCGACGCATCAGGCTTGCTGCTCCTGGTCAATGATCCTGAGGAGGAACGGACCGACGATCAGCTCGGTGCCATCCTCCCACTCACCTTTCCATGACGAATCGAAGACCTGTTCGCGCGGCCTTCGAGCGAGGAACCCGGGATTGGGCAGCGGCCGGCCGTCGAGGCCCGGAACCTGGATAGCGCCGCTCGCGTGCCTGGCGGCGTGGACGCCGAGGCGCTCGGAATAGAGCGACGAGGTTTCGACGGCGCCGGAAAAGTCGAGCCAGTCGAGATCGTAGTGCATGTGGTCGGCGCTTCGCCGTGACGTCGCCCACGCTTCATCGAACCCGACTGACATCGCGCGCGGCGGTGGAAGTAGATAGCCGAACGCGCCGGCATCGATCCGCAGCACCGACACCGTCCCGCCCGACGTCCTGACGTCGACTAGGCGCATCCGGGTCAGCGTCTTGTTCCCGGTGCTGTTCCAATCATAGCCCTCGATCTCGCTGCCCTCGCAGATGACCGACAAACAGCGCGGACGCATTGCGGAAGCGACCAGATTCTGATCCCGATCGAGATCGATCCACCAGCGCCGTACGATCAGGTCGCTGCGATCCTGTGGCTCGACGATCCCGACGATCGCGAAGCAAAAGGGCGCCTCGGGCGGTGCAGCGAACAGGCGGGACGGGCGGTCGTCCTCGACGACACTGACCTGGACGTCATTGCCGTCACCTGATTCGACCGTGAAGGCGGCGTCATAGCCGGCGGGCGGAGGTTCGATCGGCGTGATAAGGGGACGAAACGCCGTCGGATCCGCGCTCGCCACCTCGCACTCGAGGCACACCGGGGAGGAGCCAGAATCGAACGCGCCCGCGCCGCGCAACAGAAAGCGACAGTTGTTCGGCAGAAGCATCGAGATTGCCGGCGCAAGGCGTTCGGTGCCCGAGAACACGAGCGCAGCCTGGCCCCGATAGATCCCCGCGGGTATGCCCCCTGGCAGCGTGGGCTTGTCAGCCGACGACGAGTCCCCCGCGGAAATCTCCACGCGTCCGAGCGGGCGTTCGTTGTGCCGCGGCGCGAACACGCCACGACCGAAATATCCGACGATCTCGCGCTGGCCGGTGTCTTCGCCGACCAGCATGCGCACACGCAACTCGATCAGCGGGTCGATCAGATCGGTCCAGTCCTTGCGCAGCAGCTCGGCGATGCGCTCTTCGGTCGCGACACGGAACTCGGCGCTCGCCTGACCGAGGAGGAAGATGATGTGCGGGAACGGAACGCCGATCGCCTCGATGCCGGTCTCGGTGCCGAAGACCTGGACGTCGTGGATCACGTTCATGACGGCGGTAAGCGGCGCACGGCTCGACGCGCTCGTCATCCACAGCGGCTTCAGCCAGCGCCTGATCCGGCCACCCGGCTTGCCAGTCGTTCGGCGGTCCGGGACCGTGAACTGCGTGTGGCCGATGATCTCCTCGGCGCTGACTTCCTCCGTCAGTTCGCCGACGATGCGCTCGACCCACGTGGTCTTGTTGCGCATCGAGAACATCGACAGATCGCCAAGCGCCACGAGCGGTCTCCAATACGCGGAGTTAAGTCCAGGACGAGGTTTCGAAAATTGCGATATGCGGTTGTCTGCGCCCGATCGGGCCCGACGACATCCACCCGGGCGCGGGACAATCGACGATGAGAAATTCGCTTGGCTCGAGGCTGCGCGCGACTCGTGCGGCGGTTTGCCGGATCGTCTGCACGTTCCGTACGTTGCGACGGTCACCCGATTGTCCGCTCGGAATATCCGCCGCGCTGATGACCGACAAGATCGACGGGCGGATGACCTGCACACCATGATTATGCAGCAGCGCCAACAGTAGCGATTCGAGCGCCCGATACGCAACACGCGCGTGTCGGAACGCTGGCCGGTCCGCGAAATAAGTGTCGAGTAGACTCGCAGTCGAGAGCGCGTGATCGAGCTGTCCGCGCTCCAGTCCGGTCAGCAGCTTGGCCGCGAAGTCGGTCGTCGGGCCTTTTTGCAGTTCTTCGAGGAAGGTCTTGGTGCTCTCAAGCGCCGGATGCAAGCCGATGGCCTCGTCCACCGTCCGGGTGTCCGGCGCACCCATCGCGTTGAGCGCATCGTCGACGCAGGCGATCGCGGCAGCGCTGCGCGTCTGATCCGGGCCGAGCGCCGGACGCGAGCCCCTTTGTGAATCGAGCACAGCAAGACGTGTCGATAGCTCCTTGGTCTGGCGGCTGTGTTCGGTCTCGCGTTTCTTGATCTCCTCCACGAAGTCGGTCTGGAGCTCAAGGATCTCGTTTGCGACCTCCGCGACCGTAATCCGCTCAAGCCGAAGCGCTTTTGCAATGCCGCGCTCGACCACCCGCAGTCGCCAGGAGAGATAGAATTGACAGGCGACGGCGCCGATGCCGATCCCAAGCAACAGTGCGATCAGCGTATAGGTCGTCGTCCCCGAAGACGATGGTTCGAGCGGCGGCTCTGGTAGCGGCCGGTGCGCGGCGCCGTTTGACCCAGGCTCGGTCTTTGACGCTGGCCGAAGTGGCGGCGGATCGGCGCCCGTCGCGAGGGGGGGCTTCACGTCCCCCGAAGGGGTGGGGGCGATGGTAGACTGGGGCTGGGGCTGGGGCTCTGGCTGAGGCGCAGTCGTCTCGGCGCCCGGCCCGGGCGGAGGCTGAGGAATCGACATCTCGACATTCGGCTGGGTCCGAGACGGGCCTGGAGGAGGCGGCTCCGCCGCCGATTTGGCGGCGAACACAAACATGCCGAGCAGCACAAACGCCGCGATCCATCCCTTACTCCGATCCATAGACACGCCTCTCTCTGAGCGGGCCGAAGGTCAGGGGCGGGCCGTTCTCGGCCCCAGGATCGAACGTGAGATGCAGACCGGACAGATCACGGCGCGCGCCGATGGTCCAGCGGATCTTCCGGGTGCCTGCGCCCTTAGGCCGCGGCACTTCGCGCTGCAGCTCGTCCCATGGCTTGAGGCCGAGCTGATTGAACAGATCAATCCGGGCGTCCCGACCGTCCTCCTCGTCGAGGCCAGGGATGATGCGGGCGATCGCGAATGTCTCGGCTGCCTCGACAATCTGCGTCGCCTGCATCGCGCCGTCGCCGTCGACGACGCGGGTGATGTTGCCGATCCCACGCGCCGCGCCGCGCCGGGAGGAGAGGTCCGCGCTCGGCTTGTACGTAATCAGAGCGATTGGGTTGTAGACGCCGTCGTCGGATGAGGTCCACGGCTCGCGCGCAAGCTGGATCGCGCCGACGACGACCGCACGCTTCATGTCGTCCGGCGCAAATGGGTGCGACTGCAGCATTGAGCCTGACTCTGCGCCGAAGCTCGCGACGGTGTCCTTGATCGTGCCGAAAAGCTGCGGCCAGAGCGCGGCGCGACCGGTCACGATCCATATTGGCATGCCGCCCTGGGCCTTGTAGTCCGCGCACTTGCGCTGGTATTCGAGCCAGGCGAGACGAGGCAATTCAACGCCCATCAGCCGCAGTACCGCGTCGAGACGGCCGCCGCCTCCCTCGCCTGGCGACTCGAACGCATCACGCCACAGCCGCAGACGGATGCTTGCCCCAGCAGCGTCACGTTCCACTCCAATTTCGGCACCGGTGCCGGGAATCGCGAACAGCATCGACGTGAACGTAGCCGGCGCGCTCGTCTTCAGGCGAACGGGCCACGTATCGTCGCTGCCCGGCAGGCCGACACGCATGTCGAACGCCACACCGCCCTGGGCGCGGCCGGGCCAGCCGAAGTCACCATCGGCCGCACCGAGAAGGCGCTCCGTGAGACGGGCCTTCGCGGCGTGCATCTCCAGCAGAAACTGGCGGCCAACTTGTCGCTGCGCCTGATCCATGCGCCACATGTCGGCGGTCGCTTGCGGCAGCTCGGTCTCGATCTGGAAGATACGGCTGATCTCGGAGGTCGTCGCGGCAGCGCGCAAAATGCTTCCGATACGCCCGGCAAGCTCTCGGTCGAGATCGTAACCGCCAATCGCAAGGCCGAAGTGACTGCGTACAGCCCACTCCGTCGGACCTTGCTGCGACAGCGTTGTCTCGATGACCGTAACGTCGTAGGTGCCGGCGCCGATGTCGAGTGTTACGAAGGTGCGCTTCTCACCCGAAGCCTGAATCTTGCTGCGATCGAGATAGTTCTGAACGCCGAAGCGGGCCGCCGCCAGCGCCTCACCGACGAGCCTGACGTCCGCGGCCCGCGCCGTCTTTGGCGTGCTGCGAAATCCGTCGAGGAAACGCTGGCCGGCCTTGCGGTAGATCTGTTCGCGCTTGCGGTCGATGCCGCTTGGGTGAGTCACGATCAATCCAATCGTCGACTTGGCGTCGAGCCGAGCCTGCTCGGTCAGATCCGCCAGCGCCCTTCGACCGTCCGCGCGCGCCGCGTGGACATCGGTGGACTGATCGAGGTCGAGCGAAAGCGCGCAGTGCGCGATATAGCCGCCGAGCTCCGCAAAGCAGTCCTCGAAAAGACGGGCAAGATCGACGCGGCGCGTCTGCGAGACCGTGCCGTCCTGGGCGTCGCGGATCGCAACATCCGCGTTGAGCCGCACATGGTCGGCACGGCCGATCATCCGTCTCTTGGGCTCGGTCACGATGGTGTCGATGTGCTCCGCCATCAGGTCGCGGCTGGGAAATGGGACTGACACATCGTAGGAGCGGTCGAGAAAATGGAGCCGCGCTGACGTGCCGTTGTCGCCGGGTGCGGAGAGCGAGAGGTCTCCGAGCGACAGCGGATCGTAGTCGGCGCGCAGGTTGATCTGTGGCGAGAGTCCGATGTGACTCGGCAACAGGTACGAAATCCCCTGCTGCGGCGTCGTATCCCTCGGCTTCCACCACGCGCTCTCTTCATGCCGTGGATCGATGCGTTCCAACCATTGGCCGAGCCGCAGTTGCAGACCGTTGTGATCGCCGTCGCTGCGCCCGACCCAGATCGCGGTCGAAGACGTGCCGAAGTCGATGCAAGCGAGCCAGTCGGTCAGCTCCGGCGCAAGCTGCAGGGCAATGTCGAACTCGAAGCGACTTTCGGTTGTTTCGCCATCAAGACTCTTGACGCTCGCGAGCACGGACACAATGCACGTCAGCTCGGCCTCGGCGCCGAACTCGCCGAAGTCTCCCAGCAATCCGGCGAGATCGAGCGGCGCCCGCGCAGTCTGCTCGGATTCGAGCTCGATTCCCTCGGCGGAGCAGATCGGCCCATCGGATCCGTTCATGTGAAGGCGGTATTCGATCTTCAGGTGCGCAATGCCGAGGCCATCATAGCGGATGTCGAGCGCCCGCGGCGCAACGTCGTAACCGGCGCGGTCCGCCGACGGCCTCACGGGGATCTGCGCGAGCATGTAGCGCCTGATCTCGCCCGACTGGGCCGTGACCGGCAGCACCAGTGTGGGGCCCAGCCCCGAGAATGTCATCGTGTCAGGCAGCGAGCCGGTCACGTCGATGGTGTGAACCTTGAATTGCTCGATCAACACGACAGGCGGATCGTTCGACGTGCTGATCGTGATTGTCAGGCGCAGGGAGATTCGCTGTTCGGCACGCGGCCCAGCGGCGCGTCGCCGCAGCCAATCACGAAATATCGGGTAAGGGAGACCTATATCGATGTGGTCGAGATCGAAGCGACCTTCCGCCGGATTGAGCTGAAGCTCATCCATGAACGGCAGGCCGGTCTCGTACCACACGGGATCGTCGGCGTCCTGCGCCGGCCGCCGCACACGAAAGCTCGGGTTTGGCGGCGCCTCGCCTGACAGTACGATCGAGGGTGTGATCGTGATCCGCGCGCGTCCGGTGCTGAGCACGCCGGACTGCCTAGCCGCTATCTCGACACGACCAAGCCTGACGTGATCGTCCTCCGGCACGGTGGAATGGGCATCGAGCTCGACGACCGGCGTGAAACTGATCCGCGGGATCGGCGGGCCAGATCGAAATAGCTCAACGATGATTTCGATCGGGGCCGCCGGCGAGTCGCGGTCCTTCAGGCGGCGCGTGAGGCTGCCCCGCAGCGTGACCGAGGAAAGACCGTTCGCTGCGGCGGCATCGAGCGCCTTGCGGTCGATTTCGAGGCGCGCCGTCTCTGTCGCGCGCACGACCACCTGCGAGCTGGTCGCACCACCGGCGGAGAGCCTGAACGCGGCATCGTCGCGTCCGGCGACATGCAGGCGCGCCTGCGGCTCCGGGCAATGGCCGAGCCCGACGTCGGCGAGCGCAATCTGCTGCTCGCCCGAGTCGAGGTCGAAAGGGATGCGGACTGGACTGCCCGGACCCATTCGATTGAAATCGACGCGCCTTGCCGACGTTTGGTTGGTCAAAAGAACCGACATTCTCACTGCGAAGAGTTGCGGGATACGGACAGCTCGCATCTTATTGGGTGCGAGGCGGAAATCTAGCGCGTCCTTCGTCGCGCGATACGTTGGACGCCGCAATCCTTATGTCGGAACGATGATTTGGCCGTGACAGCCGCAGCGAGTCAGTCGCCGGTTTGCAATGTCAAAATGTATTGCGGGACAAAGACGAACATCATCAACCGAGCGGCGCTGCCATACTGGGCCGGACCAAGAATCGCCTGCGGGGTGACCAGATACTGCCCATGGATTCCCGTGGCCCAGCTTTCCAAGTTGGCCAGATGGAACGGCTCCGTGAAAATGTCGGGAAGCCGCTCGCCCAACATCCTCAACATGGACGCGATGTGGCGATCCGGATTGGCGGGACGGTTGCCCTTCGCTCTCGCTCCGCTAAGCCACCGTCTCAGGAGTTCAGAATCGTTGACGACGGTGCTCAAAGCCGAGATTCTCTTCTCGGGCCTGAACAAGTTCGATTCCATCAACAAATCGAGCTCTTGAGGGAGCAGTATCTTCATGGTCGAGACGCGGTAGCGCAGCTCCGCGAAGATGGGCTCGGCATATTGGCGAAAGTCTGCGGGCTGTTCGGCGCGATCGAACAGGAGGGCCAGGTCCATCAAGCCGCCAAGCGCGATCGATTTGAGGTCCTGACGCAGCAGCAACTGCACGTCTTGCAGAGTCGTCAATTCATTTGAAGCCAAGTCCTGGATGTTTGCATTGAACGAAAGCGCGCTGCTGCCGATGGATTGGAGCAATGCCTTGGCCGCGCCCAGCAGCAGGTTGGCAGTATGCGCCGAAGGCCGCTTTCGATAGTCGTCGAGCGTGGCGTGGAAATCGGTGACTTGCACGGTCGTTGCATCGGGCGAGCCGACCTGCAAGTCACGCCGGGCGGATTCCGCGGGCTCATCGCGCAAGCGCGTTTGACGACGCTGAAATTCGCCCGAAACTGGGCCGTTTCCAGGCGACGCAACCACGAGGTCGACCGGTGCGGCCTGGACGGAAGGCTTCGGCTCGCCGATCTTGGTGACGACGAAAGAGCCGGGGCTCTTCGGCTTGCCAAAGTTAATTTCCTTCGTTGAAGGGGACGGGAACGTGTCGCCCGACAACCTTGCCCGACCGCGCGGCGACCCAAGCCGCGCGAGCCGATCGCGAATGCTGCGCTCGGAGATTTCCACCAGGCCTTGCGGCACGTCGGATGGCAGGTAACGAATGAACAGACCTCTGCATTCGCAGCGTACGCCCGATGCGCAGGAAATCTCGTCCCACCGTCCGAACGTGGGACCAAGCTCCGCAAGCGCTTCGCCCACTGTGGCGAGAAATGCAGCTTCGTCGGGGAAATCGCCTTTTCCGAAGAAAATGCCACGATCCTCCGATGTATCGCCGTCGTCGCCCTGCAAGGTCGACGGCAGCAGCATGTTGAGGATCATCTTGGCGCCGATCGACAACTGCGCCTTGATGTTGCTGCGCGGAGCGATGCTCGGCGTAAGGGGATCGATATCAATGCGGTCACGTGAGGGTTCATCGAGCAGATCGGGTTGAGCCGTGAGCGAGCGGCGCGCCTCCGCGAGAATTCCTGCGGGATTGTCGGCCCAGTCGGTGGGGCGCACGACCCAGACGGCCGTCTGCTGATACATTCGTCCGCTGCCGTCCTCCCCATCTTCGGGGCGAAAGCGGGAACGCACGATGACAACCTTGTTGCTGCCGTTGCGCACCGTGCGCAGGAAGAAACAGCCTTGCTTGCGCGCTGCTTCGTCGATCATGTCGCGATCGAACTTCTTGATTTCGAGCAGGCCGGCCGGGAGAAAACTGCCTTCGGGGATGTGGCTGAGGCCCTTGCTGCGGCGCGTAACGCCGTAGCCTTCGCTCGAAGGAACGCGACGGTTCTCGCCGACAGTCAACTTTCCATAGTTGAGATACTCGATCTGAATTGCCGTCATGGCTGTTCCGGTCGCGTGCTGCTGCGCCAGCATAACCGTCGCTCCGCGTGAGACGGGACTAGATCTCCACGGACGATAGTTACGAGCGTGTTAATGAACTGTTAGCCATCTGCGCAACGCGCGCCCTAGTCCCCACGGTTGACGTCCAACGTATCCTTGATGAGTTCCCAGAATGTGCGTTTGCGTTGACTGATGTTCACCCGCGTCGTGCTCCCCGGCGAAGCATTGCCGGGCGTCAGGACTGTCCGCTCGGGGCGACGAACCCCGTCGATGTCGTCATAGGAGAATGTGAAGGCACTGTCCTCGCCGAGCGCCGCGTAGAGGACCGGTTCGGCGGTCAGAAACGGACGCCAGAACTCGTTGAGCGCCCGGCTGGTCGCAACCCCAACTCGGCGAAACCGCTTTTCCTCGCCTTGGGCATGCGGGTCGATATTGGGATTATGGAACTTTCGCGAGAACCCGTAGGCTGACGTGACCGTGAAGCGCACTTCAATATTGTCGTTAGCGAGGCCGCGCAGACCCTCGAGCCAAGGCGTCGCGGCAAGCGAGTCGCGCACGACGTACAGCGCCACCCGCGGGTCGCATGCATACGTGAACGCACTCGGGCCAAGGCGCACGAACATGCGTTCATACTGCGTGAACGCGACAACGACTCGTTTGAGCTTTTTCTCCGGCGTTCCCGCAAGCCGGTCGATCAAATCCGACATCAGCGGGATCCAGTCGGTGTTTTCGAGGCTGACGAGCGGGACGCAGAAAATGAGCGCGTCGGCGTTCACGATCTGCTCGGAAAATTGGCCCCGGATACTTTCCGGAACCGTCGTACCCCCTTGAGGAATGGCGATCTCACCGGCGGCGTCGACGACCTGCATCGTGATCGGCAGGCGAGCGGGATCAATGCGGGGATGCTGCCCGTTCAGATCCAGGCGGAAGAAATAGCCGTAGGTTTCCAAAGTGTCGGTGGCGCTGATACCGTCGGCGAAGTCCTTGCGCAGCGTCTCGTAAAGGCCGCTTTCGACGCCTAGGATGTTGCGTGTGGCCGTGCCGCTCGTGTTGTGGAAATCGTCGGAGGTGATCGTTTGTAGCGAAGGACGCATCTGCAGCGGGTAACCATGGACACCTTGCTTGATGCAATCGGTCAAGGTCGCGAGGACCGACGATTTGCCGCCCTTGTGCGGCCCGATCAGGCAAATCGTGAGCTTCTCGCCCATATCTTCCAAACCCTGCGATCCATATTATACAATCGCTTGATCCGCGCGATAGGGGCGCGACACTCGATGACCTCGGTCTCGGTAGAATGTGGCGCGAAAGGCTTGAAGCGTTCTGGGACGGCGGGGCCTCCCTCGTGCTCGGCTTCTTCGGCGTCAGCGACATCGCGGGCCTGATCGCGCCCTGGTACGAATTCGTCATCACGTCGTGCGCCAACAACGACTTCAAGAACGGCGTCACGTTGATCGATCTGGTCGACATCCGCACGTCAGCGTCTAAATTCTGGGTCATCACACTTCCGCCTCGCCACGAGCATGTTTCCATCCGCGTGCGCGAGGGTGACGAGCTGCTGCTTCACCTTGTGCGCGAAAACGAGGTCGTGGGCGGCGAGTGGCGACTCCTGATGACCGAACTACCGCAGCCCGGGCGCGACGAATTTTTCAGGATCGCCGCAGTTGCGGCAGCGACGAAAGCGGATCGATTTGAAGGTGAGCAGATCAAACGCTCTGGAGATCGACTCGTCTGGGCGCTTCGCCAGAAACGCCAAGTCGAATATCTGGGCCGCGTACCGGCCGCAATGCGCATTTCGCCATCGCGGCGCGTGTGGCCGTCGCGCGAGAGCAGCGTAACGATCGAGGCCGTCGAACCGGTCGCCGGCCGGCCCAACCGTATCGATGCCGCGGCATTCGCACTACTGGACCTGTGGCAGCGCGAGGTGCCGCCGAAGATCGCCATCCGCATTCGCGTCTCCGGCACAGGCGACGACATCGAAGCGTCGTTGCAGCGCATGTGGGTGGTGCACGTCATGAACCAACGCCGTCACCTGCGCGACTGGATCAGAACGCAACGGCGCGCCGGCGATCCCATCATCAATCCGCTGACCTTCGAGGACGTGCGGAACGCGCTCAACGATCCCGACGAGTTGCCGAATGCCGTCGACGCTCCTCACTGGGCCGCATTGTTCAACCTGTCGCATGCTTTGACGTTGCACGGGGTGGTCGAGGAAGATGGTGCGACGATCCGGCCCCTTCCACGGACGGCGTCGCCCGCCGGGAACGTCGCGATCGAAATGGAGTTCTTTGGGGCGACGCTCGGGGACGATGTCGGCATCGTTAGCAACTGGGCGCGCGACGGCGACATCGTCGTATATCCCGAGGATCCGGGCGGCAGCCAAAAGGCGCGGCTGCTACGTGTCGGTATTGACGGGCTCGCCTCGGTCACCTTCGACGACAATGACCCCGTGCTGCATGAGATGCTAGCACGCGCCGCGGACCTCGAAGCCGATGTCGCACACGAACCCGGCGAGATCCGGACTACGGAAGCGGACGCCCGGCGAAGCTCATTCATCACATTGTTGAAATCACAGGTTCGCAGTCCGGCGCTCATATCGTCCATCGCGCAGGCCCGCTGGGACGACCTTGCCCCAATTGCGGTCGCGGAGCTTGCCTGTATTGCCGCCGCCGGTGGCCCTGCCGCTGAGGAAGTACTGCAGCGGATCGGCGGTTACGCCGCGTTTCGACTTGATCCGGTGGTCGCGTCGATCGTCGCGCGTCGCCCCGATCTGATCTCCGATATTCAAAGCAATGTACTCGGCGAGCGCCACGACACGTCCGGCCATCTTGCGCGTCGCCTCGGCGTGCTGCGAGGAACACCCCAACTCGTCGCCCAGAACCTTGATCTGCCGCGACAGATCCAAGGCTGGCGCGTCCTCACCGAGAGTGGCATGGCGCAGCAACTCACAGCGGCGCGGATCTCGCTCAGCGGGTCGAACGAGATTATGGCCGAGGCCGGCCCGATCGTGGCTATACTGAACGACGAGTCTCAAGTGGAGGAAAGTGCGGAGTCGCTTGAGGACGAGGCCTCCGAGTTGAAGGAGGACCAAGGCGCCGACTCGGCGAATGCCCGCGACGCGATCGAGAAGGCGGAGGGGCTTCGTAGCTACCTGCGCAGCAGCCGTGAACTTGGAACCTGGATAGCCCTCGAGGAAGCGGCGAGACTCACCGACCTTATTCGCGCCGGAATCGCGCATCGTGACAGCTTTCTTAAGAACCGCGCCGAGTCTGCGCCGCAGGCGGCGGCAGTTGCGGACAAGCGCAGACCTCCGCAATTGCGCGCCGACATCGAGGCGCGGTTCGAGCAGATTCGCACAATGGTCCCCGCGCCCACGCAGCTTGCAACGCTTGAATCGGAATATCGCGAGCACATCCTGCCGCGCAAGCCGAGCCGGCGCGTGCTCCGCGATTTCGAGGCACAGCTGATCCGACTCGAGAGCGAGCCGGGCGAGAACAAGCTGCTGGACGACTGCGTTCTAGAACTGGAGAATTGGGCCAACCTGCCCGACTTCCTGTCGACCATAGCGCCGCGGATGAGCCACGACGCAGATACGATCCAAAGCTCGCGCTCCACGCTGCTCACCAATTACGTTAACCGAACCTATCCGTCGCTACCGAAGCGCGACGGGCGCGGGACCTCGTTCGACAGCCATCGCGTCGCGCTCACGGATTCGATCTCTGACCGGCTCGGTCTCAAGGGGCGCAATCCCGTCGCGGAGGCGAATCTCACGAAGGACTTGCTGGCGTTCGCGGACATCCTGTTCTTCCACCAGAGCTTCAAGGCGATCCAGGGCGCGCTGCACGAGCTTCAGTCGCAGGCACCGAGCGCCCCGACATACCTCATCAAGGATGGCCTTGCGCACTGGCCGCGGGGCGCCGCGAAGAGCTGGGAACAAGCGGCGGCTACGTTGCGTACGTATCTGCCACAGCATGTCGAACAGTTTGAAGCGAAGGTCGCGCCGCCCGCCTATTCGGCAATGAATGCACGATCAAACCGGCCGATGCGATAGAACCAGCGAACAAAATTGAAAAGGAAAGCTGCCCAGGTCCGACGGTGCAAAAACGGGCGGCTTTCGTTCTGAGTTTCATTGGAGCGCCGCTCCTTCATGGTCTCGATGTGATCGGATGATGGAAGATTCCTCCCGTTCCCGCTATCGCGAAACGATTCCAAAGGAACCCGACCGCGTCAGCCGTTCATCGCGTCGTCCGGCACTTCGTCGGCTTTGAACCGGCGAACTCACCGACATTCGGGTCGCCCGGCCGCGAAAATGCAATCGAGCAAGCTTTTGCGGCAGCCAGCGATCAAGCACGAGAGAGGTCCCGCAGTGCCCAACAGTCCGAGCAGACGATCGCCACGTCATGAGTATGTGATTGTGAATGGAGCGCGCGTTCGGCGTCGCGCCATCAATTCCTCGACAGTTTTCTTGCCAACGCCTGGTCAACCATTGAGGCGAACGATCATCCGCGTTTTACGCTGACTGCACCAGCAAGTTCCTCCCGTCCCTATCACGAACGTGACATCGGCGGATCACCTTGGCTTCTCGCATAAAATCGTGTTTGATCCTGTACGCTACAGAGCGCCCTGGATCACGGAGGATGCCATGGACCATCGCTTGGCGTGGCTGTCGGCCTGCGCGCTGCTCTCGCTGGTTAGCTCTTCCACAATCGCGTCCGCCCAAGGCGCGTGGTGCGCGCGGCTACAGGGTGGCCGCGAGAATTGTAGCTTCGCGACTCTCGAACAATGTGGGGCTAACGTTTTCGTCGTTGGAGGGACGTGCTTCCCGAACCCGAGAAGCCGTGGTGCACGGCCCGAGCCTTGGCGAGAAAGGGATGCCATGACGCCGGGGATGCGGAGAAGGTTCGAACAGCCGAACGCCGCACCCCACTTTGAGCGGGGGACGCCGGGAAGGATCGGACAACCGAACACCTCACACCCATTCGAGCAGCAACGGCTTAACCCTTCCGCCGCTCCAGCTATCGCCAAAGATAGCCCGGTCGCGCCGTCTCGTGCCCCGACCGCACCCGCCCCGGCCGCGCCTGCCCCGAGTGCGTCTACCCCGACCGTGCCAGCCCCGAGTGCGTCTGCCCCGACCGTGCCCGCCCCGAGTGCGTCTGCCCCGACCGCACCTACTCCGACCGCACTTGCCCCGACCGCACTTGCCCCCACCGCACCTGCCCCGACCGCGCCTGCAGCCACCGTGCCTCCCTCGGCGACGGCCATCACGAGTAGCGACGTTGATCTAGCGGATATCGACCCCAACGCGACGCCAACTCTAAGCTCCGACGGCACCCGCCGCGTTCAAGTCGCTTTGAAGGGAAGGGGTTTCGACCCTGGCCCGATCGATGGCATTCTGCATCCGCAGATGCAGGTCGCTGTACGGACTTTTCAGACTACATACGGCATCAAGGCGAGCGGCATTATCGACAACCAGACCCTTTTCGCCCTTGGCGAAGCCGACCTGGCAAGGCCCTCCGCGGAAAGCCAAACGAAATAATCGTCGGCCTCGCGGATTGCGAAGCGCACGTGCGTCAGGACGCCTCCGTGAGCGTCTAACGTACGCAAGCTGTCTGAAACTCGGCGCAGAAAGCCGAAATGCGACAATCCATCCCGTCACAATCGAAGGCTGCGCGGGCGCCGAGCGTCGCTTTAGGTCATGACGTAGCGGCCGCATCGTGATCCGGCAAGAAATCGGACATGGCGATCTTGGCGCCACGGCAGGAATTGCACGAAAGACGGCGAGCCGCATTCTCAACGATTGGAAACGCGACGCGCATCTCCTCATATTATTGCGTTGAGAAGCGCGCGGTGCTGGAAGTCGAAGCGGAACTCTGAAGCGCGTCGAGACTGGCTGCGTCAAGATTCGCTTGGCGAAACCGCCGGTGCTGATTTCGGCTTCGCGCTATCTTCACGCCAACTCAACACTTCATAAGCCTGAACGGGGCGACTAAAGCCCTTGACATTCAGTTCGCGCAGGGGCGCAGCCTGCACGTGCGGCTCGACTGTGTTGAATACGCCCCGCGCAATCACGATCTGGCCCGCCGTCGCCTCGCTGCACAGACGGGCCGCCAGGTTCGTCACACGTCCTATCGCAGTATATTCGCGCCGCTTTTCGAAGCCGACTTGTCCGAGCGTTGCATAACCTGATGCGATCCCGACTCCGAAGCCGAGATCATGACCGCGGCTACCCCATGTCGTTGACAGCTCCGCAACGCGCGCACGCATGGCAATGGAAAGTCGGACAGCCCGCGCTGAGTGGTCTTCACAGGGGATTGGATCGTTGAACACGATCATGATCCCATCCCCGATGAATCGATCGAGCGTGCCCTCGTGCTCGAAGATCAACTCGCCCAAGTCATGGTGATACTCGCGCAACACCGCCATCACTTCTTCTGGCTCGGATGTGTCGGTGAAGGCGGTGAAGCCTCGTAGATCGCAAAATATAACCGTGATTTCTCGCCGGTGGCTCGCAAGTGCCGAGTCCGGGCTGTCAGACGATGCGATCATCTTCACTAACTGCGGCGCCAGGAAACGTTCCAGCCGCCTGATGCGCTCTATTTCCGCCACTTGCTCGGCTACGCGCTGCTCGAGCGTGCGATTCAAGTCTGCTAGCTGTTGGGATTGTTCCCTCAGCAGAGCAGTCTGCCCCTGTACCTCGTCGTGCAGTTGCTTGACCCGGAGCAGCGAACGCACGCGCGCCAGTAGCGCAGACTGCTCGAACGGCTTGGTCAGGTAGTCGTCGCCGCCGGCTTCGAGCCCGGCGATCATGTCGCGCGTGTCGGCCTTGGCCGTCACCAGAATGACGGGGAGAAAGTCATCGCCGGCAAGCTTCTTCATTTGCTTGAGGACAGCGATGCCGTCGAGCTTGGGCATCATGATGTCGAGGAGGACAAGGTCAGGGTCCTGCTCGCGCAAGCGTATCAGCGCCTCCTCGCCGTCCGCAGCGGTCACCACCTCGTACCCGTGCGACTCGAGCCGCATGCGTAGGATATCGAGATTTGTCGGGATGTCGTCGACAGCAAGAATACGAGCAGGTGTTCGCAACCGATTCCTCCTCGTAGCTAAACAGCAAGGTACTTGCGCACGACTGCCAGAATTTGCCGCGGGCTGAATGGTTTGGCGATGTAATCATCGCATCCCGCTTCGCGCGCCTTCGCTTCGTCGCCCGAAAGTGCATACGAGGTCACCGCGATGATCGGGATGTGCCGCGTGGCAGGATTCGCCTTGATCCGGCGTGTCGCCTCGTAACCGTCGATGATCGGTAGCTGAATGTCCATGAGGATGAGATCGGGGTTGACCTCAACGGCTGCGAATACTCCTTTCTCGCCATCAACCGCCTCGATCAGCTCGAAGCCGGCATTGGTGAGTAGGTCGCGCAGGATGCGCCGATTGTCCTCGGTATCCTCGATGACCAGAATGCGCTTGCTCAAGCTGGTTCTCTCTGCTCGTCCACGCGGATGGGTACGATGATAGTGAATGTCGAGCCTACACCGAGTTCTGATTCCAGGTCGATACGACCGCCGTGCATTTGGACGAGACGCCGAGAGATCGACAGCCCCAATCCGGTACCGCCCTTGGCGCGGGTGCTGCTGCTGTCGACTTGCTGGAATTCTTCGAAGATCTTCTGGTGATCCGTTGGCGGAATTCCCGGTCCGGTATCTCGCACCGAGATGTTGAACTCGCCTTCGACGGCTTTCGCGCCGATGTCGACCGAGCCGGCGTCCGTGAATTTGATCGCATTGCTCACAAGATTGAGCAGCACCTGAGTCAGGCGTCGCTCGTCACCACGCGCTATCGGCAGATCGGCAGCGACGGTGGTCGTCACTTTGATGCCCTTGGCTTCTGCAAGCGAGCCTGTCGCAGCGACAACCGATTGGACCACGCTCTCGACCGAATACTCGTCCAGCGCCAAAGTCAGTTGGCCAGCCTCGATCTTGGAAAGATCCAGCACATCGTTGATCAACCCGAGCAGATGCTTGCCGTTAGCCTGGATGCGCTCAAGAATCTCCGCAGCCTTTTCCGGCATCGCACCGTAAATGCCATCAGCAAGCAACTCGGAGTAGCCGAGCACGGCGTTCAGTGGGGTCCGCAACTCATGACTCATATTCGCGAAAAACTGCGACTTGTGGGCGCTGGCGGTGGCAAGCTCGCGTCCCTTCTGCTCGATCGTCTGGAACAAGCCGGCGTTGTGCATCGCCAGCACCGATTGATGCGCGAACGTCTGGATCAACTCGATCGTACGCAACGGAAATTCACCCTTGCTACGCCGTTGTAGCACGAGTGCACCGAATACCTCGTCCTGCGTAGCGAGCGGCACGATGAGCAAAGAATTGAACCCGGACGATAGCGTCAGCTCTTTGAGAGGATAGTTCGGCGATTTGGCAAGATCGGGGATAGAGATAGGTCCGCGAGTCCTGGCAGCACCACCCAACACGCTCGCATCGAAGGCAACGCGCGTCGCGTGCACTGCATCGACGAACGTTTGATCGAGTCCGTCCGGTTCGGCGAGTCTGAACGCGTTGGTAGCTGCATCGTAGCTGTATATGGCACCAGCTTCGGCCTGCGAAAGTTTCACTGCACGCGTCACAATTGTTCGCAGTACCGCGTTCAGATCCAGCGACGAGGCAAGCGCGCGCCCTATCTCCTCAAGCGCCTTCAACTCCCTGATTGACTGCGCCAGATCGCGCGTCCTCTCGGCGACCTTTTGTTCGAGCCGCGCATATGACCCCTGCAACTGGTCAGCCATGCGATTGAACTGTTCGGCCAATTCGCCAATCTCGTCACCGGTCCGAACGTCAATCCGGTAGCCAAAATTGCTTACCTCCAATTGCCGCGCGCCAACCTGCAGGGCGCGGATCGGAGTGACGAGCCTCCGCGCCAGCAGCATCCCGGCGAGCACTGAAAGCACGATGCCAAGACAGATCAGCCAGAGCGTGCGATATAGCAAAGTGTAAACGGGTTCGAGCGCGATGCTCAGCGGTTGCTGAAAGAAGACATACCAGTTGCGCTGCGCGACAACCGCCGCTCCTACCAGAACCGGCTGCTGGCTATCATCCTCGCCGGTTGACACACCTTCTCGGTTCTGGCCGAGCATAGCCGCGACTTGCGGCAGGGCGGAAAGGCTCGCGCCGAGACTATAGTTCGATTTGGAGGTGCTGAGAAGCCGGCCGCTCGGGTCGACAACGTACGCTTCGCTGTCGGCGCCGACTTGACTACGCTCGAAAAAATTCTCGAGGAACTTGAGACTGATTTCCGCAACGGTCGAGCCTGCATTCTGTCCAGAATGCGCGATCGCAACGGCAACATATGGCGCGCGGCCGTTGAAATATATCGGAGACCACCAGATCACTTGGCCCTTGGCGTCCTTGTAACGCGGGTCGATCGAGTAATCGATGCCACTCCGCACAACGACTTCCTGCCGCGTCGCCCGCAGCAGTTCCATCCCGGTGCTGTCGAGTTGAATCAGTCGATCAATTGACGGCACTTGCTGCAGCAAAAGCTCATAGTCGGACCGTCGTTGTTCAATGGTTGTGGTGCTCGCGCGCGTTGCCGAGCCGATCTGTCGCTCGATTTCCGTCAGGGCCTGCTCGATGCGTCGCGCCGTAGCCTCCGCCTTTTCACTGTGTGCAATGACGACGCCATCGGTGGCGTCGCGATAGACAACAAATGTTTCGAGGCTTGCGTTGACCGCAAGCACGAGGACGACGAGGCCAACGAAAGAGGCGACGAATTTGCGGAAATAGCCGCCCCCCCTAAGCCATCCGCGCCTCGTTGCGTCGTGCGTCATGCATTCGTCCATGCGGGCACGAGGCCCAACCTATCGGGGCTACAAAATTCAGATGCGCTGACCCAATTCAAGTCCTGAAAGGCTTCGAAAGACCACGCTCGAACGTTGAACGGCGAGACGCCTTCACAGCAGTTACCGCGCAAGAGATCAATCCGCCGTCGCGGCTACAGCTTGCCCGCTGTCGCTCGCGCCTCCATGATAAGGTCATTGTGGGACCTGCGCGGCGTTGATTGCATTCTGGACAGTGACGCCCATAAGGCGGCTCTCGATCAGGGCAGCTCGCGCACCAACCGAAACCCATTGGCGCTATAC
Organism: Hyphomicrobiales bacterium; assembly: GCA_003140315.1. GTDB lineage: Bacteria > Pseudomonadota > Alphaproteobacteria > Rhizobiales > Xanthobacteraceae > PALSA-894. Next base: position 28,139 of record PLJS01000135.1, read on the forward strand.
GGCACGTCGTAGTCGTATCTGAATCGAGAGGCCGCACCTACATACGTCGCGGCGCTGTCGAACGCTCCGCCTCGCAGCACACGCAACTGACACTGCCCCGAAAGCCACGCGGAGCCGTCCGCGGGCGCGCCTTGAAAGCTTGGGTTCCAGCAATCTTCGACCCATTCGGCGACATTGCCAGACGTGTCGTACAGGCCAAAGCCATTTGGTTGGAAGGAGCCAACTGACTGGGTCCTCTGCGGCTGGCCAGTGCCGCAATCCTGGCAATTCGCGCGGCGCGTTCCGACGTCAGCGCCCCACCAGTAAGTGGTGCGTGTATTGGCGCGGGCAGCATATTCCCATTCTGCCTCGGTCGGGAGGCGATACTTCTGTCCTGTCTTCTGTGACAGCCAAGCGGCGAATTCCTTCGCGTCAAGCCAGCTCACATTTATGACGGGATTTCTGTTTCGACCCCAACCGCGATCACCAGGCCGGGACTTGCAGCCTTTCTCGTTCAGGCACGCGTCCCATTCGGCAAAAGTCACTTCATAGCGGCCGATCGCGAACGGCCTGCTGATCGTCACATTATGCGACGGAGTCGCGTAGTCGATGTTGGCGCCCATAGTGAATGCGCCGCCCGCCAGAACCACCATCTCGGGGCAGTTGGAACAATCGCGAAAGACTTGACCCGGTGTGAATTGTGCGGGCGCACGCGGTCTCGGGCCTGGCTGGGGATCGCTGTCCGTCTCGGTTTTAGCGACAGGCGGTCGCAGAGGGGGGCCTCCCTGTGTTGGCCCAGGCGCTGGAACCGGGGGTGGCACCGGATCTGGAGCAGGAGTTGGCGTCGGCGCACGCGCCGGGGTTGGAGTCGGCACTGGAGCCGGAGCTGGTGCTTGTGTCGATCGGATGGAAGGCTGCCTCGGCCGGAAATAGAACTCCTCGGGCAGCGAAGACGTTACCCAGGGCGTGACCTCATTGTTGGACGCGCGAGACACACCGGTGCTCGTCCGGTTAAAGGCCGTTTCAGCCGATTGGTTGGGCACGCGCAACTCTTTGATCAGCTCGGTGACAAGAACGCTGTTCGGCATGGCGCCATCGCGATCAGGCGCGACGGTGCCCGGCGCGGCGGAAAAGAGCGCGAGCGTACCGTCGGTCGTGACGAGCGGCGCCAGTCCAGCGGGTGCGTCACGGAAGCGCTGTTCGTAGGGGTTACGCCGCGAGGCGTCCACGATCAGGATCGTCACCTTGGCGCCACGACGACGTGCTTCTGCAAGCAGGTCATCGAAGCTGATCCCGTCGCGTCGTACGTCAGCCTCGGACCATATCTGTGCATCGACCGGGATGAAGTAGCTGCGATGATCGGCTTGAATCGCAAATCCGCCGAAATAGAATAGCGCTTCGGTGCCGCTCTTGATCTTGGTCATGAACGCGTCAATCGCGCGCTTCAATTCGTTCTTGCCAACGTTCTCCTTAACCTCGATCTGGAAGTCGACGCGACGGACTTCATCGGCGAGCGTTCTCGTATCCCGGAGGATGGTCGTGAGTGGAGTGCTGGAGTCCGGGTAGCTGGAGTTGCCGATGAACAGTGCAACGCGATCGCCTTGTTGGCCGGTCGCTCGCTGGGGAAGCAAAACTGCAAGAAAAGCCAGGACAAACAAAAGGGGTAGCGTGATGCTGCGCCCTGAATGTTGACAGGCAAGCCGGTGGAGGAAGTCTGGCGGAAAGCCCTTCAGACCGCGAAAAGCACGATCGGTCGCCTTGTTGCTTAGGCAATCGGCTTCAGGCACCTGGCCCCCATCCGGACGTCACGCAACATGACCAGCCGCCTCCCAAAAACGCCAAAGTTGTTGTCGTTGCTTATAGACCGACGCACTCTTTCCGACAACCAAGCGGACGTCACTGCGCCCTGTCCGAGGTGCCCCGACCATCCGAGAGCGTCGATAGGCCAAATTGTCAACTAAGTGTGGCAGACTTTAGTCTTCTACCTTCAGGACAGCGAGGCGCTCTTGCCGCTGTCTCGTCGCACAGCCATGACCAGCTCGCTGTTGTCAACATAGTACGTCAGGGGCATGATTATCTTGGGTTGGTGTACACCTGCGAACCTGCGTAGCTGCCATCCAGTCAGCCACCGGGATGGTCAGACAATCAGCGCGAGAAAAACCCCGAAAGGGTGGATTGATGCATGTGCTCAAGAAGTTCGCGGCCGACTGCAAGAACGCGAGGCGCGTGAGGAACGCGCTGCTGCCGTGTCTTCTCCTGGCGGCTGTAATGGGCAGCGGGGCTGTCGCGGAGCGGCGCGGCGAACGGCTGACCACATCGGCACCGGGCGCCGAAGTTTATTTCATCGACCTCAAGGACGGCGACACGATTCCCGAAAAAGTCACCCTCCACTTCGGCCTGCGCAACATGGGCGTTGCGCCCGCTGGATCAGACCGCCCGAATTCCGGACATCATCATTTAATCATTGACGACAACCTGCCACCGCTCAACGGGCCGATCCCGAACGATCCTCGTCACCTTCATTTTGGTAGCGGCCAGACCGAAGCGGAGATCATGCTGTCGCCGGGTGAGCACACACTGCAGTTGCTCTTTGCGGACAAATTTCACGTGCCGCACACGCCACCGGTCATGTCACAGCGAATTCGTGTGATAGTTGCACAGAAAGGCGGGCCCACGGCGTCTCCCCCCGGGGCCGAAGTCTACTTCACCGAACTCAAGGACGATGCAACAGTTGGCAGCGAACTCACGATCCATTTCGGCCTGAAGAACATGGGTGTTGCGCCCGCCGGTGCAGATCGTCCGAATTCGGGTCACCATCACCTGCTGATCGACACGGAACTACCGCCGTTGGACCAGCCCATTCCGAACGATCCGCATCATCTTCATTTCGGAGGTGGCCAGACTCAGGAGACGGTAACGCTATCGCCTGGTGACCACACGCTTCAATTATTATTCGCTGACAAGGACCATATACCTCACAGTCCACCGGTTATGTCGAAGCGCATCACCGTGCACGTCGCTGTGCCGGCGGAGCGCATGTCGTCCTCTCCGGGGGCCAAGGCCTACTTCGTGGGTTTGCGAGACGGGTCCGTTGTGCCACAAAACGTCACGATCCATTTTGGATTGGTCAACATGGGGGTTGCTCCCGCCGGCATCGAAAAGCCCAATACTGGCCACCACCATCTCTTGATCGACAGCGACCTCCCGGCACTTGATCAGCCAATTCCAAATGACCCGAAGCATCTTCATTTCGGAGCAGGTCAGACTGAGGCGGACGTGATGCTGCCGCTCGGCAAACACAAGATCCAGTTGCTGCTCGGTGACCACCGCCATGTTCCGCATGATCCCCCGGTCATGTCCGAGCCGATTACGATCAACGTGGTGAAAGACAGCGAAGTCAAGAAATAGGCGCGCATATCGCGAGTCGGAGGGCGGCACAGCTTTCCGCGTTGGATCAGTTGAACGGCAAAGCCAGCGGAAGGCTTGTCTTATCCGAGCATTCCCTGAAGCCCTTCCCGCTGGTCGAATGCGGCTCGCTATGGGGCCCGAACTTCATGATGTACGACCACATCGTTGTGGGAGCAGACCGGCGGGGTGTGTGCTCGCGCTCGGCTCTCGCCATGGCGCAGGATCTCAGCAAATAGAGATCGGCCTTTTGGAGAATAGACAGTCGCTGACGTCGCGCCATTCTCCAGAACGAGAATGGTGCGGCGACGTGATGCTAATCCGGGGCGGCCTCGTCGAAAGCTTGTTCTCGCCGGAGGTTGCGCATTTGCGAATAGCGCCGGCGCCCGTCAATTGCCGTGTTAGGCCGTCGGTGAACGCGATCAGGTCAACTGGCGAATTGTGTCGCGGGCTAAACGCTTCACGATCTTGCCGGCATTGGGCGTGCCGCGCGCGAGCGCCTCGACCATATGTCGCGTTTGTTCGAATGACACTTTCTGCGGCAGCGGCGGTTCGTTCCCGTCGACAACCGCTTCAACCAGCACGGGGCCGGGCGCGCCCAATACCTCGCGCAGGATCGCGGCACATTGCGCGGGATCATCGACGCTGAACCCGCGCGCGCCGCAGGCCGTCGCGACAGCGGCGTAATCGATCGGCTGCAGCTCGCAACCAAACTTGGGATTGCCGAGGAACGCCATCTGCTCCCACTTGATCTGTCCGAGGCTGTCGTTCTTCAGCACGACGATCTTCACGTTGAGGCCGTATTTCGCCGCTGTGGCGAGTTCCGCCATCAGCATGCTCAGGCCGCCGTCGCCGACGAGCGCCACGACCTGTCGTCCCGGAAAAGCGAGCGCGGCCGCGTTCGCATAAGGCAATCCGCAGGCCATGCTGGCGAGGTTTCCCGACACCGAGAACTGCATGTCGCCGCGGATGTCGAGGAAACGCGCAGCCCATGAGGTGTTCGTGCCTGAATCGGTCGTCACAATGCAGTCGTCGTTGAGCAGTCGGTTGAGCTCATAGGCGACGACCTGAGGCTTCATCGGCGTGTCGCGCAGCGCGCCCTGCTCTGCAAGCTGCTCGCGCCACGTTTTGACGCTCTTCTGAGCGGCTTGGAGGAACTTGCGATCGTCGCGAGCCTTCAGTCGCGACGATAGCGCGCGCAACGTTTTCGCCGCATCTCCGACCAGCCCACACTCGACCGGGTAGCGCAGCCCGATGCGGGCGCCGTCCGCATCGATCTGCACGGCACGCGCGTTGCCGGGCCTCGGATAGAACTCGACATAGGGAAATGAGCCATGTGTCCGGTACGAAGCGTCACCTATGTCTCGGGCCGCTCACGATTATTCCGTCATCGAGGCCAACACGCGCGGTCGCATTTGATGGCCTTCGGCACTTTCGGAAGAGAAGCAAGTTGATCCGCCTCCTTTTTTATCATTCATTCTCCTTAGAGCAAATTCAAACGACGCACTCAGCGTTGGTTCAGCCAGGGAGAAGCCCATGGACGCCATGGAGCGACGCGTCTTTCTCAAAGGGGCGAGCATGGGCATGCTCACCTTTACGACGGGCGGCGTCGGCATTCTGATGACGCCGGGCGAGGCGCGCGCACGCGCGGTGCCGTTCCGCATGCTCAGTGGCGAGGAGGCCGAGACCCTCGAAGCGCTGGGCGAGACACTGCTGCCGGGCGCGCGCGAGGCAGGCGTCGCCCATTTCATCGATCAGCAGGTCTCGGTCACGCCCGGCGAGGCGCTGCTCGAAGCCCGCATCGTCAACGTCAAGCCGCCCTTCATCAACTTCTATCGCGCTGCAATCAGCGGTGTCGACAAGGCGAGCACGGCCCGCAGCGGCAAACGTTTCGCCGCGCTTTCGGCCGCCGAGCAGCGCGATTTCATCGATCAGCTCCGCCAGAACAAGATCGACGGATGGCAGGGTCCGCCGACCGGGCTCGTTTACTTCGTGCTGCGCAGCGACGCCGTCGATGTCGTCTACGGCACCATGGAGGGCTACGAGAGCCTCGGCGTCCCCTACTTGGCGCACATCGCGCCGGACAAGAGATGGTGAGATGGCAACGCATGAAAAAGTCGATGTCGTGATCGCGGGCGCCGGCGCGTCCGGCTCGACATTCGCCGCCGTGCTCGCCAAGGCCGGCAAGAAGGTCGTGCTCATCGATAATGGGCCAGACTGGCAGCTCACCGACCTCATCTCGTCGGACATGTGGGGCCGCCGCATCAAGCCGGTGGGGCCTCCTTTCATTCTCGAGGGCAAGCAGGTCGCGCCGATCGGCTATCACGGCGGCTGGGGCGTCGGCGGCGCCGCACTGCACTGGTTCGCCAACGTACCGCGCCTGCTGCCGAACGACTTCCGCATCAAGAGCGAGCACAACCGCGCCCACGACTGGCCGATCGCCTATGAGGACGTGGCGCCGTGGTACGACAAGGTTGCGCACGACATCGGCATCTCGGGCGACGCCAAGGCGGAGGAGCTATGGCGGCCGGCCGGCCGCGACTACCCGATGCCGCCGATGAAGACCTTCAAGAACGGAGAGGTCTGGCTCAAGGGCTTCGCCGCCAACAATATTCGCATGGCGCCAGCGGCGGTCGCTATGAACTCAGTTGACTTCAAGGGCCGGCCTGCCTGCATCTATGACGGCTGGTGCCATGTCGGCTGTCCGATCGGGGCGCTCGCCAATCCGCAAGTGACCTATCTCGGCGAAGCGCGGACGGCGGGTGCCGAGGTGCGGGCGTGGAGCACGGTGACGCGCGTCCTCACCGATGCGTCCGGCAAGAAGGCGACCGGCGTCGAATATGTCGACCGAGATGGCGAAAAGCATGTCCAGCCGGCGAGCGTTGTCGTGTGTGCCGCATGGGCGGCGCAGAACCCGAGACTCCTGCTCAACTCCGCGACCGACAAGCATCCCAACGGCCTCGCCAATGCGAGCGGGCTCGTCGGCAAATACATCATGACGCATTTCACGGCCGTCACGAATGCAATGTTCGACGACGACCTGGAGGGCGCCAAAGGCACCATCGGCGGACAATTCATGTCCTACGAGCGCTATTCCAAGACCGCCCACAAGGGCGCCTTCGGCTCGACCCTCCTCGTCTGCGGCGGCGCCGCCAAGGCGAGCGGCCTGACCGGCATGCACAACGCCCGGCCCGACCTGTTCGGCCCCGATCTCGCAGCCTTCATGAAGCGCGCCGTTAAGGGCTTTGCGCGTTTCACGGCTGCCTGCGAGGAGCAACCGAAGATCGAGAACCGCGTCGAACTTGTGACCCAGAAGGACGAGTTCGGCATGCCGCTTGCCCGCATCGTCCACAACTACGACGATAACGAAGCGGCGCTGTGGAATGCCAATTTCGAGGAAGGCCTGAAGATCGCCCGCGCGACCGACGCCAAGGAGGTATGGCAGCTGCGCACCGCGATGCCGGCCATCCATCTGATGGGCGGCACCATTATGGGAACCGGCGCGGCCAACTCTGTGGTCAACAGCTTCGGCCAAACCCACGAGGTGCTGAACCTCTACGTCGCCGGCCCCGGCATCTTCCCGACCTGTGGCGCGTCAAACCCGACCTACACAATCTTTGCCCTGTCGTTGCGCGCCGCCGAGAACCTCGCGTCAAATTGGAGCGCGGTCGCGGGGTGAGGCGATCCGCCGGATGCGTTTGCTTTATCTCTCTTGCCTCCCGCCGCCGGAGGTGGGCGGCGTTGGTTTCGATTACCCAATTTTCACCGAGCCAGACAGCCGCTTGGCTGAACTGCGGTAATGTCCGCTCAAGGGTCAATCGCGCCGATTCATACCAACCCGCCGATTGGCT
>PLJS01000333.1 GCA_003140315.1 Hyphomicrobiales bacterium
CGGCCGCCCATCGCCTTCCAGCCCGGGTGTCCGATGTAGACCGCGTTGATGAACGGGTTGCCCATCAGGCAACCGATCAGGCTGACGACGCCGTCCGCCGTGAGCACCCGCGTGGTCGGATAGGCATCGCCCGCCGCCTCCGCGCTCTCGACGTTGTCCATCGCCTCGACCAGATCGTAGATGCCGAACGGGATCGCGGTGACCAGGATGACGCCGAGGAACTCGAAGCCCGAGAACACCGTGCCGAACGCCGGCAACGGGACCGAGAAACCGAAGTTTGCGAACGCGTCCGTCAGGTTCTTGACGCTCATCCCGCCGTAGCTGAAGCCAAACAGGGTCGAGCCCCATGCGATGATCATGCCGACCGCGATGGCGACGAGACCCGCCGGAATGCCCTTGGGATATTTGAAGCCACCGAACCAGCTCACCAGGATGATGGCGAAGCAAATCAGGCCGATTGCCGGCGTCATGAACATTTCGAGCGCCGGTCGCATCGAGATGAAGGTGATCGAGATACCGGCGAGCGCGCCAAGCAGCGCGGCGCGCGGCGTGATTTTGCGGATGTAGGGCGCGACGAAGCCGCCGATCATCAGGACAAAGCTCTGGAAGAACACCCAGACCAGGCCCGCGGACCAGCCCTTGAGCGGGTCGCCGGTCTTGAGCGTGATCGGCAGCATGATCACGAAAGTGACGACGAACATGTGCGGCACGCTGACGCCAGACGGGAGCGCGCAGACGTCGGTGCGCCCGGTCGACTTCGCCAAACGGTAAGCAAGCCACGCGTAGTAGAAGGTCGACAGGCACATCATCAGCCCGAGCGCGGGCAGGATGCGGCCGAACACGATTGCGTCCGGCATTTTCAGGACGAACCGGAGCAGACCGGTGAGCACCAGCATGTTGACGAGAATGTTGGTGCCGAAGCCGAAGAAGGCGTTCCAGTCGCCCGGCGTCCAGTATTTCGGCTGAAACTCAGCAGTTGTCGATGTTGCCATGACTCTCCCCCTCGCCCCGATCGGTCAAACGCTCGCGAGCTTGCGCACCGGCGGCGCCATCGCCGCCAGCACCGACTGGGAATCCGACACCCAGCCGAAGATCGCCCCCTGGGCCTTGATCATGTTCAGGCCCATCTCGTGGAATTCCGGGAAATAGGACGCGCAGCAATCGGCGAGCACGATGCAGCGATAGCCGCGGTCGTTCGCCTCGCGCACCGTCGTGTTGACGCAGACCTCGGTGGTGACGCCGCAAACCAGGAGATGCTGGACGCCGAAGTTCCGCAGCAGCGCGTCGAGGTCGGTCGCNNTAGAACGCGCCCTTGCCCGGTTTGTCGATCACCGGCTCGCCCGGGATCGGATAGAGCTCCTTGATGATGTCGTGGCCGGGCTCGCCGCGGATCAGGATGCGGCCCATCGGCCCCGGCGCGCCGATGCGGACTGAAGGATGGCCGCGCTCGATCTTCGCCTTCGGGGCATCCGAAAGATCCGGCCGATGCCCCTCGCGGGTGTGGATGATAAGCATGTGGGTCGCACGCGCGGCGTTGAGCACCGCCCGGATGGGGCCGACCGCGGCGCCGAGCAACGACACGTCGTTGCCGAGCGTCTCCCCGAAACCGCCCGGCTCGAGGAAATCGCGCTGCATGTCGATGATGATGAGCGCCGTGCGCGTAAGGTCGACTGGCACCGCTTCGGGTTCGGCCTTGATGGTGACGGGCACGCATGACCTCCGAGCTTGCGACTTCGAAAGAAGAGAGTAGCAAGATCGAGGCCAAACGGCCGAGTTCGACTAAGCATCGGATTCGAAAGCGATTCACGGATTTCCGGCGGGCAACTCTCTGCATACAATCACGACAAATCCGCCCAAGGTTTGGGCAATCATGACGCCGATCTATCCAGACGTACCGCGTTGACCGTGTGCCACAGGCCGGAATAGGCTTTTGCCGATGGGGATGGAGTCCCCCGAAACCGCCCGCAACGGCTGATGACTCCTACCGCGCAAATTGGCGGTAGGACTCCGTCCGCACCGCCGCAAGGCGGCTTTTTTTTCGCCCGCAACCAGAAGGACGACGGCGATGGGATTCCTCATTGTGTTTCTCGGCGGCGGGATCGGCGCCGCGTTGCGCCACGGCATCAATCTCGCCATGGCGCGCCTCGTCGGCACGGCCTTTCCCTACGCGACGCTGTTCGAGAACGTCTCCGGCTCGCTCGTGATGGGATTGCTCGCTGCCTATTTTGCGTTCAAGGGCGGCGCCCCGCAGCACTGGCGGCTGTTCTTCACCACCGGCATCCTCGGCGGCTACACGACGTTCTCGGCGTTCTCGCTCGATACCGCGTTGCTGTATGAGCGCGGCGAACTCGGGCTCGCGCTGCTCTACATCGTGGCCTCGGTCGGACTGTCGATTGGCGGCCTGTTCGCCGGCCTTGCGCTGGTGCGCCACTTTTCCTGACAGGCGCTATTGCAACGTCTCGAGCAGCCGCCGCATCAGCAGTGTGCGCGGCTCGATCGACGAAACGAGAGCGTGCTCCCACTCGGTGTGCGCACCGTCGCCGTCGATGCCGAGCCCATCGAGCGTCGGCACGCCGAGCGCCGCAGTGAAATTGCCGTCGCTGCCGCCACCGGTCATGCTGGTGTGTTCGAGCGAAAAGCCGAGGTCGCGCGCGAGCCCTTGGGCATGGCGGAACAAGGCGTCGATCGCGGGCGTCTTCTCGAACGGCGGGCGGTTCATGCCGCCGGTCACCTCGATCTTCACGCGTGAATCGACCGGCTGAAGCCCTAGAATTTTTGTCTCGAATTCGTGTCCGGCCGCATCGTCGCGCACGCGCAGATCGATGCTGGCAAAGCAATGCTGCGGGATCACGTTCGGCGCGGTGCCGCCCGACACCATGCCGACCGTGGTGGTGACGCCGTGGGCGTAATCCGTCATCGCTTCGATGCTAAGGATTTGCCGCGCCATCTCCTTGATGGCGCTGTGGCCGTCCTGGTGCCGCGAGCCAGAATGCGCCGGAATACCGGTCACTTTCATCTCGAAGCGCCCGACCCCCTTGCGTGAAGTCACGATCTTGCCGCCGTCGCGCGCGGGCTCGGTCACGAGCACGTAGCGCGCGCGCTTTGCCTCCGCCTCGATCAGTTCGCGCGAGGTGGGACTACCGATCTCCTCGTCCGGGGTGAAGACGTGCGTGACCGGCAGCCGCATCGTACCCGCCGGCATCACCTGGCGGAACGCATCGAGCGCCAAATAGGCGCCGCCCTTCATGTCGTAAATCCCGGGTCCGTAGAGGCGCTCGCCGTCGCGGCGGAACGGCAGCGGCCCTCTCAGCGTCCCGATCGGATGCACCGTGTCGATGTGCGACAGGATCAGGATGCCGGGAGCGGTCGCGGCCGTATCGCTGCGCACGATCAGCGCGTCGGCGAGCCCGTGCTGGCCGGGAACGCGTTCCGTCGCGACCGGAAGGCCGGCCACGTCGGACTGCACGACGTCGATCATGCGATTGACCGCCGCGGCGTTGCGTGTCGGGCTTTCCGTTTCGACCCAGCGCCGGATGCCTTCGATGATCGCGCCGACATCGACGGATTGAGCTGATTGCATGATCGTCACCATGTCGGCGGGCGCGCGTCGACCTCACGTGATCCATGATGATCGAGGTCTTCGAGGGAATGCAAGATCAGGGGCAAATCACGTCCTCGGGACGGAAGGCTATCTCGAAATCCGCTTTCGCAGGAGCAAAAGCTGCTCACTTGGAACGCGACCTTGCTTACGTTTGAACTCAAGATATTCAAGCTTTTTATAAAGCCCCACCGCAGCGACATTGTCCACCTCGACACCCAACGTCAGTGTCGTGAAGCCACGTTCTGCTGCCTGTCGTTCGACATGTCGCATCAGGTCGCTTGCGAGCCCACGACGATGAAGGTGTTTTTTCAACCAGAGACTGTGCGCGTGGGCGACATTTCGTCCGTCGGCCAGCTCCGGATCGTTGTCGGCGTGCTGCAAAATAAGCTGGACCATACCGACGGGCTGTCCATCGAACCGCGCCAGGAAGAAAACGCGGTTGATGCCCAGTTCGGTGAACTCGTCTGCGAGATTCGCGATGATTTCTTTGTGGCGACTCTCCGCGAAAGAAAACGATCCAACGATCGCTGTCACGGCGTCGAGATCGCCATCGCTGAGCTCGCAAATCGTCGTTTCCACCTGGCGAGACGCCTTACCCGGAAATGCCCATAGGTCGGCGCGACTCACGGCCCGCGCGCCGCGCGGTCCTTGTCGTTTTGCGCGCGGATCGCGTCGCGCGCCGTGCGCCACTGCTCGTCGCTCCATTCGCGCAGGTCATAGAAGCCGCCGGCGGAGACCAGATGCTGTGCGCCATCGATCGCGAGCGTCTCGCCACTCAGCCATTCGCATCCGTCGGCGAGCAGGAATGTCGCGAGGTTCTGCAGTTCCTCCATGCGGCCATGGCGGCCCATCGGGTTGATCTTCTGCGTGCGCGCGCCGGGGTCCGCGCCCGGGCTCAACCGCTTGCCGGCGCCCTCGGTTGGAAACACGCCCGGCGCGATCGCATTGAGACGAATGCCGTAGCGGCCCCATTCGACCGCGAGCGATCGCGTCATGGTGGCGATAGCCGCCTTGCTCATCGCGGACGGCACGACGAACGGTCCGCTGTTGTGGATCCACGTCACCACGATCGAGACAACGCTGCCCTTCAGCTTGGCGGCGATCCAGCGGCGGCCGACCGCATGCGTCACATAGAACGTGCCGTGCATCACGATGTTGGCGACCGCATCGAAGCCCTTCGGCGAGAGGTCCTCGGTGCGCGAGATGAAGTTGCCGGCGGCGTTGTTGACGAGCCCGGTCAGCGCGCCTGAGCGAAAAATGTCCTCGACCATCTCGTCGACCGCGGCCGGATTGCGGATGTCGACGCCGTAGCTCGTGACCTGGCCGCCATACTTGTCGGCCAATTCCACCGCTGTCGCGTCACACACGGACTTGCGCCGCCCGCAAATGATCACTTCGGCGCCGAGTTGAACGAAGCGCGCAGCCATCTCCTTACCGAGCCCGGTGCCGCCGCCGGTCACGAGAATCCGCTGCGACTCGAGCAACCCGTCCTTGAACACGATCAACCTCCCTTGCACCGCCATCTAGCCAAGACGGCTTGCAACCAATTATTAACGCTAAACGGTGCAACCTCACGAGAGCTGTGCCGGTATCCTCGGAATGGCAAGCATCTTGCGTGGCGGATCTGCACGCAAGGTCTTGGGAGCGGGTTCAGATCCGGACACAATTTCGTCGTTTGACCGGACCATACTTGAGGGTCCGGTTTAGCTGGCGCCCGCTGATGCAGCTTGCGCCGGTGTTTCGAACCGAGGGGAGTTTGGGGGCGTTCGTCGGCAGGTGCTGGATGTCCCTCCGCGGGAGGCACGCACCACAACGGCCTCAAGGCATTTCGAAGCGGAGATGAAATGCGGCCTCTGTCCTTGCAGTCGATCTTGGTGATGCCCGCGCTGGCCGCCTGCATGTATATCGCGCCGCTCGCCGCAAATCCCGATGGCGCGACCGCGCAGGCGGAAAGCAAGAAGCCGTCTCACCGCAGCATTCGCCAGGGCATGTTCGCGCTGAGCCAGATCGATTTCGCGACCGTCGTGATGCTGGGCGACAGCCTCACCGAAGGGGGCCAGTGGTCGGAGATCACCGGCTGCCCCTATGTCGCCAATCGCGGCATCGGCTCCGACGATTCCGCGGGCGTGGTGCGCAGGCTCGACGAGGTCACGAAGCTCAAGCCGTCGGCCGTATTTCTGATGATCGGCGTCAACGACGTCGCGTCGGGCGTGCCGACCGAGACCATCGTCGACAACGTACGCCAGACGATCAAGACGCTCACCAAGGCGCGCGCGCAGGTCTACCTGACGCTCGTTCTCCCGGTCGCGCAGATCTTCACGCGCAAGATCAATCCGAAGATAACCGAGCTCAACGCCGCCTACGTCGCGCTCGCGAAGGAGACCAAAGCGACGCTGGTCGACTTTCGCTCCGAGATGCGAAACGAGGATGGCTATTTGCGCGACGAGTTGACCATCGACGGCATTCACCTCATCCCGGACGGCTATCGGATGTGGCGCGACGCCGTGATGCCGCTCATCGCCAAGCATTGTGTGCCGTCGGCGGTGCCGCGCGCGGTCGGAAGGCCACCGGCGGTCGGCGTCGCCAACGAGACACGATCGACATCGCCTCCCGGTGAATTCAATTTGCGCTTCGGCCCATGGCGCTGACGTGCCGCCGGGGAAGTGCCCTTGATGGAGCTTTTGTCGATGAGGCTTGAGCACGTACGGACCGAGCTGGGTCGATGGCCATTCGCTGCGACGCTCGTCATGGCCGCCGCTCTGACACTTCTGGCATTCGACGCATCGCAGGCAAAGATCAAGCGCGACACGGTCGCCGCAGCCCCGATCACGGCTCCCCCGCTTGATCCCGCTCTGGCCGGCCCTTCGCTCGATCCGTCCTGGGGAAAGCACGTCTACGTCGTGACCGACTCGGTCATGCTCGGCGCCAAGCAGACTTTCATCAACCGAATGTCGGACCTCGGTTGGCAGGTGACGTTCACGGGCCGCCCCGCGATCATGATCCGCAAGGGTCTCGACGAATACGTCCGCCAGCAGTCCTCGACCGGCCCGGTCGCGGTCGTCGCGCTCGGTTACAACTCGCTGTGGGAGAAGGACCGGCACAATTTCAAGCGCTGGTCGGACCTGTTCGACAAATCCGTCGAAGACATGCTGGCCGCGCTCAAGGAGCGGGGCGCGCGCAAGGTCGTTTGGGTCACGCTACGCGAGCTGACGCCGGACCTCATCAGCGGCGGCACCGCCGTGTCGCAGTATCACAAGTACGCGTGGTATTTTCCCTACGTCAATGAACGGCTGCGCGCCATCAAGGCGCGCCATCCCGAAATGACGATCGCGGATTGGTCCGCGGCCGCGCAGCAGACCGGTCTCACCTACGATGCGATCCACCTCAACCCGCGCGGCGGCGAGTTGATGACCGCAGTCGTGAAGACCGCCATCGGCACGGATGCGCGCCCGGCGAGCCCCCGGCCTGCTCCTGTCGTCGCCGCCATGCAAAATCCGCCACCGCAGCTTGCGGGGCCGGAGCAGCCGCGCGCGGTCGAGCAGCCGCAGCCGGCGCCCGCCCCTGAGCCGCAGGCGAGCGTACCGCCCAAGAAGCCGGGCTATCGCGCGCGCCGCGAAGGCATGTTCGCCTTGACCAAGATCGACTTCACGACCGTCGTCATGCTGGGCGACAGCCTGACCGAGCGCGCCCAATGGTCCGAGATCACCGGCTGCCACTTCGTCGCCAACCGCGGCATCGGAGCCGACGATTCGGCCGGCGTGTTGCGGCGGCTCGATGACGTGACGAAACTCAAGCCGTCAGCCGTGTTTCTGATGATCGGCGTCAACGACGTCGCGTCGAGCGTGCCGACCGAAACGATCGTCGAAAACGTGCGCCAGACGATCGGAAAGCTCACCGACACCGGTGCGCAGGTCTATCTGATGCTCGTCCTTCCCGTCGCACAGAGCTTCACGCGCAAAATCAACCCCAGCGTGGCGGAGCTCAACGCCGCCTATGTGGCACTCGCGCGCGAAACCAAGGCGACGGTGGTCGATTTCCGTTCCAAAATGCGAACCGATGATGGCTTCCTGCGCGACGAGTTCAGCCTCGACGGCATCCACCTCACCCCCGCCGGATACCGGATATGGCGCGACGCCATTACGCCCCTCGTTCAGAAGCATTGTAAGCTCGGATCGATCCCGGTCGCCCGGGCTGCCGCGCCGGCGAGCAGCACGCCGCCCGCCTCGGTCGCCGCCCCCGAGCTGACGACGGCGAGCATTGCGCCGACGCGGCCTGCAGTCGCGCGCGGACAATGGGTGATCCAGGTCGGGGCCTATCCTGAGGAAGAGCGGGCGAAAGAACGGATTCGGCGCGCGCAGGATCTCGGCAAGACCGTGCTCGCCAACGCCAACCCATTTACCGAGCGGGTCGTGAAGGCTGGCCAGGAACTCTTCCGTGCACGCTTTGCAGGCTTCGATCAGAGTAGCGCGGAGGCCGCCTGCAGCTACTTCAAACGCAATGCGATCGATTGCGTGGCGGTGCGGAACTGAAGGCCATCCGGCAGCGTCGCGGTCACACATTGACTGCGGCGGCCGACACCCGCTGAGCGACGTCGCACCATCGCCATCGCCGGATCAACATTGACAACCGAGCCCGCGCTCGGCTTACCGTTCCGGATAGCGGCGGTCGATGCGCGTGAGGCAGCGGATGTGGCGTAGTGTGGCGCGGGTACGGTGCGGGACTTCGGTCCGGCGCTGCCGGTTTCTTATTTGTGCGGGTCTCGCCGTCATCGCATCGGCATTGGGAGCGCATCACGTGGCGCAGGCCCAGCCGGGCCGCGATACGTTCATTTTTCTTGCTCCGGCGCCCGCGCCCCAAAACACTGAGGCCGCGAGCAAACAGAAATCCCCGCAACGGCGCCGCAGTCCGGTCGTTGCCGCCCCGACGGGGGACGCTCCTGCGGTCAAACGCAAGGCGCCCACGACCGCTTCCTCCCTGCCACCGCCGCCACTGAATCCGGCGCTCGCCGGCGTTGCGCTCGATCCGTCCTGGCCAAAACAGCTCTTTGTCATTAGCGACTCCGTCATGCTCGGCGCCAAGCCGGCTCTCAGCAGCGGTATGCCCGGCTGGCAGGTGAACTTCATGGGCCGTCCCGCGCTCATGATTCCGAAGGCGATCGGGGAATTGCCGGGGAGCGTCGGTTCGATCGCCGTCGTGGCGCTTGGCTACAACTCCCTCTGGTACAAGGACCGGAAGGATTTCCAGCGCTGGTCGGACTACTTCGACAAAGGCGCCGAGGACATGCTCGCCGCGCTGAAGCGACGCGGCGCGAAAAAGATCGTGTGGGTGCTGTTGCGCGAGCTCACGGCCGAGCTGCTGCCGAACAACGGCACGGCCAGCATGCAGTACAGCAAATACAGCTGGTACTTTCCCTACGTGAACGAACGGCTGCGCGCGCTGAAAGCGCGCCACCCGGAAATGGCACTCGCCGACTGGGCCACCGCCGCGCGCCAGCCCGGCATCACCTACGATGCGATCCATCTCAATCCAAAGGGCGCCGAGCTGATGGTCGACGTGGTGCGGATGGCGGTCGGCCTCGAGCCGCGCCCGCCAAGGGCGATCACGACGGCCGAAACTCCACCGCCTGCCGTGCCGCCCTCACTGCGCGGCACGGACCCGCCGGCGACACTACCGGCCGATCAGGGCCCCACCGCGACCAAGGCGCCTGAGTCAGACCCGGAGCCGCCGCCTCTGCCTGTCGGTCCCATCGCCAAGCCGACCTATGCGTTCCGCGATTGCGCAAAATGCCCCGAGATGGTCGTCATCCCGGCGGGGAGCTTCATGATGGGTTCACCCGACGGCGAGGCAGACCGCAGCCCGGGTGAAGGGCCGCAACGGCAGGTGACGATCCCGCGCCCGATGGCGGTCGGAAAGTTCGAGGTGACGTTCGCCGAGTGGGAGGCATGCGCTTCCGGCGGCGGCTGCAAGAGCAATCCGAGCCCCGGCGATGAAGGATGGGGCAAGGACCGCCAGCCGGTCATCAACGTGTCATGGGACGATGCGGGCGAATACGTGAAGTGGCTGTCGCAGAAAACCGGGAAAGCCTATCGGCTGTTGACCGAAGCCGAATGGGAATATGCGGCGCGCGCCGGCACCACCTCGCCGTTCGCGGCCGGCGCCACGATCACGCCCGAGCAGGCGAATTACCAGACCAATTTCAATGAGGACGGCAGCAAACGCGAGGGCGGATACCGCGAGCAGGCGATCAAGGTCGGAACGTTCGCGCCCAACGCCTTCGACCTGCACGACATGCACGGCAATGTATGGGAATGGGTTGCCGACAACTGGCATGAGGACTACGCGGGCGCACCGACCGACGGGACCATAAACGCCGGCGGCGACACGTCGATGCGCGTCCAGCGCGGCGGCTCGTGGTACAGCTTTGTGTCCGAGATCCGTTCGGCGAGCCGTCACGGGGACCAGCCGGATCACCGCGGCGCCGACATCGGTTTTCGTGTGGCCAGAGGGCTGTGATGTTGCGCCGATGGGTCGGCCTCGCGCGGGACGGGCTCGATAGCAAAAAGCCCGGCAGTCGAGGCATAACTGCCTGATCTACCGGGCTAATCTTGGTTGCGGGGGCAGGATTTGAACCTGCGACCTTCAGGTTATGAGCCTGACGAGCTACCGGGCTGCTCCACCCCGCGGAAACTTTGACGGCGCGGGGGTGTCCGCGCAGCGCGGCTTATGTAGCAAGGGCCTCCGCGCTTGGGAAGGGCGCAAGGTCAAGCTTCGTCACGAAATTGTCGCTCCCTGGGCTACCGAGCGGATTCGTTAGATTGTGATAAAGGAGCGTCATAAAACCCACATATGGCCGAGAAACCCGCCATGCGTCCTGATGTTGCGGTCGGCGATGGCCTGCGAGCCGTTGCGCGGGACATCCTGTTGGAGGCGCGCGCGGTCCTCGACAATCAAGAGAAGGGCAACGCCGAGGCGGTGCACGATTTCCGCAAGGCGATGAAACGCTGGCGGGCGATGCTGCGTCTGCTGGAACCTTTTCTCGGCGATGACGCCAAGCCCCTGCGCGCGCAGGCCCGTGACTTGGCGCGCGAGCTTTCAGGGGCGCGCGACGCGCAATCGGCGATCGAGGCCTTGGACGATCTGGTTGAGGGCCATTCTGCTTTGTCGCCACGGACCATTGCTTCGACCCGCGGCCGGCTGGATGCGATCCGGCTTGGCGCGGAAGCCGCGACCTTGACAGAGGCGTTGCGCGCTCGGCTTCTCGGCGCGATCGACACCGCCGAAGTCGCCGTAACGGCTTGGCCGCTAGCGGAAATCACGTTCTCGGCGCTCGCGCGCGAACTCACCGAAACCTACCGCGCCGTACGCGACGACGCCCCACGCGCGGATTGGCGCAGCGTGGAGCCGGACGTGCTGCACGATTTGCGCAGCCGCGTGGTCGCGCATCGCTACCAGATGGAACTGGTCGAGCCGCTGTGGCCGAAGTTCGGCAAGCTCTGGGTCGCGGAGGCGCAGCGGCTGCGCGACCGGCTCGGCGCGTTCCAGGATCTCTCGGTGCTGCAAGGGTTTACAGCCCCGCATCAGGCGCTCGCCCCGTGGCGCTCGCGTCTAGCGCCGCTGATCAAGGCGCGCCAGGCCGTTCACGCCAAGGCGGCACAGCGGCTTGCGGGCCGCCTGCTCGCCGAGCGCCCGCGCGCGTTTCGCCAGCGCCTCGAGGCGCTGTGGAAAAGCGGCAAGCGCTAACTCCCTAATTTCACAGCGATTTCGGCCTTCACTTGGGCGATCACGCTGTCCCAATCGCCATCCACTGTCTGGCGGAACAGCCGCGCCTGCGGATACCAGGGGCTCGTCTCGCCGCTCAGTCCCCAGCGCCAATCCGGCCAGTAGGGCAGCAGAATCCAGGTCGGCCGTCCCATCGCGGCCGCCAGATGCGCCACCGCAGTGTCGACCGAGAGCACCAGATCACAGTGCGAAATCACCGCGGAACTGTCGGAAAAGTCCACGAATTCGGGCCCGAAATTCACGAAATTCGGTCCTTTCAGGTGAATGTCTCGATCGGCATCGCGAACATCGCGCTGGAGGCCGATGCAGCTCACGCACGGCGTGGATAACAGCGGTGCGAGACGTGCGAGCGCGATCGAGCGGTTGCGGTCGTTGATGTGCGACGGGTTGCCGGCCCAGGCTAGCCCGACGCGCTTGCCGGCGAGCGCTTCAAGTCCCGGCCGCCATCTTTCGACGCGCTCCTCGCTCGCCCGCAGATACGGAATCTCCGCCGGCACGCGGCCGAGTTCGGTCTTGAGCGCGAGCGGCAGACTGCCGAGCGGGCAATGCACGTCGAACGCGGGAAGCGCCTCGCCGCGCGCCACGACCGCCGTGACGCCCGCCACGGCGCCAAGCAGCGCCTTGAGCTCGCCTTGCACTTCCAGCACGACCTTGGCGCCGGCGCGCGCGAGCAGCGGCGCGTAGCGCACGAACTGGATCGTGTCGCCGAGCCCCTGCTCGGCATGCAGCAGGATCGTTTTGCGCCCGAGCGGATACTCGCCGAGCCACAGCGGCTTGTCGTAGCTCGCCCGCGCGATGCCGGCGCGCTTCCAGCGCCACTCGTATTCGGCAAAGCCGCCGGTGTCGCCCAGCGTCAGCCGCGCGAGCGCCGCGTTGACATGCGCGTCGGCGTAATCCTTCCGCAGCGCGATCGCCTGATTGTAGCTTGCGAGCGCCTCGGGGTGCCGGCCGAGCGCCTGCAGGGCAAGCCCGCGCGTCATCGCGCCTTCGGCGTGCTGTGGCGCAAGCGCGAGCAGCCGGTCGAAGCCGGCAAGCGACTCCGTGGTGCGCCCAAGGCGAAACAGCGCATTCGCGCGATTGAACAGCGCCTTTGCGTCCGCGGGACCGAGCGCGAGCGCAGCGTCATAGTCGCCGATCGCCTCTTCGGCGCGCCCGAGCGCCATTAGCGCGTTGCCGCGATTGACGCGTGCGGGCAGATGACGCGGCTCGCGCACGAGCACACGGTCGAAACAGGCAAGCGCCTCGTCGTTGCGGCCGAGATCGAGCAGCACATTGCCGCGATTGACTTGCGCCTCAAGGTGATCCGGCGCGAGCGCGAGCGCGTGATCGAAGCTTGCGAGCGCATCCGCGGGGCGCTTCAGCGCGCCGAGCGCGAGGCCGAGATTGGCGTGCGCGTCGGCCGACCGCG
Source organism: Hyphomicrobiales bacterium (assembly GCA_003140315.1). Classification (GTDB taxonomy): domain Bacteria; phylum Pseudomonadota; class Alphaproteobacteria; order Rhizobiales; family Xanthobacteraceae; genus PALSA-894. The sequence continues at coordinate 12,789 of PLJS01000333.1, forward strand.
GCGCGACTTTCAGCGCGGCCGTGATAAGGCGCAGCGCCTCGCCGGCCTTGCCGCTTTGCAGTCTGGCGAGCCCGGAAAGATGCAGCGCGTCGAACTGGTCGGGGAAGCTTTTGAGGATGCGCGCGTAGATCTTCTCGGCGGCCGCCAACTGGCCTCGGCCGTGCAGGGCCAAAGCCTCCTGAAGCGCGCTGGCCGCCTGATGCGGAGAGAGTTTCGACACGCTGTTGCGGCTCGCGTTATTCGGACCGGATACCGGCAGCGTTATAGACTGCTTTCCCGGAAGGCGAATGCACGATGAGGCAGCCGGCGGGTCCGGCAGCAACTAGACATGCCAACCGTGAACCACGGCTCGACCGGTGGTGAACTCATAAAAGTCGCCGCCAACGAGGGTGCGTCTGTTTCATCCCCATGAGCGGAAATCCGCGGCGCCATCCGCCACGTCCGAGATGGGCCAAAGGCAGACGTTTTATTCCATCCAATTCGATTTTGCCGTTGCAGAATGATCTTCGCGGGTGCGGCGCTCGACGAAGGCGATGCCGGACAGCACCAGCACTGCGCCGGAAATCTGAATGGTGGTCGGCACTTCTCCGAGCACGATAAACGCCAATCCTGCGCCGAACACGGGCATCAAGTTCACGTACTGGCCCGCCCTGGCGGGGCCGAGTTTCGAAACGCCGTAAGTCCAGAACAGGAACGCAATCGCCGAGGCGAACAGCGCGATGTATCCAATGCTCAAAGCACGGGGAACGAGACGACGGCGGCAATGGGTATCGGCGCGCCGAAGATCAACAAAGGCGTCATCATTGCCAATGCGGCAACAATGCTCGCCGCCAGTGCCACAGACGACGGCAAGTCCGCGGGGCTTCAACGTGAACAGCGCCTTGCCGTTCGTGCCTTCGACCTGGAAGCCCGAAGGAGCGCTCGCTTGTGGATTTGAAGCAGCAGGCGTTGCGGGTGGAGGCACAGAGACGGCCGGTTTAGGCGGTGTCGTGGCTGGCGCCTTGGGCTTGCTCTTGGCCGGCGTCTTGGACTGGGGCAGGGCTGCGGATTTTGGCTTGGTCTTGGCAGCCGGCTTGGACTTGGTTGCCAGCTTAGACTT
>PLJS01000307.1:0-5583 GCA_003140315.1 Hyphomicrobiales bacterium
AGTTTTCACACAGCCTGGGTCCAAAGCGGATATTCGGATCGCCGCACGAAATGTCCGCTTTTTGAGGAAGAGCGGACGCCGTGTTTTATGAGTACATGTCCTAATCCTTCCCCTGCGGGGGGAGGGATGGAGTACACCGGCCACGCTACGCCAATCTGCTCAGCTCGAACCTTTCCACATCCCGCAATAGCTCGATGAACCGCTCCGCCTGAAATTCCGTCCACTGCTCGCCCTTCTCGGCGGTGCCGAGCGAGGCGTCGCCCGCAGCGCCGGCCGGATGGATGTCCTGCGCGATCCAGGCGTGGGCGTGCAGGCCGGTCGGGCGCAGGAACTTGAACTCGTTCTCCATCCGCACCGACGACGGCACGAAGTTCTGCACTTTGTCCTTGCGCACGAGGTCGGGCCGGAAGTGCAGCATCAACGATGTTTCGATGTCGCCGGCGTGAATCCCATGCAGCACCTCCTGGTCGGAATAGAGACCTTTCGGCACGCCGAAACGCCAACCCGTGGTCACGACCAGCATCTGGCAGTTGACGCGCAATTCGCGCGCGACAACGCGCATGGTGTCGACATTGCCTCCATGCGACGTCACGATGATCATCTTGCGCAGCCCTGCGCGCGCCACGCTCTCGCCGATCTCGGTCCACACCCGCTGTGCGGTTTCGGCCGTGTAGGTGATCGTGCCGGGCGAGCGGATGTGTTCGTTCGACTTGCCGACGGACTGCACCGGCAGAAACAGCACCGACAGGTCCTCCGGCAACCGCGCGATCACGGCCTCGACCATGCCCTGCCCGATGATGGTATCGGTCGAGACCGCAAGATGCGGTCCGTGCTGCTCGATCGCGGCGATCGGCAGCACCGCGATGGTCTTCTCCGGGTCAAGCCCGGTGAACTCCTCGGTGGTCAGTTGAAGCCAATGCACCTTGCGCATGGATGTCTCTCAAAACCGCGCCATCGCGGCGCGTACTTTGGCGATGAAGGCCTCGCGCTGTTCTTGCGTGGCGACGTTCATGTGACGAAGCGCATAGTAGTCCACTTTTGCGTTGCCCTTGGTGAAACGCGGCAGGTACCGCGTCATGATCTTCTTCGGCGGATCGCCGACGGCGAGCGCATTCCACCATGGGCGCCCGTAAGTGGTAATCGCAGCGATGCGTTTGATGTGCGTCAACAGCGGCACCGCCATGTTGGGGTTCGACAGATCGAACGCGACGCCCGGCATCATCAGCCGGTCGAACCAGCCCTTCAGCATCGCGGGCGGACCGAACGACCACACCGGAAACTGGCAGATCAGCGCATCCGTCTCGCGCAGCCGCCGCACGTAGGACGCCATGCGCGACTGGTTCTTGTCCGTGTCGTGATAGTCGCGCCGTTCGTCCGCCGACATCACGGGATTGAAATTCTCGGCGTAGAGGTCGCAGAGATCGACCGTGTGCCCGGCCTCGGCCAGCCCCGCGAGCGCCTCCTTGCGGATCGCCGCATGGAAGCTTTCGGGAAGGGGATGGCAGTAGACGTAGAGGATTTTCATGATCGTGAGCCGTCACCCTGAGGTGCGAGCCATAGCACGTCGCAGACGGGCGTAAACGTCCTTATGGCGAGCCTCGAAGGGCGACGGCGCTTGCTCGGTGTGTGATGCCATCCTTCGAGGCTCGTGCTTCGCGCGAGCGCCTCAGGATGACGACTGAGTTGTCACAAACGTCCGCATCTTGCCCGGATTGAGCAAGCCCCGCGGATCGATCTCGTGCTTGAAGCCCAACTGATCCGCATCGGCGCGCTTGTGCCGGCTGCCGTCCTCCAGCGTGTAGACGTGCGGGTTCGCGATCATCACGCCGTGCTTCTCGTGCAGCGCGATGATTTCGTTCAAGCGCTCGGCGGTCGTGTAGCGCACGATCGGCAGCGCCGAGCAGGTCATGCGCCCGCCGAAGCGGATGAACTCGGTGTGCGGCAGCACCTCGTCGGGAAACAGCTTCCACATCTCGACGACGGACTCGATCACGCGATCATGCGGGAAAAGGCATTGCAGATAGGTGATGGTGCGGTCCTGCTTGAGCCATTGAAGGGTCGTGTGGTTCCAGGTGTATTCGTAGAGCGGCTCCTTGGCCTGGCTGTCGTCGTGCGGCTCTTGATAAGTGATTGCGCCGCGCGTGCCGAGGATCGCCTTGAAGGCTTCCAGCGACGGTTCAGCGATCATCGCGAACACGACGTGCTTCCTTTCGGGGCATTGGACGCGTAGCGCCCCAAAATGCTGCGGGATCGGCCAGATCATCGGCGTGATGAGCTTCTTCGTCACGCCGTCGGCGAGCGCCACCTCGTAGCCGAATGTCATCGCGTCGAGAAAATCGTCGAACGCCACGATCACGTCGATCCACGGCCAAGCGGTCGCCAGCGGCATTTCCAGCGCCGTGATGATGCCCGTGGTGCCGTAGGCGCGATTGACCTTCTGTGCCGCGTCGGCGCGCAGCTCGATCGTGCGTGGCTTTTCCTCCAGCGTCACGATGCGCGCCGCCATGATGTTGCCGGGCTCACGCAGGCCGCCATACGTCACCGAGCCGACGCCGCCCGAGCCGCCCGCGACGAAGCCGCCGATCGTCGCGGTCCGCTTGGTCGAGGGATGTATGCGCAACTCGAAGCCGTTCGGACGGGTCGCGGCGTCGAGGTCGTTCATCTTCAGGCCCGCCTCGCAGCGGACCAGGCCGGGCTTTTGCCATTCGACCGCGGTCAGCGACGTGAGATCGAGCAGCACGCCGCCTTCGAGCGGCACCGCCTGGCCGTAATTGCCGGTGCCGGCACCGCGCGCGGTCAACGGGATTCGATGCCGAAAGCAGGCCGCCGCGACCCGGACGACATCGGCCTCGTCGCGCGGCACGACGATGACGTCGGCCGACTTCCCGTGAAGCTGCGCATTGAGGATCGGGCTGTACCAGAAATAATCGCGCGAACGCCGCCTGACCGACTGCGCGTCGGTGACGACCGGTACGTCGCCGATGTCTCTGAGCAGCGCATCGATGTCGTATCGGGCGGGCGGCTGCGACCGGGCCGGGGAGGCTGTCATTCGTCTTCTCCTCGTCGCCCCAGAGGTAGCGCAAGAGTCGTACCGGGTGCCAGCCGAAGCGGTCCGCGACGGCCCGCTTGTGGGTTATCGCGCTTGCCTCTTACCTGGGCAACTGACTGCTGTATCCTTGGGCATGACGATCGCGCGCGCCCTCGTTTCAATGGGGTGGGGACGGCATATGGGTTGCTTGATTGTGAGTGATTTGCCGCTCGTGTGGGCGCGAGCTTGGAAAAAGGAACCGGCCATGAGCATGACAAAATATCGCATCGACCGCCGCAAGGCGCTTGGCTTTCTTGGCGGTGCAGCCTCCCTTGTCGCGGTACCGGGCGCGCGGGTGAGCGCACAGACGCTCGACAAGGTGAGCTACCTGACCAACTGGCGCGCGCAGGCCGAGCACGGTGGCTTCTACCTCGCCGTCACCAACGGCCTCTACAAGAAATACGGCATCGACTGCGACCTGCGCATGGGCGGGCCACAACAGAATCCCTCGCAGCTCCTGCTCGGCGGGCGCGTCGACATGATCATGTCGAACTCGTTCGAGGGCATCAATTACGCCAAGGAGGACATCCCGTTCCTGGTGATCGCCGCGATCTTCCAGAAAGACCCGCAGGTCATCATCTCGCATCCGGGCGTCGGCCATGACTCATTCGAGCAGCTCAAAGGCGCCCCGATCCTGATCGGCGCCGGCGGGCGCAACAGCTATTGGCCGTTCCTGAAAGCCAAGTTCGGCTTCACCGACGAGCAGGCGCGGCCCTATACGTTCAGCATGGCGCCGTTCCTCGCCGACAAGCAGCTCTCGCAGCAGGGCTTCCTGTCGTCGGAGCCCTACGTGATCATGCAGGCCGGCGTGCAGCCGGTGGTGCACCTGATCGCGGATGCGGGCTTCGACAATTACCAGACGACCATCAACATCTCGCGCAAGATGGCCGAGGAGAAAAAGGACGTGGTGCAACGCTTCATCAACGCCTCGCTCGAAGGCTGGGCGGAATACATGAAGGGCGGCGCCGCAATCGAGGCCGCGAACGCCGCGATCAGACGAGACAATCCGGACATGACCGACGACAAGATCGCCTACGCGATCAAGGTCATGAACGAGAACGGCATCGTGAAGTCGGGCGACGCGCTGAAACTTGGCGTCGGCGCCATGACCGACGAGCGCTGGAAGCGTTTCTACGACACGATGGCGGATGCCGGCGCATTTCCCAAGGGCGTCGATTACCGTAAGGCCTACAGCCTCGAATTCGTGAACAAGGGCGTCGGCGCGTGAGTGTTGCCATGGCGGGCGCGGCGGCAAGCGCCCGCCCGCTCGTTTCCATCCGCAACGTCAGCAAGCAGTTTGTGAACGGCACGCTCGCGATCCGCGGCGTCGACCTCGACCTGCGTACGGCTGAGTTCGTGAGCCTGCTGGGTCCGAGCGGCTGCGGCAAGTCGACGCTTCTGCGCATCATCGCCGGGCTCGCGAGCCCAAGTGCCGGCACGGTGGAGTGGCCGACCTCGGTTTATGGTGCAAGCGGCGAGGCGCGTCCGGACGTCGGCTTCGTGTTCCAGGACCCGACCCTGATGCCGTGGTCGAATACGCTGCGCAACGTGATGCTGCCGCTGACCTTGGCCGGGGTATCGATGGGAGAAGCCGAGACGCGGTCGGCCGAGATGTTGGCGCTGGTCGGGCTCAAGGGCTTCGAGACATCCTATCCGCGCGAACTTTCCGGTGGCATGAAGATGCGCGTCTCTATCGCGCGCTCGCTCGTCACGCGTCCGAAGATCCTGCTGATGGACGAGCCCTTCGCGGCGCTCGACGAGATCACCCGCCACAAGCTCAATGACGACCTGCTCGAGCTGTGGTGGCGGAACCGATTCACAGCCGTATTCGTGACCCATTCGGTGTTCGAGTCGGTATACTTGTCGCAGCGCATCGTCGTGATGGCGGCGCGGCCGGGGCGTGTGATGGCGGACCTGAAGAACGAGGTGGCCTATCCGCGCGACGCGCTGTTCCGCACCTCGGCGGACTATGCGCAGCTCTGCCGTGTCGCGTCGGAGACGCTGAAGCAGGCGATCGCCGCATGAGTATGCTGCATGACGGCACGGATACCGAAGCGCGCCCGGTGTTCGCGCAGGAGCGGCGCGTGCTCGGAATCGCGGCGAGTTCCTGGCCCGGCATCATCGCGCCGATCGCGATCGGCGCGCTTGCACTCTTCGCCTGGGAGGTCACCGTCCGCGTCAGGGGCACGCCCGCCTACATCCTGCCCGGCCCGCTCCTGATCGCCCAGACGCTCTGGACCGATTGGGGCACGCTCTCGGAGTCGCTGCTCATCACGCTGCGCATCACCTTCGGGGCGCTGATCGCCGCGATCGTCGTCGGCGTGGCGCTCGCGATTATTTTCACGCAATCGAAGTGGCTCGAGAAGTCGCTGTATCCCTACGCGGTGATCCTGCAGGTGACGCCGATCATCGCGATCGCGCCGCTGATCATCATCTGGGTCGGCAACATCGGCGTGTCGCTGCTGATCTGTGCCTGGATCGTCGCGTTCTTCCCG
>PLJS01000307.1:5594-5900 GCA_003140315.1 Hyphomicrobiales bacterium
CCCGCCGCGCTGCCGTACTTCCTCGGCGGCCTGAAGATTTCCGGCGGCCTTGCGCTGATCGGCGCCGTTGTGGCGGAGTTCGTCGCCGGTACCGGCGGCAGCGCGTCCGGGCTTGCCTATCGCATTCTGGAGTCGATGTACCGGCTGCAGATCCCGCGCATGTTCGCGGCGCTNNCCTGGATCGTCGCGTTCTTCCCGATTCTGTCGAACACGATCCTCGGGCTCAGCTCGGCCGATCACAACCTCGTCGACCTGTTCCAGCTCTATCGCGCGAACCGCTGGCAGACGCTGCGCTATCTGCGGCTG
>PLJS01000307.1:5943-58483 GCA_003140315.1 Hyphomicrobiales bacterium
ATCCCGCGCATGTTCGCGGCGCTCTTCCTCATCTCTGCAAGCGGCATTGCGATTTTCGGCATCAGCAGCATGATCACGCATTTTGCTCTTCGGCATTGGCATGAGAGCGCCGTGCGCCGCGAGAACTGATCTTATGGATTTTGCGTTCACCCCGGAACAAGAAGCGATCGGCAGCGCGATTGCGGGCCTCTGCGCGAAGTTCGACGCCGACTATTGGCTCGGCAAGGATCGCGACGGCGGCTTTCCGCACGACTTCCATCGCGCCTTCGCGGATGCCGGCTGGCTCGGCATCTGCATTCCGGAGAGCTACGGCGGCTCGGGTCTCGGCATCACCGAAGCCGCGATGATGATGCAGACGGTCGCGCAGTCGGGCGCCGGCCTGTCCGGCGCCTCGGCGCTGCACATGAACATCTTCGGGCTCAATCCGGTCGTGGTGTTCGGTACCGACGCGCAGAAGGCGCGCATGCTGCCGCCGCTGGTCGCCGGAAACGACAAGGCCTGCTTCGCCGTCACCGAGCCCGACGCCGGCCTCGACACCCTCAACCTCAAGACCAAGGCCGAGCGGCACGGCAAGACCTACACGGTGACCGGCCAGAAGATCTGGATCTCAACCGCGCAGGTCGCCAACAAGATGCTCATCCTCGCCCGCACCGCGCCGGCCGGGAAGGTCAAGAACCGCACCGACGGCTTGAGTCTGTTCTACACCGACCTCGACCGCCGCCACGTCGAAGTGCGCGAGATCGAAAAGATGGGCCGCAAGGCGGTCGACTCAAACCAGATGTTCATCGACGCCCTGCCGGTCCCGGTCGAGGACCGCATCGGCGAGGAGGGCAAGGGGTTCAGCTATATCCTGCACGGGATGAATCCCGAGCGCATCCTGATCGCCGCCGAAGCCGTCGGTCTCGGGCGCGTCGCGCTTGACCGGGCCGCGCGCTACGCCCGCGAGCGCATCGTGTTCGGACGGCCGATCGGCCAGAACCAGTCGATCCAGCATCCGCTGGCCGAATGCTGGATGGCGCTGGAGGCCGCCAACCTGATGGTGTTCAAGGCCGCCGCCCTCTATGACGCAGGCGCCCCCTGCGGCGCGGAGGCGAATGCGGCGAAATACCTCGCCGCCGAAGCCGCCTTCAACGCGTGCCAGACGGCGGTCATGACCCTTGGCGGCATGGGTTATGCAAAGGAATACCACGTCGAACGATACCTGCGCGAAGCCTTGATCACGCGCATCGCGCCGGTGAGCCCGCAGATGATCCTCAATTTCATTGCCGAGAAGGTGCTCGGCATGCCGAAGTCGTACTGAGTGGGGCGAGCGTGACCGAGACCATTGCGGAGATCGTCGCGGCCCATCGCGCGGGCGCCGCGCCCGAGGATACGGTTGCGCGTAGTTATGCGCGCATCGCCAGCCACGGCGATCCGGCGATCTTCATCACCTTGCGCGACGAAGCCGACGCGCGTGCCGAGGCGCGGGCGCTCCCCACAAAAGGCGACACCTCGTTGCCGCTTTACGGCGTGCCGTTTGCCGTCAAGGACAACATCGACGTGAAGGGCATGCCGACGACCACGGCCTGTCCAGCCTTCGCCTACACGGCACGGAACGACGCGACCTGCGTTGCCAAGCTGCGCGCCGCGGGCGCGATCGTGATCGGCAAGACCAATCTCGACCAGTTCGCCACCGGCCTTGTCGGCGTACGCTCGCCTTACGGCGTGCCGCGTAATCTCTTCGATCCCAAGCTCATCCCCGGCGGATCGAGCTCGGGCTCGGGTGTGGCCGTCGGCGCGGGTCTCCTGCCGTTCACGCTCGGCACCGACACGGCCGGCTCCGGCCGCGTGCCGGCGGGGCTGAACAACATCGTGGGTCTCAAGCCGAGCCTCGGCCTCGTCTCGACGGCGGGCCTCGTGCCGGCCTGCCGCACGCTCGATTGCGTCTCGGTGTTCGCGCTCACCGTCGATGACGCCTGGACGGTGCTCACCGTGATGGCGGGTCCGGACATCGCCGATCCTTACACGCGCGCACTGGCGCTCGGCAACTTGGGTCCGAGCCCACAGATGCGCATCGGCGTGCCGATCAAGGGTGAGCGCGTGTTCTTCGGCGATCAGGTCTCGGCCGCACAATTCGAATTGGCGATCGAGCGTTTCGCCAAGCTCGGCGCAACGATCGTCGAGATCGATATCGAGCCGTTCTACGAGACCGCGCGCCTGCTTTACGACGGCCCGTGGGTCGCCGAGCGCTACATCGCGGCCGGCAAGCTGATCGCGTCGTCGCCGGAGTCGATGTATCCGACCACGCGCGACATCATTCTGAGCGGCGCGCGCCCGACCGCGATCGACGCTTTCGCGGCGTTCTACAAGCTCGAGGACCTGCGCCGCGTGCGCGATCACACCTTCCGGGCGATCGACGCGCTGCTGGTGCCGACCATGCCGACCGTCTACACGGTCGAGCAGGTGCTGGCCGATCCGATCCAGCTCAACAGCCGGCTCGGCACCTACACCAATTTCGTCAACCTGCTCGATCTCGCCGGCCTCGCACTGCCGGCGACGATGCGGGCCGACGGCATCCCGTTCGGCATCACGCTGCTCGCGCCGGCCGGCAACGATGCCGTGCTGGCCTCGCTCGGCCGCGTGTTTCATGCCGATACGGCGTTGCCGATGGGCGCGCTCGGCATCGCGCAGCCGCCGCTTGAGCCGCTTACGTCGGCTCCGGGCAAGGACGAGATCGCGCTCGCGGTCGTCGGCGCGCATCTCTCAGGCATGCCGCTCAATGGCGAACTGAAAAGCTTCGGCGCGCGCTTCCTGGAAAGCGCACACACCGCGCCCGACTATCGGCTGTTCGCCCTGAACGGCGGTCCGCCGGCGCGTCCGGGATTGCTGCGTATTGCCGCCGGCACCGGATCAGCCGTCGCGATCGAAGTCTGGGCGCTGCCGACCGATGGCTTCGGCCGCTTCGTCGCATGCATCCCGCAGCCGCTCTCGATCGGCACGTTGACGCTCGCTGACGGCCGCAAGGTGAAGGGCTTCCTGGTGGAAGCCGAGGCGATCAACGGCGCGCGCGACGTCTCTGGCTTCGGCGGATGGCGGGCGTATGTGGCGCAGCCATGATCTTTCTTATCCCTCCCCCTGCGGCCCGCAGGGGGAGGGATTAAAGCCCCTCCGCATAGGTCCAATACGCTTCGCACACCGTCTTGATATGCGCACGCATTGCCCCTATGGCGCCCTCGCGGTCGCCGCGCAGGATCGCAACGACCGCCCGGTCGTGCTCGACATGGGACTTCGCGAGGCGGCCGAGATTGCGGAACTGCGCGCGGCGGAACGGCGACACGCGCGTGCGCGTCGCGAGCGTCAGTTCGGCGAGGTATGTGTTGTGGGTCCCCGCATAGATCACCGCGTGGAACGCTTCGTTGACCTCATGATAGCGCTGTGGATCGCCGGAGTGAATGAGCGCGCGCAGTTCCTCATGCGCGGCTTCCAGCTCGTGCCGCTCGCCGACCGTCATCCGCTCGGCCGCGAGCCCTGCGCACAGCGCCTCCAGCTCCGCCATGACCTCGAACATGGAGGCGAGCCTCTCAGGCGTCGGCCGCGCCACTGCGGCGGCACGGTGCGCGGTGGTTTCGACCAGCCCGCTCGCTGCGAGCAGTCGGATGGCCTCGCGCACCGGCGTGCGCGACACCGCGAAGCGCGTCGCGAGATCGGTTTCGTCGAGCGCGGTGCCCGGCAGCAGCACGCCGCGGACGATCTCATCAGCAAGCTGCAGGCGCAGCGTTTCGGCAAGCGTTTGCCGGCCGATCGTGGCCGTTTCGGCCGTGCGCGGCAGAACCGTCGTGGTGCTCATGCCGGCTTGCGCTCGTCGATCAGGCTGACATGCGCCGCGACCACGCGCCAACCTTCTGGAAAGCGCACCCAGGTCTGCATCTGCCGCCCGACCTTGCCGGGCGCGGCCGTGCGATGAAACAGCGTGGCGGTGATCGCGAAATCGCGGCCGTAGGTGGTGATTACGGTCTGGGAGATTGTGCGCGCAAGCTCGACCGGTGAGCGCGCGGCGCGGAAGCCCGCGATCTCGCCGTAGCCGTAAAGATTCTCACCGATTCCGTAGCGGATGGTCTGCGGCGCGTCGTGGAAGATCGCGTCCAGCGCCGCAACATCGTTCGATGTCAGCGCCTGCTCGTACCGATCGAATGCGGCCTTCACCTCGGCGACGACCTCCGGCAGGTCGATGTCCATGCGCTGTTCCTAAATCGGCGGCCGCGGCGCGACGCACACGCCCGCCTGCTCCAGCGCATAGGCGATTCTCAGCGCGATGTCCTCGCGCCAGGGTGCCGTGATGATCTGCACGCCGATCGGCATCGGCGAAAGCGGCACCGGCACCGCGACGACCGGCAGCCCGATGAACGAGATCGGCTGGGTATAGAGGCCGAGGTTCGGCCGCACCGGCAGTTCGACGCCGTCGAGGATGAATGTCTGCTGCCCGATCGCCGGCGCCGTGCAGGGCGTCGCTGGCGCAAGGATCGCGTCGACCTGATCGAACAGCGGCAGTACTTGGGACCGATACCAGCGGCGGAACTTCTGCGCCTGGCTCACCAGCGCGGCCGGGATCATCGCGCCCGCGATCAGGCGATCGCGCACCGCCGGATCGTAGTCGTTCGCCTGCGCGCGCAGGCGGTCCAGATGCATCGCGGCGCCTTCGCTCGCCGTGATGATGTAGGCGGCCGCGCGCGCGCGACCGGCTTCCGGGATCTCGATGTCGGCGTTGGCGCAGAGCGCGGCCGCGACGCGCTCGACCGCGACGCAGGCCTCAGGCGATGCGCCCTTCTTGAAGTAGCCGCCCGCGACCGCGATGCGGAGATCATCGGTGCCGCGCGCGAGCAGCGACGCCGTCGGCTCTGGCGGACGGTCTGTGCACACGGGGTCATCGGCGTCGGGGCCCTGCATCGCGTCATAGGCAAGCGAGAGATCGCGCGCCGAGCGCGCCAGCGGACCGAGGTGATCGAAACTGGAGACGAACGGAAAGCTGCGCGCGCGAGAAAGCCTTCCATAGGTCGGTTTCAACCCGAACAGGCCGCATAGCGAAGAGGGCACACGGATCGATCCGTTGGTGTCGGAGCCGAGCGACAACGGCACGAGGCCACCCGCGACCGCGCCGCCCGATCCCCCGGAGGAGCCGCCGGTCATGCGCGTCACGTCGTGCGGATTGCGCGCCGGCCCGTCATGCACGTTCTCGCCGGTGAAGTCGTAGGCGTATTCGCCCATGTTGAGCGCGCCGACCAGCACGGCGCCGGCCGCTTCCAGCCGCTCGATCAGCGGGGAATCGCGCGTTGCCGCTGGATGCGCGCGGTTGATCTTGGAGCCGGCAACGGTCGAAAGGCCCACGACGTCGAACAGGTTCTTGACCGCGAACGGCACGCCGGCGAGCGGGCCGACCGGCTTGCCGGCCGCGCGTGCCGAGTCAAGTTCGCGCGCGCGCGCGCAAGCGCGCTCCGCCGTGACGGCCGTGAACGAGTTGAGGACCGGATCGCGCTCCATGATGCGCGCGAGCGCCTCCTCGACGACCGCGAGCGCGGTGGTCGTGCCGCGCGCGACCGCGTCGGCGGTCTCCGACGCGGTTGCCCACGTGCTGTCGAGTTGAGGCTCAGGCTTGGTAGACCGGCGCGGGCTCGGCATCGTCCGGCAGCTCCTTCTCGCCCACGATCGCGGCGAGTTTCAATGTCACTTCGAGATTGGCGCGCACCGCGGGCTTCCAGTCCGGCTCCAGCGGCAGCCCCAGAAGATTGGCGGCGGAATCGATATAGGCGTCGAGATGATCGGACTTCTTGGTCATCAGAATCACACCGTCGGGTGCGGGATCGCGTCGAGCAGGTCGCGCGTATATTGCGCCTCCGGCGCGAACAGCACGCGTTCGGTCGGCCCCTGTTCGACGATCTTACCCTGTTTCATGACGATGACGCGATCGCATAACAGCCGCACGACATTGAGGTCGTGCGACACGAACAGATAGCTCATGCCGAGCGTGTCTTTCAGGTCCTGCAGCAGGTTGAGCACGACCGCCTGCACCGATACGTCGAGCGCCGCGGTCGGCTCGTCCAGGATGATGAGGTCAGGGTGCAACGCGATCGCGCGCGCGATGCCGACGCGCGCCTTCTGGCCGCCCGAGAGCTGGTGCGGGAAGCGGTCGAGGAACTCGACCGGCAGCCCGACCTGAAGCGCCAGTTCCTCGCAGCGCGCGCGGATCGCGTTGCGCCCGCTGATGTCGCCGAGCCGCAGGATAGGATCCGCGATGGCGCGCGCCGCCGTGTAGCGCGGATTGAGGCTGTCGGTCGGGTCCTGGAACACCATCTGGATGCGCTTGCGCAGCGGCAGGGTCGCGAACTGCTTGGCCGGGATCGCGCCGATGTCCTCGCCGTCGAACTGGATCAGGCCGTCGCTCTTGTCGATCAGCCGCATCACCATCGTGGAGGTCGTCGACTTCCCGCACCCCGACTCGCCGACCAGCCCGACGCTTTCGCCGCGATTGACCGTGAAGCTGATGCCGTCGACGGCGCGGAAGATTTCCGGCTCGGGCGCAGGCCCGCGGCGGAACAGCTTCGACAGCGAGGTCGTCATCCCCTGGCGCGGATACTCCTTCACCAGCTTCTCGATGACGAGCAGAGGCGTGGTGGCGACGGCCGGCGCCGCATGCCCGTTGCCGGATTTTACCGTAGCTGGCGCCTTCTTGGCTTCGGCGCTGTCCTCCGGCAGCAGGTCTCGCAGCGTCACGCCCGGGCGCGGCGTCGCGCGCATCAGCTTGCGCGTATAGGGATGCGAGGGCGCCTTGAAGATGGTCGAGGACAGCGCCGTCTCGACCACGTGGCCCTTCTCCATCACGACGACGCGATCGCAGTAAACTGCAGCAAGCCCGAGGTCGTGCGTGATGAGGATGGTCGACATGCCCTGCTGGCGCGTGAGCTCGGTGACGAGGTCCATCACGGTCTTCTGTGTGGTGACGTCGAGGCCGGTGGTCGGCTCGTCGGCGATCAGGAGCTGCGGCTTGCAGGCGAGCGCCAACGCAATGACGACGCGCTGGCACATGCCGCCGGAGAGCTCGAACGGATAGGCGTGGTAGCGCTCGCGCGGGCGCGCGATCCGCACCTGATCGAGAATCTCGATCGCCTTGTCGGTGAGCGCGGAGGAATCGACCTGCGCATGCTGGCGCAGCACGTCCTCGATCTGCACGCCGACCTTGCGGATCGGATTGAGCGCGGCGCGAGGGTTCTGGAAGATCATTGACATTTCGCGGCCGCGCAGGTCGCGCATTTGGTCGTCGTCCGCCGCGCGCACGTCGATGCCGGAGAACATCACCGAGCCTTCGGCGATCCGCCCGGCGCGATCCAAAATTCGCATCACGGCGAATGACGTGACCGACTTGCCCGAGCCCGATTCCCCGACGATCGCCAGCGTCTCGCCCTTGGCGACCTCGACGTTGATGTTCTTCACCGCCTGCACGATGCCGCGCCGCGTCGAAAACTCGACGGTCAGGTTCTTGATGTCGAGCAAGGGCAGGGCAGGCGGCGCATTGCTGATATGAGGCGCGTCGGTGATGCTCATTGCGTCCTCACGTGCGCCGCTGCGGGTCGACGATGTCGCGCAGGCCGTCGCCGAGCAGGTTGAAGCAGAACACCGCGATCATCAGGGCGAGGCCGGGAAACAGCGCGACCCACCACTCGCCCGACACCATGAAGGCCGCGCCTTCGGCGACCATGATTCCCCATTCGGCGTCGGGCGGCCGCACGCCGAGGCCGATGAAGGACAGGCCGGCGGCGTTGAGGATCGCGTAGCCCATGGTGAGCGACATCTGCACGATCATGATCGGCATGATGTTGGGCAGGATGTGGCCGAGCAGGATGCGGAACTCGCCGTTGCCGGCCAGCCGCGCCGCCTGCACGAAACCCGCCTCGCGCCGCACGTTCGCCTCGGTGCGCGCGATGCGCGCATAGAGCGGGAAGTTCACGATCGCGGTCGCCAGGATGATGTTCTGCACCGTATTACCGAGCGCCGCCACGATACCCATCGCGAGTACGAACAGCGGGAACGCCATGATGGTGTCGGCGATGCGCGACACGATGCGGTCGGTCCAGCCGCCGAAGAAGCCGGCGGCGACGCCGGCTAGCCCGCCCATCAGGAACACCAGCACGACTGAGAACACCGCGATGATGAAATCGAGCCGCGTCGCCGAGACGACGCGGCTGAACACGTCGCGGCCGAGCTGGTCGGTGCCGAACCAATGCGCGCGCGAGGGCGGTTTCAGCGAGACGGCCGTGTCGCTCGCGAGCGGATCGTACGGCACGATGTGCGGTCCGAGCACCGCCGCGATCACGATCAGCACGAACAGGCCGAACGCAAAGCCCGTCACCGGGTTCTCGCCGATGATATAGCGGGCGTGCTTCAGCGTGGCGGCGAGGCCGGACGATTGGGCTTCCGGCTTGCCCAGTGTGAGTTCGCTCATGCCTCAAGCCTCACGCGCGGGTCGATCACGCCGTAGAGAAGGTCGATCAGGAGATTGAGCAGGACGTACATGATCGCCATGGTGAGCACGAAGCCCTGCACCGGCGCGAAGTCCGACGAGATCAGCGCTTCCACCGCGTAGGAGCCGATGCCGGGCCAGGCGAATACCTTCTCCACCAGCACGTTGGCGCCGAGCAGGAAGGAGAACACCATGCCGAGCGTCGTGATGACGGGCAGCATGGCGTTGCGGAACGCGTAGGTGACGACGACGGTGAACGTCGTCAGCCCGCTCGCGCGCGCGGTGCGCACGAAGTCGGAGGCAAGCACTGCGAGCATCGAGGCGCGCGTCATGCGGGCGATCGGCGCGAGCGAGAAGATGCCGAGCGTCAGCGCGGGCAGGAAAATCTGGCTCAGCGCGGCGCGGAACGTCGAAAGGTCGCCCGCGATCAGGCTGTCGATGAGATAGAACCCGGTGACCGACGGCGGTGGCGAGAAGAATACATCGATCCGTCCGAGCGGCGCCGGGGCCCAGCCGAGCAGGTAGTAGAAGACATAGACCAGGATCAGCCCGGTGAAGAACACTGGCAGCGAGACGCCGGCCGTGGTCACGATGCGGCAGGTGTGATCGATCCACGAGTTCGGCTTGGTCGCCGCGAAGATGCCGAGCGGCAACGCGATCGCGACCGATACGATCAGGCCGAGCAGCGTGAGCTCTGCCGACGCCGGCAGGCGATTGCGGATTTCGGTGACGACCGGTTGGCCGGTGGTGAGCGACTGGCCGAGGTCGCCGTGCGCGAGATCGCGCACATAACGGACGAACTGCTGCGGCAGCGATTTATCGAGCCCGAGCTTCACGCGGATTTCCTGGATCGCCTCTTTTGTCGCGGCCGGTCCCGCGAAGTAGGCCGCCGGATCGCCCGGCAGCGCGCGCGTGAGCAGGAAGGTGACGATCACGACGCCGATCAGGCTCGGGATTGCGACGAGGAGGCGCTTGAGGATGACGGTCAGCATGGCGTTGCCTCATCGCGTACGTGCGAAAGACGTCGGGTGAGGGGGACCGGCCGCTTGCCGGGTGCGCGGAAAGCCCCCCTCATCCCGACCCTCTCCCCGCAAGCGGAGAGAGGGAGACCGTGTGCGGCGTGCGCGGTGCGCACGCTCACCCCTTCACCAGTGCGCGATAGTCGAGCCGGCGGTGGAACCAGTACTGGTAACCGCTGACGTTCTTCTGCATCGCGACGTTGACGTAGGGCTGGAAGATCGGGACGCGCGGCACGTCGGCGAAGGCGAGGTCGACGAAACCCTTCACGTCCTTCTCGTAGTTCGCCTTATCGCCGATCGCTGCGGCGTTCACGGCGCCGTCGATGAACGCATCCATGTCCTTCGACTGGTAGCTCATCGTGTTGAAGATCGAATTCTTGCCGTGATAGCACCAGATGAAAAAGTACTCGGGATAGTCGAGCCAGCCCGAGAACACGTTGATGTAGAGCGGCAGCACCTTCTTGTTCAACTCGGTGCGGAAGTTCGAGCCGGGGATCTTGTTGATCGTGGTCTTGATGCCGATCAGGTTGAGGCTTTCCTGGATCAGCACTGCGCTCGGCTCGTTGACGGTCGCAAAGCCCAGATCGAACGACAGCGTGGTCTCGAAGCCGTTCGGATAGCCGGCTTCCGCCATCAGCTTCTTCGCCTTCTCGATGTCGGTGTTGAATTTCGTCGGCTGCGGCCAGGCGACTTCGGTCGGCTTGTCGGCCGGCGCGCCGAACATCGGCTTGGCAAGCCCGTACTGCACGGCGTCCATGATCTTCTGGTACGGGACGGCGAGAGCAACCGCCTGCCGCACTTTCAGGTTATCGAAGGGCGGGTTCTTCACGTTCATGCCGAGATACAGAATGCCGTTGGAGAACGGCGTCGACACGATGTTGAGCTTGCCGGCTTCCTTCAGCTCGACGAAATCCTTGTTCGGCAGCTCGTAGGAGATGTCGGCATCGCCACGCTCCAGCAGCGCGCGCCGATTGCCGGCCGACGGCACCATGCGCCAGACGATGCGCTTGATCTTCGGCAGCGGCCCGCCGACCCACTTGTCGTTGCGCTCGAGGATCACTTCCGTTCCGGCGGTCCACTGCACGACCCGATAGGCGCCCGAGCCCGCGGTGTTCTGCTTGGTGTACTCCATGCCCCAAGGGTCTTTCTCCGTGGCGTGCGTCTTCACCAGCTCCGAATTGATGATGCAGGGCACGATCACGGCGAGATCGGGGATCGTCAGGCGATCCTTCTTGGCGAAGTCGACGCGGAACGTATTGTCGTCGACCACGACGAACTGTTCGGGCTTGGTGAGCGAGCCGGCGCCCATCTGGAAGGTCGGGAAGCCGCCGACCGACACAGCGCGGTCGAGCGACCACTTCACGTCCTTGGCGGTGACCGGCGTGCCGTCCTGGAAGACCGCGTTCTTCTTCAGCTTGAAGGTGGCCGACATGTCGCCGACGTTCATGTCGTCGGCGAGCTCCATCTTGAACTTGTCCTTGTTGTAATAGGCCGTGCCGTTGACGTCCTTCATCTCGTGGCTGATCAGGCGGTCGTAGCAATTCCACGACACCTCGTAGCCCGGCACGTTGGTGCCGACGCCATGGATGTCGATGTTGTTCGGCCCGCTTTCCGATATGACGAGGAGCGTCTCCTGCCGACCTTGCGCCTTGGCGGGTGAGAAGATCGCCGGAGCCGACACGGCGGTTGTGGCGGCCAACGCCGATGCGGACTTGAGGAAATCACGACGCTTCATCGAAAGCCTCCGATAGGGGCCGTTTGGGCTCGGCAAGGCTTTCCGCAAGCGCCGTGCCACCGCGCCGCGGCGGCCTGACGCACCACTTAAGCCTTTGAATCGCGGGGGAGAGTCGCCCAAGCGCGCATGCGCGGTCGCGGCGCGACCGCAACCCGAGCGCGGAGAGGCTTGCATACAATAGGGCGCTGCTGACCAATAATTAGGCAGCGTCTCGATGTGCCGTCGTTCACGGCAGCGACCGGCTCAGGTCAATCAGCGAAGGTCTTTGCGACGACTTGAACCGCGATGCCGTTCCGGCAGAGCGGCTAATTCAGCCCCTTGCCGCGCCGTTGCGCCTCATCCGCGAGCTGCAGGTTGTTGGCGATCGTGGGATTGCCCGGGTCCTGGCGCTGCGCCTCGGCGAATTTCTGCCGTGCCGCGCGGTAGTCGCCGCGCAGCATGTAGGAGTAGCCGATATTGTTGAGCACTTCCGGCTTCGGCCCGAAGATCGCGAGCGCTTCCTTGTAGGCGCGGTCGGCAAGTTCGAAGCGCCGCAGCCGATCATAGGAGGCGGCAAGGCCGAGCCAGGCCTCGCCGTCGCGCGCGGACTTCTCCACGGCGCGGCGGAAGTACTTCTCGGCGAGCCCGTAATTCTGCTCGCGATAATGCCGTTTGCCGAGCGTGAGATCGTCCCCGCGTTCGCCGCCGAGCAGCGACTCCTGCACGGCCGGATCGGCGGGCGCGAGTGTGGCGGAATCTGCGGGCGGTGGCTCGTCCTGTCCCGGCGTCAGCGAGGCATTCTTGCTGACGGTCTCGCAGCCTGCGAGCGCGACGAGGCAAGCCGACGCGATGAGAACGCGAACGATACGACGCATGACGGCGATCCACGCATCCGGCACGAGACGCCGGCGCGACGCTGGATTTACGACTTGGGCAGACAGCCCCGCCGGAAGGTAGCGCGGGACGGGTTAATGGAGCGTTGGAACCGCGGCCGATTTGTACGGCGTTTGACCCCGCGTCCGATCGTACATATATCTGTACGGCAGGGCTCCGGAGGCCATCCCGTGAAGAACGTGTCCTATACCGATCTGCGCCAGAACCTCGCGAAATACATGGAGGAGGTCAGCGACAGCCGCGCGCCTCTTCATATCACGCGTCAGAACGCTCGCGCGGTCGTCATGATGTCCGAGGACGAATACGAGAGCATGATGGAGACCTTGCATCTGTTGCGCAGCCCCGCCAACGCGGCACGTCTGGCTCGCTCGATCCACGCGGCGGAGGCAGGCAAGCTCACGGAACGCGACATCATCGAGAAGCCGACGAACGTTCGATGAGGCTGCTGTGGAGCGAGGAAGCGTGGGAAGACTATTCGTTCTGGCAAAAGACCGATCAAAAAGTCCTGCAGGCCGTCAATGATCTCGTCAAAGACATTCGCCGCGAGCCCTTTCGCGGGCTCGGCAAGCCCGAGCCTTTGAAACACAATCTCGCCGGATGGTGGTCGCGTCGCATCACCGGCGAGCACCGCCTGGTCTATCGCGTCTATGGCAAAGGCCCGACGCAGGTCCTGGAAATCGTCCAGTGCCGCTATCACTATTAGCGGCGTCAATAATTCCCGACCTTGAAGCGCACATAGACCGGCAGCATGATCACGATGATGACGACCGGGAACACGCAGAGCGTCAGCGGCACCGAGAGCTTGGCGGGCAGGCTGTAGGCCTTCTCCTCGGCACGCGAGAGGCGCTTGTGGCGCATGTCGTCGGAGTAGACCCGCAGCGCCTCGGTCAGCGAAGAGCCGAGCTTCTCCGATTGCTGCAGCAGCGTCGCGAACGAGCGCGCTTCTTCGAGGCCCAAACGGTCGGCGAGATGTTCGAGCGTCTCGCTCAAGGTACGTCCGGCGCGCATTTCGAGCGTCGCCATGTGGATGTTGGCCGACAGCGACCTATAGGAGTCCGCGAGCTCGCGCCCAACGCGGTCGAGGGCGGCTTCCATGCTGAGTCCTGCATCCGCGCAGACGACCAGCAGGTCCATGAAGTCCGGGAAGCCGACGCGGTGCTCGATCTCGCGTCCGGCGGTACGGCGGCTGAGATAAACATTGGGCGCGAAGTAGCCGAACAGGGCCGCGACCCACACGGCGGGCCACAGCATGCTGCTGCCTTCGCGCAGCACGTACGGCATCAGCAGGAACGCCGCGAGCGCGAACGCGATTCCCGCAACGAGCCGTGCGAGGAAAAAGAAAGCAGGCGCGCGCGCATCGAGAAATCCGGCACGGATCAGTTTGCGGCGCAGTTCCTTGGTCTCGCCCTTGTCGGTCTCGGAATAGTGCCGCGTGGTGTAGTCGATCAGCCGTTGCGCCGCGATGCGGCTCGCGTAGCGCAGCGAGCGCGGGTCGTCGGTCGCGGCATTCGGGAGCGCAGCGCCGATGCCGGCCGCGCGCCGCTTCACCGCGAGGCGCACCTGCACGACCGCCATCATGCCGAACGCCAGGATCGCGGCCGACAGGAACACGAACAGGCTCACCATCATGGTCGAGCCTTCGCCGGTCAGGATCGTGAGCTGATTGAGCGCGTCCATGACGTCAGATCCGGAAATTGCACATGCGGTACATCAGCACGTTGCCGCACAGCATCCAGCCGGCCGCGCAGGCAAGCCCGATCTTGGTGATCGAATAAGCAATGACGCTCGCATAGAAGTCGGGCGCGACCAGGTTGAGCAGGATGAAGATCGCGACCGGCAGGCCGGAGAGGAACAGCGCCGAGAATTTTCCTTCCGCGGCGAGCGCCCTGATCTTCCGGCGCATCTTGAAGCGCTGGCGGATCACGCCCGACAGGTTCTCCAGGATCTCGCTCAAGTTTCCGCCGGTCGAGCCCTGGATCGCGACCGCGGTGACGAACAGCGGCAGGTCTTCCTGGCCGACGCGGAAGTAAAGGTTGCGCATCGCGGTCTCGACGTCGGCGCCGTAGGTGATCTCGTCGGCTGCGATGCCGAACTCGGTGCCGATCGGATCGGCCATTTCCTGCGCTACGAGCGAGACCGCGACCGGCACCGGATGACCCGCGCGCAAACTCCGCACGATGATGTCCATCGCGTCGGGGAATTGCGCCGCAAATTTCCCGTGTCGGAAGCGCCGCTTCACCCGCAACACGAGGAACGGAATGAGCAGCGCGAAGAGAAGGGCCGCACCGCCGGCCTCCAGCATGCTGTTGCGGAAACGTAGGACGCCGAGAAAAGCCACGCCGGCCGCCCCGAGTGCGACCGCCGCCAGACCCCAGAGGCCGATACGCAACCCGGATTCGAGCAGCAGCCGGTTGAACCATTGCTGCCCGAACCGAAACAGGCCGTCGCCGGTCAGCCCGCGCTCGCGCCGCAACTGAATCAGGATCGCCTCGCGGTCGGGCTGATCCTTCGAGAGCTTCAAGCGCCGGTTGACCCGGCTGCGGTAGGATGCGCTCGAGAAGCACAGCAGATAGAGCGCTTCGGCGAGCAGCACGACCGAGATCGCGGCGCAGATCGAGATCAACGTTGTGGTGTCGACTTCGAACATGTTCATAGCAGCGCAGCCAATCGAACGGCGTCATCCTGAGGTGGCCGCCGAAGGCGGCCCTCGAAGGATGGCCACGAGTTGGGGCCGTCGCCCTTCGAGGCACCCCCCTCCCTAACCCTCCCCCGCTTGCGGGGGAGGGAAGGGAGGGGGTGCACCTCAGGGTGACGGGGAGAGTGAGTGACTCGCGGTATCATCACGATCACAACGGCTTCGAGGGATCGAAATAGGCGCCCGGGATATTGATCCCGCGCGCGACGAGCTCGGACAGGAAGCGCGGCCTAACGCCGGTCGCCTGGAAGTGGCCCTCGACCGTGCCGTCGGGCGCGGTACCGGTGCGCACGTATTTGTAGATCTCCTGCATCTGCAGGATGTCGCCTTCGAGCCCGGTGATCTCGGCGATCGAGGTAACCTTGCGCTTGCCGTCCGAGAGCCGCTGGAGCTGCACGATCACCCGAATGGCCGCCGCGATCTGGCCGCGCACGGAGGCGGTCGTCATCGGCATGCCGGCCATGCCGATCATCTGTTCGAGACGCGAGATCGCGTCGCGCGGCGTGTTGGCGTGGATGGTGGCCATCGAGCCCTCATGGCCGGTGTTCATGGCCTGGAGCATGTCGAAGGCTTCCTCGCCGCGGCACTCGCCGAGGATGATGCGGTCGGGCCGCATGCGCAGCGCGTTCTTGACGAGTTCGCGCTGGCGGATTTCGCCCTTCCCTTCGACGTTCGGTGGTCGCGTCTCCATGCGCCCGACATGGGGCTGCTGGAGCTGCAACTCGGCCGCGTCCTCGATGGTGACGAGGCGCTCCTTGTCGGAAATGAAGGCCGAGAGGGCGTTGAGCATCGTGGTCTTGCCCGAGCCGGTACCGCCCGAGATGATCGACGTGATCCGCGCGTTGACGGCGGCGGCAAGCACCTCGCCCATCGCCGGGCGCAGCGCGCCGATGTCGACGAGCTTCTTCATGTTGTAGGGCTTCTTGGAGAACTTGCGGATCGACACCAGCGGGCCGTCGACGGCGATCGGCCGGACCGCAATATTGATGCGCGAGCCGTCGAGCAGGCGCGCGTCGCACAGCGGCTGCGATTCATCGACGCGGCGGCCGACCGCCGACACGATCTTGTTGACGATGCGCAAGAGGTGCGCCTCGTCCTTGAAGCGCACAGGCGTCGGCTCCAGCACGCCGGCGCGCTCGACGTAGACGCATTCGTGGCCGTTGATCAGGATGTCGTTGATGCTCGGATCCTTGAGCAACGGCTCGATCGGCCCCAAGCCGGTCATCTCGTCGATGATCTCGACGACGAAATCGTCGAGCTCCTGCGCGTTCAGCGCGATGCGTTCGGCGAGCACGTATTGCGCGACGAGGCCCGCGATCTGCCGGCGCGCCTCGCCTTCGGTGACTTTCTCGATCGCCGACAGGTTGATCTCCTCGATCAGCCGCCGATGCAGCCGCACCTTGGCGTCGAGCAGTTTGTCGCGCTGCGCGGTCGGCTGCGGCGTCGCCTCGGGCTCGGGGCGCGGCAGTTCCTGCACGAGCTGCAGGCTGAGCGCTTTGATCGGCTCAAGCTCGGGCGCGGCGACGCGGCGTTGCGTGGTGAAGCGGCCGAACATGAAACGCGTCTCCGTGAATTAGCGCGCGAAGGCGAGCTTGCCCTCGGCGGCCGGCGCGGCGCGCACCACAGCCTTGGGGGCGACCGGGGTGATCAGCTTCTTGACCGCCGCCGAGATATTGTTGCCGGCCTTGACCTCGTCGAGCGGCACGCCGCGATCGATTGCCTCGCTGACGAGGCGGAAGTTGTTCGGCACCATCAAGGCGAGCGAGTCGCCGAGCGCCTGCTCGATGTCGGCGCGGCGCAGGCCGGGCCCGAACAGCCGCTGCTCGAAGCGGTTGACGATCACTTCCGGCTTCGGTCCGTCGGCGAGCCGGTCGCGGATCACGCTGACCAGATGGCGCGCATGTTTGAGGCCCGGCACCGTCATCTCGGTCACGATGAACAGCCGGTTGGAGCCGACCAGCACGCTGTCGGTCCAGGCAAACCAGGTGCGCGGCACATCGATCACGACGTTGTCGAAGTGCGAGGCGACGAGATCGAGCAGCCGCGTCACCACCTCGAAGTCGAACGAGCGCATCTCGGCCGGCCGGCTCGGCGCCGCGATCACCTTCAGACCGGAGGGATGCTCGGAGATCATCACCTCGAGCAATTGGCGATCGAGCCTGTCGGGACGCGGCTCGATCTCGTCGAGGTCGAGCCGTGGCTCGAGGTCGAGGTAGTCGCAGCACGCGCCGTGCTGGAAATCGAGATCGACCAGGCAGGTGGACGAGCGCTCGCCGCCGCCATTCATCAATTGCATCGCGGTTTCGATCGCGAGCGTGGTCAGCCCGACGCCGCCCGACGCAGGAAGGAACGTGTGGATGCTCGCCTCGTTGACGGTGCTGGCCTTCGCGCCTTGTGCGGCGCGCGCGCAGGCGCGCACGAGGTCGAGTGGCGCGACCGGCTTCACCAGAAAGTCGGCGACGCGCATCTGCAGGAGCTGGCGCGCGAGCGACATGTCGAATTGAGGGATCGCGACGATCACCGGCGGCGCGCCTGCAAGCCTCTGGGTGAGGGATTGCAGCGCCGCGAGGTCGGCCTCGCGCGTCGGATCGATGTCGAGGATCACGACGGTCGCGCCGGTCGCGTCGAGCTTGCGTTCGTTGTCGGCGAAGCCGCCGCTGACGATGCTCAGCTCCACCTTGGCATCCATGCCGAAGGTCGAGCGCAGCAGGCGCTCGAATTCGGCATCGCGGCTCTGCGCCGCGACGCGCGTCTTCGCGGCTTCGGGGTTCGATCGGGCGAACATTGGGCTTACTTCGATGCCGGCGGCGCCGCCGCCGGCTGCGCCGCGGGGTCGTATTGGACCGACGACGTGCTGGTGCCGCGCGGCGGTGTGACTTTGTTGGTCCGGTAGCGCTCGACCGCCGACTGCATCCGCTCACCGTCATAGGCGATCTCGCGCCGGGCCGCATGAGCCGGCCACGGGTCGATCGTCTGTGTCGCGATGTTCGTCGCCACGGCATCTCCGGCCGCGAAGCTGACCGGGTCGCGGCGGTCGGTATACATGTCGCTGACGCAGCCGCCGGCGAGCGTGGTTGCGGCGAGCGCCGCGATCAGCGCCGCGCGCTTGCCGAATTCAGTTCGCCGCATAGTCCGCTCCCTTGCGCACGTCGAGGATATGGCCGACCGCGGGCGGGGCACCGTTCGGGCCGCCCTTGAGCTTGCGCTTCATCGCCGGCGTGATCTCGGCCTGGCCGAGCCCGAAGAACTCCGAATCGTTCGCCGGCTTCGGCGTATCGAGCGGCGTGCGCAGCACGTCGCCGGGGCGCGCCGGACGCACGAGACGCGGCGTGACGATGATGACGAGATCGGTCTCCTTCCTCTGATAGGAGGCGCTGCGCATCAGCGCGCCGATCACCGGCAGGTCGCCAAGCCAGGGAAGCTGCTGCTGGTCGGTCGAGTTGGTCGACTGCAGCAGGCCTGCGATCGCGAAACTTTGGCCGTCGCGCAGCTCCACCGTGGTGTTGGCGCGGCGTACGATCAGCGCCGGGATCGTGACCGAGCCGACCGTGATCACGGTCGTCGGGTCGATCTGGCTCACCTCCGGCTCGATCTTGAGATTGATCAGGCCGTCGCTCAGCACCGTCGGCGTGAAGGCGAGGCCGACGCCGTATTTCTTGAACTCGACCGTGACCTGGCCGAGATTCGACGCCACGGGAATCGGGAATTCGCCGCCCGCCAGGAAGCTCGCGGTGTCGCCCGACAGCGCGATGAGATTGGGTTCCGCGAGGCGGCGGACGACGCCGCGCTCCTCCAGCGCCCGGATCAGCGGGTCCGCCTCGACGCCGTTGCCGAGCAGCTTGCCGACGATCGTGCCGAACGGCGCGGAGCCGGAGATCAGCCCCGGCGTGCCGAGAGTGGCGGTGAAGTTGTTCGCCACGACGTTCCAGTTGACGCCGAGCTCGCGCGAGGCCGAGCGGGATGCCTCGACGAAACGCACTTCCAGCAGCACTTGCTGCGGTGACGCCACGCGCACCGAATTGATGACGTCGGTGCCGAACTGCTTGGCGATGGTCAGCGCCTTGTCGAGCGTGACCGCGTCGGGCGCTGAACCCGACAGCATGATACGGCCGTTGACCGAGGACACGCGGAAGCGCGCCTGCGGGAAGCGCTGCGCGAGCTCGCTGCCGAGCCGCGAGGTGTCGTAGGAGACCTCGATGTCGAACACGCCGACCAGCCTCTTGCCCTCGGCATAGACCGAGACGCGCGTGGTGCCGATCTTCTTGCCGAGGATCGAAAGCGAGCGGTCCGTCATCGGGATCGCGTCGGCGACCTCCGGATCGGACACGATCACCTCGCCGAAGCTTGTCTCGGTGCGCACGCTCTCGGACTTGCCCAGCGAGATCTTCACCGTCGCGGAGGTCCGCGACGCGGTCAGCTCGATCTCTCGTGCTTGCGCCGGGCAGAACATGCCGGCCGCGAGCGGCGTCATCGTCAGCGCGAGCAGCAGAGCTGCACGCGGCATGCGCCTGTTCGTGAACTCGTTCATCGCCGTCCCCTTGCCCCGTTTCAAGGCTTTGCCGAAAGCTGCGTGCTGCCGTCGCGCCATTCGGCGTCTTCCGTCGGCACGTTGTATTCCTGCTTCTGCGCCGCGCGCGTCACCGAGACCTTGGCGAAGCGTTTGGCCTCCGGACTGCGCTGCATCACTTCGGTTTGCGTGAGATCGCTCGTGGTGATGCGCCGGGTCGTGTCGACATTGAGCTCGCCCGCGCGGCGCAGCATCAGCGAGAGATTGCCGAGCGACGCCGCGAGCGCGATCTTCTGCGCGCCGACGGTGTCGACCTCGAGCGTGACCGCCTTGACGACGGTCGGCTTGTCGCTCGCGTCGTCCGCAAGCTGGTCGACGGCGAGCACGCGCGCGTTCTGCAGCACCACGTCGTTCATGCCGGTGGTGCGCTCGGCCTGGCGCGTGAGCAGCACGTCGACGCGGTCGCCCGGCAGCACGAAGCCCGCGACGCCTTCGACGTCGTTGACGCGCACCGTGACGGCGCGCATGCCGTCCTGGATCACCGCCGAAAGCGTCGCCTTCTGCCCCGGTCCCGTCACCTTGGTGCGCAGGATCGGCTCGTTGCGCTCGATCGAGGCGAGCACGATGCGCTTCTCGCCGGTCGTCAGTTCGGCGATCGAACCGAACGTGCCGGTCGGGATTGCCTCCTCGGGCCAGGCGACCTCGCGCAGATTGTCCGGCACAACGTGTGCGCCGAAGCGCAGCGGCCCCGTCGCCACAACGATCGTTCGCGAGGCGACCGGCTTTGCCCTCGGTTCGGCCACCTTCGAGCGCAGCTCGGCCTGGTAGCTCAGCCAGGATTGCGCGACGAATACGGCGATGAGGCCGAACACGACGGCAATGCCGACCATAACAATGGTGTTCTTGCGCAACGCCCAGCCCCACGGTTCAACGTTCTAATTGTTTTTGCGTAGGTGAAACTGCGCCGTGAAGCTGAATCCTTCCTGAAGTTTCGCCCCTGCCTCGAAGACGTCGTTTATGGGCGTTTAAGAGAACGGCTCGATAGCGTGTCGAATGCCGACGGCTTTCGGGCGCGTCCTCACCGCGATACCGCTTGGATGCCTCGCCGCTTGCGCGCGAGGGCCGAAAGCGATGCGTAGTTAATCTTACGTATTTTAACCTAATCGCGGCTCCCGCCGAGACTGTTTCTAAAAACCTGCCATCCACCATGGCCCCGTTTTGTAACAGGGGCTGTGCATTCGATGTTGTGGTCTCGCTTTCTCGCGGACCGGCGCGGCAGCGCCGTCCCGATGTTCACGCTTGCGATCGTGCCGATCATCGGCCTTGTCGGCGCGGCGGTCGATTACAGTCGAGGCAATTCGGCGCGCACGTCGATGCTCGCGGCGATCGACGCGACCGCGTTGATGCTGTCGAGAGACGCGCAGACGATGACGGCGCCGCAGATTACGCAAAAGGCCACGGCCTACTTCACCGCGCAGTTCAATCACCCCGAAGTCGCGAACCTTCAGGTCACCGCGACCTTGATCAGTCCGCAGGCCGGCAGCTTCACGCTCACGGTCGCGGCAAGCGGCGAGGTTCCGACCACCTTCACCAAGGTGCTCGGCCAGACGGAGCTCAATATTTCTGCAACGGCCTCCGTGCAGTGGGGCATCAAGAAGCTCGAGCTTGCGCTGGTGCTCGATAATACCGGCTCGATGGCGCAGAACGGCAAGCTCACGCAGCTCAAGAGCGCCGCGCATAACCTCCTGACAACGTTGCAGACTGCGGCGAAGCAGTTGGGGGATGTCAAGATCGCGATCATTCCGTTCGACACGATGGTGAATCCCGGCACGACCTATGCGAGCCAGACCTGGCTCGACTACACCGTGAACAAGATCAAGCAGAACCAATGGACCGGCTGCGTGATCGACCGCGACCAGCCGAACGACACGCTGGACACGGCGCCGACCACCTCCAACATCCACACGCTGTTTCCGGCCGCGCAGTGCGCCAACGGGCTCACCACGCTGATTCCGCTGACCGACGTGCTCGACTCCACCGGCTGGACCAATCTCAACAGCAAGATCGACGCGATGACGGCGGCTGGAAATACCAACGTGACGATTGGGCTCATTTGGGGCTGGCACGCGTTGACGCCGAACCAGCCGCTGCCCGAGGGTAGCGATCCGGAGCCGGACAAGGACAAGGTGATCGTGCTCCTGACCGACGGCACCAATACGCAAAATCGCTGGTCGTCGAGCGAGTCGAGTATCGACGCGCGCACGTCGCTTGCCTGCACCAACGCCAAGGCGGCCAATATCAAGATCTATACGGTGCGCGTGCTCGACGGCAATGCGACGCTGTTGAGCGACTGCGCCACCAATCCGAGCATGTATTACGACGTGCAGCAGGCGACGCAGCTCAACGCGGTTTTCTCGTCGATCGCGCAGAACCTCGCGAATTTGAGGATTGCGAAGTAGGGCGGGTTAGCCGAAGGCGTAACCCGCCGTCTCACATGAACATGGCGGATTACGCTGCGCTAATCCGCCCCGCGTAGTTGCGAAGTAGGAGACACTCACGCGCCCGGCGCACCCGCGTTCGGGAAGAACAACTGCTTGCCGTCGATCTTGTAGTCGGCGATCGCCTTCTGGCCTTCCGGTGAGACGAGCCAGTTGATGAATTGCTGGCCGAGATCGGCCTTCACGTGCGGATGCTTGGCCGGGTTCACCAGCATCACGCCATATTGGTTGAACAGGCGCTTGTCGCCCTCGACCAGGATCGCCAGATCGCCCTTGTTCTTGAAGGAAAGCCATGTCCCGCGGTCGGACAGCACGTAGGCGTTGGCGGCGCCCGCGGTATTGAGTGCGGCCCCCATGCCTTGGCCGATCGATTTGTACCAAGGCCCTTTCGCTTGCTCGATATCGATGCCGCAATCCTTCCAGAGCGCAAGCTCCGCCGCGTGCGTGCCGGACCTGTCGCCGCGCGAGATGAACACGGCCTGCGTCGCGACGATCGCCTTCAGCGCAGTCTCAATGTCCAGCCCCTTGATGCCGACCGGATCGCTCGCAGGCCCGATCAGCACGAAATCGTTGAACATCACGGGGAAGCGCTTCACGCCGAAGCCCTCGGCGAGGAATTTCTCCTCTTGCGCCTTCGCGTGCACGAACACCACGTCGGCATCGCCGCGCCGCGCCGTGTCGAGCGCCTGACCGGTGCCTTGCGCGATCACCTTCACGTCGATGCCGGTCTTGGCCTTGAAGATCGGCAGGATATGGCTGAACAGTCCGGAGTCCTGCGTCGATGTGGTCGAGGCGACGACGATTGATTTGTCTTGTGCGAGGGCAGGGGTGGCGATGGCTGCGACGAACGCGAGGCCGAGAAGTACGCGGCGGCTGATCATTTTGCTCCTCCGGTTCAATTGCGCTCCGTCATGCCCGGCCTTGTGCCGGGCATCCACGTCTTTGGTGCCGCGAGCAAGACGTGGATGGCCGGGACAAGCCCGGCCATGACGGACGTGAGATGGTTCGATCATTTCAAATCACCAGATCGCCCAGCAGGAATGCAGCGGCCTCCGGCGTGGCGGGCGCGGTAAAGAACGTCGCGGCGGCGGCGCGCTCGACGAGGCGCCCGCGCGCCAGGAATACGACATCGCCCGCGAGGCGGCGCGCCTGTCCGATGTCGTGCGTCGCCATCACGATCTTCACGCCCGACGCCGCAACCGCCCGCACGATGTCCTCCACGGCCTTGGTGGCGGCCGGATCGAGGCTCGCGGTCGGCTCGTCGAGAAAGAGAATTTCCGGATCGCGCGCGAGCGCGCGGGCGAGCGCAAGCCGTTGCTGCTCGCCGCCGGAGAGTTTTCGCGCCGGCCGCCCCGCGACATGCGCAAGCCCGACGCGGTCGAGCAATTCGGCGACGCGCCTATCGTCATGCGCGCGCAGCGCGTAGGCGACATTCGCCGCCGCCGTCCGCCGCAGCATCACGGGCCGCTGGAACACCATCGCGAGCCGCTCGCCCGGCTCGGCGCGTCCGCCCCAACTGATGCGCCCGCTGGTGGGCGCCACGAGACCCATGGCGAGACGCAGCAGCGTGGTTTTGCCGCTGCCGTTGGGTCCGAACAGGATGGTGGGCGAGCCGGCGCCGAGCGTGAGATCGAGATCGCTTACGATGTTCACCGCGCCCGCGCGCAGCGAGGCCTGCTCGAACGCCACCGGGAGATCGCTGATGGGCGCGCGCATCGTCAGCCCGCGCGGATTTCGCCGATGCGCCGCGCGCCCCAGGCGAGCGCGTTGACGACAATGATCAGCGCGATCAGCACGAGACCCAACCCCATCGCGAGCGGCAGGTCTCCCTTGGAGGTCTCAAGCGCGATCGCGGTCGTCATCGTGCGGGTGAATCCGTCGATATTGCCGCCGACGATCATTACGGTGCCGACCTCCGCGGCGGCGCGGCCGAAGCCCGCGAGCAGCGTGGTTACGAGCGAAAAGCGCGCATCCCAGAGCAATGTCGCGACGCGCCGGGCCGGCGTGACGCGCAGTGCGGTCAGCTCATCGCGATATTCGAGCCACAAATCCTCGACCGTCTGGCACGTCAGCGCTGCGATGATCGGCATCACCAGAAGCGCCTGCGCGATGATCATGGCGCGCGGCGTGAACAGGACGCCGAGGAACCCGAGCGGGCCGGACCGCGAGAGCAGGAGATAGACCGAAAGCCCGACCACGACCGGCGGCAAGCCCATGAAGGCGTTGAGAACGACGACCACGAACGCCCGGCCGGGAAATCGCGTGAGCGCCAGCGACGCGCCGAACGGCAATGCGACGAGCGCCGCGAGGATGACCGCGCACACGCTCACGTAAAGCGAGAGCGCCACGATCGCATAGAGCGCCGGATCGCCGCCGAACACGAGTTGCAGTGCGGATGTGCCGTCAGGCATCGGAAACCTCCGCAGGCACTGTTTCCAGACGCCGCGCGAATTCAAGTGGCGAAAGCCGTCATATGATCGACGGCGACTATCGTTTCACGCCGCTCAGAAAATCGAAGTCGCAGCCTTCATCGGCCTGTGTCACGTGCTGCTGGAACAGCCACGAATAGCCGCGGTCGGAGCGTTCATGCGGCGGCGGTGCGACGAACAGTGCGGCGCGGCGCTGCAGTTCGGCGTCGTCCACCAGCAATTCGATGCTCCGCTTCGGCACGTCGAGCCGGATGCGATCGCCGGTCTTGACCAGCGCGAGCGGCCCGCCCGCCGCGCTCTCCGGCGTGACGTGTAAAACGATCGTGCCGAATGCCGTGCCGCTCATGCGCGCGTCGGAAATCCGCACCATGTCCTTCACGCCTTGCTGCGCGAGCTTCTTCGGGATCGGCAGGTAACCGGCCTCCGGCATGCCCGGCGCGCCCTTCGGCCCGGCATTGCGCAGGACCAGCACGTCGTCAGCCGTGACGTCGAGGTTTATGTCGTCCATGCGCTCGGTCATGTCCTCGATGTTTTCGAACACGACCGCGCGGCCCTCATGCGTCATCAGCTTCGGGGTCGCGGCGGATTGCTTGATGACGGCGCCGCGCGGCGCGATGTTGCCGCGCAGGACGCACATCGCCCCTTGCGCATTGATGGGGTTCTGCCGCGTGCGAATGACGGTCTGGCCCGGAACCTGCTCGGCGACCTTGACGTGATCGCGCAAGGTGCCGGCAACCGTCGGTGCGTCGAGATCGAGAATATCGGAAAGCTCCTGCATCAGCCGCGGCACGCCGCCGGCATGATGGAAATGCTCCATGTAGTGATCGCCCGAGGGTTTCAGGTCGATCAGTACCGGCACCTGCTTCGAGAGCGCATCGAACGCATCAAGGTCGAGGGTGATCCCGGCGCGCCCCGCCATCGCGGCGAGATGCACGATGCCGTTGGTCGAGCCGCCGATCGCCTGCAGCACGATCAGCGCATTGCGCAAGGATCGCTCGGTGAACAACTCGCGTGGCGTCGGCGATCCGGCCTTGGCCATTTCCACGGCCTTCTTGCCGGAAGCCTCGGCAAGCCGCATGCGCTCTGCATGCACTGCTGGAATTGTCCCCGCCATCGGCAGCGAAAACCCGAGTGCCTCGATCACGCAGGCCATCGTGCTCGCGGTTCCCATCACCATGCAGGTGCCGACCGAGGGCGCGAGCCGCCCGCTCACGACCTCCATCTCGGCGTCATCCATCTTGCCGGCGCGGTGCTGCGCCCAAAGCCTACGGCAATCCGTGCAGGCGCCGAGCACCTCGCCCTTGTAGTGGCCGACCACCATCGGGCCGGTCGGCACCACGATCGCCGGCTTGTCGGCCGAGACCGCGCCCATCACCTGCGCGGGCAATGTCTTGTCGCAGCCGCCAATGATCACTACCGCGTCCATCGGCTGCGCCCGCACCATCTCCTCGGTGTCGATCGACATCAGGTTGCGCAGGTACATCGAGGTCGGCGCCGAGAAGCTCTCGTGGATCGAGATGGTGGGAAATTCCATCGGCAAGCCGCCCGCCAGCATCACGCCGCGCTTCACAGCCTCGATGAGCTGCGGCACGTTGCCGTGGCACGGATTGAAGTCGGAGTACGTATCGGTGACGCCGATGATCGGCCGGTCGAGCGCATCGTCGGAGAAGCCCTTGGCCTTGATGAAGGCTTTGCGCAGGAACAGCGAAAAACCGGGATCGCCGTAGGAGGTGAGACCTTTGCGGAGGCCGGAGGGGTCCTTGGACATTCGTGTTCTTTCACTTGTCTTGCGCGGACGTGGCCCGCGCATCAGTCGAGAAGAATGGGTAGCCCTAAGATGGATTGCCGGGTCAAGCCCGGCAATGACGAATTGCGGCGGCAGCATTTCTCTGCTAGGTTACATGTAACCAAGAGGACATCCATGCCGACTGTGGCGAAGCGAAATGCGACTCGTAAGAAGGTGTCCGCCCACCGCGCGCGGCTTCGCGCACAAGGGCTGCGCCCGATCCAGATCTGGGTGCCGGACACGCGCTCGCCCGAGTTTGCCAAGGAAGCCCGCCGGCAGATGCGCGCGCTCGCGCGAAGTCCGCATGCCAAGGACGACCAAGACTTCGTCGATTCGATCTCTTGGTTCTGGGACGGTAAATGAAACGCGGCGAAGTCTGGACCGCCGCGGGCGGAGCCGATTATGCGACAAAGCCGCGCCCTATCGTGATCGTCCAGGACGATCGCTTTGAAAGCGGTGATTCCATCACGATTTGCCCACTGACGACCGACCCAACGCCAGGTCCGCTCGTTCGCCTTGACGTCGCTTCAACAGAAGCAAACGGTTTGCGCGCAGCGTCCCGGCTGATGGTCGATAAGCTCACGACTGTTCCGAAGGACAAGCTCGGCCGCCGCATCGGCCGTCTCGATGACGAGACGATGCTGCGCCTCAATCGAGCCATGCTGGTTTTTCTGGGAATGGCTGGCTAGACGATCGTTTATGATGAATCCATAAGCCTGCGCGCCGCCGTTCGAACACGATGCTGGCAATTTGAGCCGTTTATCTCCATATTGACTCAAGGGCGCGAGCGCGCGCCGGTTTCTGCACAGTGAGATGGCCGAAGCGGCCAAACACGCCGGATGGGCTTTCAGCGCATCCGATGCCTATCGCTTTCGAAGCGTAACGTCGCAAACACATCGAGGACTTCATCGTGTCGCATAAATTTTCCGTCGGGCAGATCGTCGTGCTCGCGCCGCGCGTGCTTCAGGCCGCGGCGCATGGCGAATACGAGGTTCGCCAGCTCATGCCGGCGGCCGATCGGGACGCCGACGATCCGGTCTATCGGATCAAAAGCATCGAGGAAAAACACGAGCGCGTCGCGGCCGAAAGCGATCTGACGCTGTCCGCCTGAGCCACGCGATGTCGCGCCCGGTTCTCGCCGCGGCGCAGGATTGATGACCTGTCAGCCCGTTGCGGTGCCGGCATGACGGCCCGGGCGCGCACCGGGCAGGCAATACAGCAAATACAGGAGTGACCGGAATGGCATTGCGTTCAAAGGCGATTTCCAAGGATTCCGACCCGATCGAGACCGCACCCCTCGCCGTCGACCAGCGAAGACGGCCGGAAGAGCGCTTCCGCCTGCAGGTGGATCGTCAGACCAAGCGATCGTTCTCGACGCTGAAGGCCGCCGTGGAGGTCGGATCGGTGATCAAGAAGGCCCATCCGATCGTGCAGGTTTCGGTCTATGATGCGGTCGACGGCATCAACCAGATGGTCGGCCCCGACGGCGTCGCGGCGGAGCCCGATAAGGCGAAAACCGAGAAGGCTGACAAGGCCGAGACGGTCGACGAGGCCGAGTAGCCGCCAAGGAGAACAACATGGCCTTCCGGCCGAATTTCCGCCAACAGCGTTCGGACCGCGACAAAGCCTCGCGCTCGCGTCAGGACGAAAAACTGCAGAAGATGCACGAGCGCTCGGCCAAGCGAAAAGCCGAACGCGAGTCGCAAGGGCTTCCGCCCGAGGATGCGCCTGCGCCGGCCGACGAGCCGAAGGAGTAGCGTAGGGTCGACAAAGGCGCCAACGGGTCGGCGCGCAGCGCCGCCCGATGACAGGCTCCGCGCCGTGCCCACGCGATCCAAGCGATGTCGTTTCGTGTAGCGCGTAGGCATGCTCTGCATGCCCATCCTACGTTTTGGTCTCCCTCATATACCAATCCGCGATCTGGCCGCCGGTCCAGAACAGCACGTCCTTACGCGCCGAAATCAGTTCGATGATCTGGCGGAAATATTTCAGCCGGTGTGGTGCGCCGATTATGTAGGGATGCTGCACCAGCGCCATCACGCGCGCGCCGTCGGCTGAGTCCTCGTAGATCTGCTCGAATTGGTCGCGCGCGCGCTCGAAATACTCCGACGCCGGATGATGCTGGATCAGCATCATGGCGACGTCGTTGCATTCCTGCGTATAGGGCACGTTGAGGATCGGCTTTGAGCGCGTCTTCAGCCACACCGGCTGGTCGTCGAGCACCCAGTCGCAGACGTAGTCGTAGCCTTCCTCGACAAGCAGGTCCGGCGTCTCCCACGTCTCGGTGAGGCCGGGGCCGAGCCAGCCGCGCGGCGGCTTGCCGCAAGCCTGCGTGATGACCTCGCGCGTGCGGCGGATATCGGCGCGCTCGTCGTCCACCTTCTGCATGTTGCGCTGGGTGAAACCGTGACCGATGAACTCCCATTTCCGCTCGTTCGCCGCCGTAACGATCTGCGGATAGGCGGCGATCGCCGAGCCGTTGATCGCGAGCGTGGCCGGCACCTTGAACTCGTCGAAGACCTTCAGCATGCGCCAGAAGCCGACGCGGTTACCGTATTCGTGCCAGGCCCAGTTCGGGATGTCGGGCGAGGGCGCGCCGCCCGCCGGCGGGGTCAACACCGTGCGCGGCATCGGTTGGAGCGCGTCCCATTCTTCCAAGTTGACGATGCACCACACGACCATGCGGGCGCCGCCCGGCAGCCGGAGCGGCTTACGCTCGCTGATCGGCGAATAGGCGATGCGTTCGGTCGGCAGCAGGCCGACCGGCGGGCGTTTGGTGTCGGTCATCGGCGAAGCTCTCTCCTTTGCCATCCCCCTTGTGGGGAGGGCGGCCGAGCGAAGCGAGGCGGGTGGGGGTGGTGAGATGGCACGCGAGTGGCGCCGCACTCACAAGATCGCGCGACCCCCACCCCTAACCCCTCCCCACCATCAGGGCGTTCACGCCCGTCTTCGACGGGCTTTGGGGGAGGGGAACAGACCGGAGATCGTGGCACGATCACTCCGCCGCCTTCATCGTCGCGCCCGTCTGCGCCAGATACCAGTCCAGGATCTGCTCGCCGTTCCAATGCAGCACGCCGTCGTGACGCGCGACGTGATCGTAGATCGCCTCGAGATATTTGATGCGATGCGGCTGGCCCGAAATATACGGGTGGATCGCGAGCGAACAGATTTTCGCGCGGTCCGCGCCTTCCGCGTAAAGCCGATCGAACTGGTCGATCGTGCGCTTGAGCAGATAGTCGCTCTCGTGGTGCTGCACGAGCATCATCGGGATGTCGTTGAGCTCGACCGAATAGGGCAGCGTGACCAGCGGGCCCTTCTCGGTGCGAATGACAGTGGGTTCGTCGTCATGAACCCAATCGCCGATGTATTTCACGCCTGCCGCGGCGAGCAGTTCCGGCGTCTCGTAAGTCTCGGTGAGGCCAGGGCCGAGCCAGCCGACCGGGCGCTTGCCGGTGAATTGCTCCAAAATTCCCATCGAGCGCGCGATCATCGCGGCCTGGTTGCCCTCATTATGGATCGGGCCCTGTTCGTAGGAATGGCCCATGAACTCCCAGCCCTCGCGCTTCGCTTCCTCCGCGACCCGCGCATAGTCCTCGCAGACGCGCGCATTGATCGAGAGCGTAGGCTTGATGCCGAGGCGGCGGAACAGGTCGAAGAAGCGCCACACGCCGACGCGCATGCCGTATTCGTGCCAGCTCCAGTTCGGCACGTCGGGCAGCATCGGCACGCCGGTCGGGGCGGGCAGCACCTGCCGCGCCATCGGCTTTCCGATGTCCCAGACTTCGAGATTGACGATGGTCCAGAAGATCACCCGCGCGCCGCCGGGCAGCCGCAATGGCGGCCGATCGACGATCGCCGAGAAGTCGGCGCGCTCGCGCGGGATCATGTGAGGCATGGGCTTTCCCGACGTCTTCTTCGCACGCAATGACGCACGCTTCGCGGATATGATACGCGCGAGGCGGCGAATGAGTCACCGGGGTAGACGACATTGCGCATCCTGATCGTCGGGGCGGGGATCGGCGGGCTGACGGCCGCGCTTGCGCTGCTGCGCGAGGGCCACGAGGTCGAGGTCTACGAGCAGGCGCCGCGGCTCGCCGAACTCGGCGCCGGCGTGCAGATCTCGGCCAACGGTGCGCGCGTGCTGTTTTCGCTCGGGCTCGAGGCGGCGATCCGCAAGGTGTGGTGCGAGCCGGCTGGAAAGGAAATCCGGCTTTGGAATACGGGCGAAACCTGGAAGCTGTTCGATCTGGGTAGCCAATCCGTCGCGCGCTACGGCGCGCCTTATTTTATGATTCATCGCGCCGACTTGCACGGCGTGCTGATCGATGCGGTGCGCGCGCTGCGACCTGACGCGATTCGGCTTGGCGTGCGCTGTACAGGCTTCGATGACGACGGCAGCACGGTCACGCTGCGTCTCGGCGACGAACGCGTGACCGGCGATGCGCTGATCGGCGCCGACGGCGTACATTCTGGCATCCGCAATATTCTTGTGGGCGACGACAAGCCGGTGTTCACCGGATGTATGGCGTGGCGCGGGCTGGTGCCGATCGACAAGCTCCCCGCGCACCTGCGACGCAATGTCGGCGTCAACTGGGTCGGGCCCGGCGGGCACGTGATCAACTACCTGCTGCGGCGCGGCGAGATATTCAACTTCGTCGGCATCGTCGAGCGCGACTGGCGCGTTGAATCCTGGACCGAGCGCGGTACGCGCGACGAATGCGCCGCGGACTTCGCCGGCTGGCACGGCGACATCCACGCGATCATCCGCAACATTGCCGAACCTTACAAATGGGCGCTTCTCGGGCGCGAGCCGCTGGCCCGCTTTTCCTTTGGCCGCGCGACGCTGCTCGGCGATGCCGCGCATCCGACGCTGCCGATGCTGGCGCAGGGCGCCAACATGGCGATCGAGGACGGTATGGTGCTCGCGCGCTGCTTCACGTCGTATGGCGACGCCGAAACCGCGCTTAGTCAGTACAGCGCAGCGCGCGTTGACCGCACGGCGAAACTCGTGCGCGGTGCGACCGAGATGGCGAAGCGCTTCCACAATCCGGCGCTGCGCGAAGCCGCCGGCGCGAAGGCCTATGTCGATGCGCAATGGAGCGAGCAGACCGTCAAACAGCGCTACGACTGGATTTTCGAATACGATGCGACGCGTGTGGCGGTTTGAATGACCGGCACGCGCGCGCAGCCGTCGCTTCTCGTCACCGTCGCGATCTTCGCGCTCGCTTTCCTGGTGCCCGCATGGCCGTGGCTCTCGGGTGCGGTGACGGTTCCTTACGACGCGAAGTCGACCTTCCTGCCGCCGGTCGAGTTCATGGCGCATGCCTTTCACTCCGGCGAGTCACCGTTCTGGATGCCGAACGTCTTCGCCGGCTGGCCGAATATCGCCGATCCGCAGTCGATGCTCACCTCGCCGCTACATGTGCTGTTGGCGCTCTTAAGCCCGGCGCCCGGCTTTCGCGCGGTCGACGGCGTCACCTTCGCGTATCTGTTCCTCGGCGGGCTCGGGCTGATCCTGTTCTTCCGCGACCGCGGCTGGCATGCGGCGGGCGCGCTCGTTACGGCGCTGGCGTTTGCGTTCGGCGGCGCCGCGAGCGCGCGGCTGCAGCACACCGGGCAGGTCATGAGCCTTGCGTACCTGCCGATTACGCTGTGGCTGCTCGCGCGGGCGCTCGAACGCGTGTCGTGGGGCTACGGCGCGCTCGCCGGCGCCGCGGCCGCGCTGATCGTGCTCGGCCGCGATCAGGTGGCGCTACTGGAAGTCTACCTGCTGGCCGGATACGTCGTGTGGCACTGGCTCGATGGGGTGGGCCGCCGGCCGCGCCTGCGTGCCAGCATCCTGCCGCTCGCCGCCGGCGCTATCGTCGGCTTCGTTATCGTCGCGCTGCCGATCTTGTTGACCGAGTTGCTCGCGCTGGATTCCAACCGCCCCGAATTCGGCCTCCTCGATGCCGGACGCGGCTCGCTGCATCCGACGCACCTGCTCTCGCTCGTGTTCGCCGACCTGTTCGGCGCGATGGACCCGAAGGTCGATTTCTGGGGCGCGGGCGGCTTTGCGTGGAACGAGCGCTTCGGCATGGCCGATCTTTTCCTCGCGCAGAACATGAGCCTCCTCTATTCCGGCGCGTTCGCGCCGGTGTTGCTTGTCGTCGGCGTCACGCGAGGCGCGCTATGGTCGCGCGAGATCCGTTTTTTCACCGCGTCGCTGCTGTTCGTCGCGCTCTATATGCTCGGCCGCTACACGCCCGCGTTCCATGCGATGTACGAGTTGATGCCAGGCGTGACGCTGTTCCGCCGTCCGGCCGACGCGACCTTCGTGTTCGGCGCGCTGATCGCGATCATCACCGGCTATCTGACGCATCGCTGGCTCGACGGCCTGCCGGGCACTCGCAACCGGCGCATCGTCGAGATCGCGGTCGCGGTGGTCGTCATTGCCTCTGCACTCTGGCTTGGGCAGACGACGGTTGGACTCAATCTCGCACTGAAGCCGATCGTGACCGGCATGGTCTACGCGGCTGCCGCAATTGCGGTGCTGATGTTCGTACGCCGTCTCGCGCCTCTCTCCGCATTGATCCTGCTTGCCGCATTCACGATCGCCGATCTCGCCTGGAACAACGCGCCGCATGAATCGACCGGCCTGCCGCCCGCGATCTACGACGCCTTGCGCCGAGACACGCAGAACGAGACCGTCGCGCTGATCAAACAGCGCCTCGCCACACAGGAGGCGGATCATCGCGACCGCGTGGAGCTGATCGGCATCGGCTATCATTGGCCGAACATCTGCCTGATCCACGGCTGCGAGCACGTGTTCGGGCACAATCCGCTGCGGCTGAAATGGTTTTTTGACGCGACGCACGCGGAAGACACGGTGGCGGCGCCGGATCAGCGGCCGTTTTCGCCGCTCTATCCATCCTACCGTTCGGCCTTCGCGGACCTGCTCGGCGTCCGGTTGATCGCGACCGGCGTGCCGGTCGAACAGATCGACAAGGCGCTGAAGGCCGGCGACCTGAATTTCATCGCGCGAACCAAGGATGCCTACGTCTATGAGAACCCGCGCGCGCTGCCGCGCGTGATGCTGCTCGGCGACTGGCGTGTCGCCGACTTCGCCAAGCTGATCGAGACCGGCTGGCCATCGGACGTCGATCCGCACCGCACCGTGCTCCTGGAAAAGCCGACGACGGCACAGCCGCTCTCGTCGTTCGAAGGCGCGGGCAACGCGCGGATCGTCAGCTATTCAAACACCGAAGTCGTCATCGCGGTCGATGCGCCCGCGGGCGGCATGCTGCTTCTCAACGATGTGTGGCACCCATGGTGGCGCGCGACCATCGACGGCGTCGAAGCCGACATCCTGCGCGCCAACGTGATCTTCCGCGCCGTGCAGGTGCCGCCGGGCAAATACACGGTGCGCTTCACGTTCGAGCCGTTGCGCGGCGCATGGACTGAGCTGCGCGCAAAGCTGCGTCAGCGCCCTTGAAAATCCCGAAAGATCATATCGGGCGCGCTGGTGTTGTGGCGCGACGGCACCAACCGTCCGGCCCAGACATCGACGGCGCTCGCGCGCTTGAAATACATGACGGGCATGCGCTCGAAGCTTTTCGCATCCTTCGTCCGCCATCCGATCTGCGCGACGTCATTGTTGATCTCGGTGACGAACATCGAGCGCAGCGCCGCGAATGGCATGTCGCCGCCGACCGGCGGATCGAGCGTAACATCGAGCACCTGGCGCTCCTCGTCGAGCGTGGCGACCCGCAGCGTCGCGCTGCCGCCGCGCGTGAACGAAAGCCGAAACGTCTTCGTGTCGGGATCGAACACGATTTCCTTGATGTCGACGAAGGGCCGCTCCTTGAATTCGATCGGCCCGACCATGAACGACGAGCCGTAGGCGCTCCATTTCAAATTCGCCGGCGGCAGCGGCCGCGCGCGCCAATAGCCGTCGGTCGGATAGAGCACCAGCACCTCCTCGGCGCGGTCATGCGCGCGGGTCCAGAGCTGCAAAAGCTGCACGCCGCTCTCGACCCGGTCGCCGACGCGCACCGGCACCTTGTTCAGGCGCCAGAAATTCGGGACCGTCAGGCCGACAAGTTGCCACTCGGGCGTCTCGTAGATCGTGACGCGGCGCGGCTGCTCGGTGATGACCGGCGCCGCCGCGAGATCGGGGCAGTTGTTGAGATCGAACGCCGAACGGTCGGTCACGAGCGTGCCGATGTAGTTCGGGTGCACGGCCTCGATGGTGAAGCGCCGCACCTCCGGCGACATCAGCTTGATGTAGACGTTGTCCGTCTCGGCGCACAGTATCGGCTCGCTGGCGTTGACGACGTCGACCGCGACGTCGTCGGCCGCAAGCGCCGGGCCTGCGATCAAAAGCGTGCCAACAACCAAAGCCGTCATCCTGAGGTGCCGACCGAAGGTCGGCCTCGAAGGATGGCCGCGTACGCCGTCGTCCTTCGAGGCTCGCTTCGCTCGNNGCTCGCACCTCAGGATGACGGCTTTCCTCAGCGCACCGCATACACATCCCCGGAATTCGCCTCGGCCGGCAGTGCGTCGAGCCAGCGGCCGATCGCGTCGGCGTTCTGCCAATCGCCGTGCGCGAGTTGCTGGCTTTCGCCCAGCGCCGCATTGTAGCGGACATAGCCCAGCGCCTGACAGCGTTCGATACAGGCCCGCGCCACGTCGCGTTGGATCGTGGTAAATTCGAACGAAAGCGCCGGAACGGCCCGCGTCAGTCCGGCGAGCGCCTCCGCTTCGAAGCCCTCCACGTCGATCTTGATGAAGGCGGGTACGCCGTGATGCGCGATCAGCGCGTCGAGCGTCGTCACCTTCACCCGGACGGTCTTGTCCCAGTTCTGGCCTTCCCAGCCAGGCGCGCCCTGCGAGGCCGCGACGAATTCGCGCGAGGCCGTGGAGACGGTCGGATTGTCGACGTTGATCTTGAGCTCGATCTCGCCGGCCGCGCCGCCGACGGCGACCGGCTCGATCGTCACGGAAGAATCCCGCCCGTAGATCAGCCGCAACGTCTTCACCAGTGCCGGGTTGGGCTCGCAGGCAACGACGCGGCACCCGAGCCGTCCGAATGCCGCCACGCGGTCGCCGACATGTGAGCCGACGTCGAACACGAGATCGCCCGGTTTGACGAAGCCGGCATAGAGGGCGTCCATCGCCGATCGGTCATGGCGGCCGAAGTAATAGATGCGCAGCGACCGCAGGACCCCGCGCGCGGTGCGGAGCGCTTCGAACATCAGGCCGCGCGCAACGCGGCGGCTTCGATCGCCGGCAGCGCGAGCGCGCGTAAGGGAGCCGGCGGTGCGTTCTCCTCCGGGAGCGCCCCGATGCCGACGCGCATCAAAGCCTGCCCGACACTCGGCCGCGACGTGACGACGGCCAGCGGAATTGAAAGCGCCGGCCCGCCCGCGATGAACAGCGCATAGGGGATCGCCGACGGCACCGTGAATGCCAGCACCGCGATGCAGCCGCAGCCGATCAGCGTATGCGGCCACAGCACCCGCGCGGCGTCCGCCCACGACACCGCGTGATCGTCGCGCGCCTGCCCGCCCCAGCCGATTTTCTTGCCCAGCACCAGGCCGGTCAGGAACATCGTGTGGCCGACCCACATGATCGGCGAGAGCATCAGGAAGAAGACCGTCTCGGTGACGACACTTGTGATGAAGCGCACCGGCCCGCCGAACGCACGCCGCAGCGCCGGCCGCGACAGCACGTCGAACACGGTCGCGATCTTGGGCGCGAACCACATGACCACGATAATGAAGAACAGCGTCGCGCCGGCGTCGGCGCGGATGAACGCTTCCGGCGTGCCGGCGGCCGCCAGCGCGAGCGTGCCGATGACCAGCAGTCCGATCCAGGCGGGGGACCCTAAGAACATCAGCATCGCGAAAGCGATCTGATAGCGGCTGACCGGCCGCAGGCCGCGCATCACAAGGTACGGCCAATACTGCATGTTGCCTTGCGCCCAGCGCAGGTCGCGGCGGATGAATTCAGGGAGCGTCGGCGGGTTTTCCTCGAAGCTCGCGCCTTCCTCGGGCAGC
This sequence comes from Hyphomicrobiales bacterium, assembly GCA_003140315.1. Taxonomy (GTDB): domain Bacteria; phylum Pseudomonadota; class Alphaproteobacteria; order Rhizobiales; family Xanthobacteraceae; genus PALSA-894. Next base: position 42,014 of record PLJS01000307.1, read on the forward strand.
ACACGTACCTCGTAGCCGGCGCGCCGCATCAGCACGGCCTCGATCTGGTCGTGGCTGAGGATATGCGTGCCGTCCGGGCGCGGCGGTATCTGGCAATGCGCGATGAAGGGCGCGAGGCGGATGATCGCGTTGTGGCCCCAGTAGGGCCCGCAATCACCCTGCCACCATGCGCTGCCGAGCGTATAGGAGCGCATGCCGAGCCGCATGCCGAACTGGAAGATGCGCGCGAACGCGCTGGTCGACGGCAGGCCGACCACGAGGCTCTGCAGGATTCCCAGCTTGGGATCGATCTGCATGATGCGCACCATGCGCAGGATCGACTCCGCGGTCTGGAAGCTATCGGCGTCGAGCGTGACGGCAAACTCATAGTCGCCGCCCCAGCGCGCGCAGAAATCGAAGATGTTGCCGGCCTTGAAGCCGGTGTTGTCGGTGCGGCGCCGGTAGGTGAGCGCGATGCGGCCGTCCCATTTCGCCTTCAACGCCACGAAGCGCGGCTCCTCGGTCGCCACGATCTCGGGATAATTCGTGTCGCTCAGGATGAAGACGTGGAATTGCTGCGCGTCGCCGGCCGCGACCAGCCCTTCCATCATTGGCTCGATATTGCGGATGACGCGCTCGGTGTCCTCGTTGCGCACGCACCACAGGATCGCGGTGCGCGCCGTGATCGGCTCGGTGCCGGTGACGCGCGCCGAAACCGGCGTCACGGCGGCGACCGGATTGTCCGATCGCATGATGAACAGGCCGAACGTCGCGTTCCAGAACCCGATCACCGACCACGGCAATGTCACGGCGAACAGCACGACCAGGATGAAGTCGACGGCGCCGAAACCGCCGGCCGACAGTGCGAATGACAAGAGCCAGATCAGCCCCGCCATGGAGGCGAGCACGACCGCCATGAACACGACGCGCCGCCGGGTCAGCGGATCGGCCGGCGCGGTCGCCGCATAGTCGGGAAGGGCGCTTTCTGACATGGGTTGGGGTGCTTTTCCGTGCCGCAAGGGATATAGCGGGCCGCGGGTTCGTGTGTCCAATTCGGGATCAGATGGCTGCAAGCCTTGAACAGTGCGCCGAAGCGCTCTGGTATGTCGCTCCTGGCAAGGCCGAGATCCGCGCCGAGCCGGTCGCGCCGCCTGGCGAGGGGCAGGTGCGCCTGCGCGCGGTCGCCAGCGCGGTCAGCCGCGGGACCGAGCGGCTGGTGTTTGCCGGGCGCGTGCCGGAGAGCGAATTTACCCGCATGCGCGCGCCGTTCATGGGTGGTGCGTTTCCTTTCCCGGTCAAATATGGCTACGCGATGGTGGCGCGCATCGAGGAGGGCAGGGCGGCACTGAAAGGCCGCCTGTGCTTCTCGCTTTATCCGCACCAGACTATGTTTAACATCCCCGAGAAGAACATCGTGCTGCTGCCCCAGAGCTTGCCGCCGGAGCGCGCCGTGCTTGCCGCAAACATGGAAACGGCGCTCAATGCCGTGTGGGATGCTCAGCCAGGACCCGCGGATCGCATTGCAGTGGTCGGCGCGGGTGTGCTCGGCCTGCTGGTCGCGCGGCTGTGCGCCCGGATTCCCGGTACGCAGGTCACGGTGGTCGATATCAATCCGGAGCGCGCCGCCATCGCGAAGAAATTCGGCGCTGCGTTCGCCACACCCGACAAGGCGCCCGAAGGCTGCGACCTCGTGGTCCATACCAGCGCTTCAGCCGCCGGACTTGCGACCGCGCTGCGCCTTGCAGGCGACGAGGCGACCGTGTTGGAGCTCTCCTGGTATGGCGCCGACGAGGTGAAGGTGCCGCTCGGCGCCGCGTTCCATAGCCGCCGGCTCCGTCTCGTCTCCAGCCAGGTCGGCAAGGTCGCCCCGTCGCACCGGCCGCGCTGGGACTATCACCGCCGCCTGTCCGCCGCGCTCGATCTCCTGAACGATCCGGCGCTCGACGCGCTGATCGCGCCGCCGGTCGCGTTCGCGGACCTGCCGAAAAAGCTGCCCGATATCCTCAACCCGGCGAGCGGCGTACTCTGCCAGCTCATCCGCTATACCGCCTAACCAGAGAGGCTTTGCCGTGATTGGCGCTTATTCCGTCGAGGTATCCGACCACATCATGATCGCGCATTCGTTTCGCGGCGTGATCTTCGGCCCCGCCCAGGCGATGCACGGCGCGACATTCGTGGTCTCGGTGATGTTCCTCGCCGATAATCTCGACAAGAACGGCATCGTGGTGGACATCGGCCGCGCTACCGACGTTCTGAAGGCCGTATTGCAGGAGATCAACTACAAGAACCTCGACGAGCTGCCGCAGTTCAAAGGCCAGAATACCACGACGGAATTCCTGACCAAATACGTGTTCGACAAGATCGCCGCGCAGGCGCGCGCCGACAAGCTCGGCCGGCCCGCGCGCGAATTGTTCGCCCTGCGCGTCACCATCGCGGAATCGCCGACGGCGCGCGCCACGTTCGAGGCGCCCTTGTGAAGGGTGACGTCGTGTTCGCGGTGCCGGGCGATCTCAACACCCCGACCGGCGGCTACGCCTATGATCGTCGAATGATCCAGGAGCTTTCTGAACTCGGCTGGCGGGTCGAGGTGCTCGATCTGGGCGACGGCTTTCCGCGCCCGGCGGACATCACGCGCAAGGCCGCCAAGGAGAAACTCGCCGCGGTGCTGGCCGGCCGGCCGATCGTGATCGACGGGCTCGCATTCGGCGTGATGCCGGAGATCGCCGCGCGCTTGCGCGACACTCATCCGTTGATCGCGCTGGTGCATCATCCGCTGGCGCTGGAGACCGGGTTGACGGGGGACGAGGCCGGGACGTTGCAGGAGAGCGAACGTGCGGCGCTTACCTGCGCGCGGGCCGTGGTTACGAACAGCGTGGCGACCGCTCGCGTGCTGACCGCAGATTACGGCGTCGGCCCGGATCGGATGACGGTCGTGCCGCCGGGCACGGATCGTCCGGCGGCCGTTCGGCGCGACGCGAAAAGCGACGGCCCAGTTGCGCTGCTCGCGGTCGGCTCGATCGTGCCGCGCAAGGGCTATGACGTGCTCGTCGCCGCGCTTGCCGAGCTTGCGTCCTTGCCCTGGCGCCTGACCATCGTCGGCGACTGCGCGCGGGACGCCGCCTGCGCGGCGGCGCTGAAGGCCGATATCGCGCGCCTCAAGCTCGGCGACCGCATCGAGCTGAAAGGTGCGGTCGACGCACGGGAGCTTTCCGGCTTCTACGCGGACGCCGACGTATTCGTGCTGCCGTCACGCCATGAAGGCTTCGGCATGGCGTTCGCTGAAGCCCTCGCGCATGGTCTTCCGGTCATCGGCACGACCGCCGGCGCGATTCCGGATACCGTGCCGGCCGGCGCTGGGGTGCTGGTGCCGCCCGATGACCGCCCGGCGCTGGCGGCGGCGTTGCGCCGCCTGATCGAGCAGCCCGACGAACGCGTGCGGCTCAGCGCCGGCGCCCGCGCGGCCGTGCACGCGCTTCCGACCTGGCGCAGTTCGGCCGAGCTATTTTCGCGTGCGATCGCGAGGGTGTCATGAGCTTTTCCGCCGAGTGGCTGACCCTGCGCGAGCCCTACGACAAGCGCGCGCGCAACACCGCGGTGCTCGATACGGTCGCCGCCGCGATGGCCGGCCGGCCATCGATCGCGGTCGTCGACCTTGCCTGCGGGACGGGGGCGACGGTCCGCGCGCTGGAACAGCGCCTGCCGCGGCCGCAGACTTGGCGGCTCGCCGATAACGACCTGGGGCTCCTGGCCCGCGCCGCCGCGCTGTCGAATCCGCCTCAACTGAACATTCAGTCCGTCGCGGTCGATCTCAGGCGCGATCTCGAATTTGTTCTCGATGGTCCGGTCGAGTTCGTCACGACTTCGGCCTTGCTCGACCTCGTTTCGCACGACTGGCTGAAACGGCTGGTCACCGAGACGGCCGCGCGCCGGCTGCCGATCTATGCGGCGCTGACCTATGATGGGCTTGCGACGCTCGATCCCGTCGACCCGCTCGATTCAGCCATGATCGATGCCGTCAACAAGCATCAGCACACCGACAAGGGCTTTGGCCCTGCGCTGGGTCCCGATGCCGCCGGGACGGCGCCGGAACGCTTCAAGGCCGTCGGCTACACGGTGACGCAGGGCGCCTCCGACTGGGTCCTAGGCCCCAAGGATACGGCGATCCAGATCGAGGTGCTGACCGGTTGGGCTGCGGCGGCGCGCGACATCGGCGCGGTGACGATCGACGACGTGATCGCGTGGCTCGCGCGCCGCCGCGGCCATGTTATGGCAGGCCGCTCATCCATGCGCATCGGTCACGTGGACTTCTTCGCCTGCCCGACGACAACGCGGTGAGCCGTCAGGTCGCAGTCGAACAGTACTTCCTCGCCGAGCAGATGGGCCCGCATCGGCGAGCAGCTCAGCGCCTGGTCGGCACGGGCGATGGGCTTGAGCGTTACCCCCGAGGGACCGGCTCCGATCAAGATCGGCGCCACGACGACATGCAGCCGGTCGAGGCAGCCTACCGCAATGAAGCGCGACACCGTATGGGCGCCGCCCTCGATCAGAATGCGCCGGAAACCCCGCTCCGCAAGCGCGCACAGGATCGCCGCCGGCGCGATCTCTCCGCCCGGGGCGGGAAGGCGAATATTCTCAACCCCCGAGCCGAATGACGACTGCGCATCATCGGCGGTGACCACGAGACGGCGGATGCCGTCTGCGGCAAGCAGTCGCGCCTGTGGCGATACCCGGCCCTTGGGATCGAGCACGATCCGCGCCGGGCTCGGCCCGGAAACGCGCCGCACGGTGAGTAGCGGATCGTCGGTGACCGCCGTCCCGACGCCCACCAGGACGGCGTCGACCAGGGCGCGCAGCCGATGCAGATGATCGAGCCCGGCCGGTCCGTTGATGTATTTGGAATGCCCGGTCACCGTCGCGATGCGGCCGTCAATCGACTGGCCGATCTGCCCCACCACCACGAGGTCGTCGACGGTCCCGCATCGCAGCGGGCCAAAGCGCTCCTCCCAGGGCGAAGGAAGGGCTCCGTCGGCCGTCCGAAACTGCTCAGGAACTTTCTGCCAGCCGTCGCCGTTCATGTTCCGGCTTTGGGACTGATGTCGGCGGGAGGGCGAGGCATGTGTTCTAAAATCTGCCTGACCCCGATTAACAGCCGTTCACGGAACTGGGACTTCATGCAGCCTTACTAATCTGCTACGACAACGGACTATTCGAGCTAAGGAACGGAATACTAAGGCGGTTCGCGGTTTTCACTGTATCATATGCGGTCATTGCGGAACATGTGTATATGAAAAACGGAAACGGACACGCAGGGGGCGGAGTGTTCGGTTCGCCGGATCGCGTGATGGTCAAGCGGGGCCTTGCCGAGTTCAGAGCCGGCCGGCCTGTGATGTTTTCTTCGGCATCAGCGAACTTTCTCATCACCTTGCCGGTGGACGGTCTCAACGTTGCGCGGCTCGCCGCCTTCAAGGCGTTGTGCGCGCCGCATGCTCCGAAGCTGGTGATTACGGCGCGGCGCGCGGACGCGCTCGGCGTCGATGCACCGGGGCCGGTGATGCTGCCGCTGCCGCCGCACGCTGCCCCCGACGCCATCTATGCGCTGGTCGCCGACGCAGACGCGGAGCCAATCGATGCCGGCGCGACCGAACCGGCCGGCGAATCCGCAGTGGCGGCGATCGAACTTGCCAAGCTCGCGCAGCGATTGCCGGCTCTCCTCGTCGGCGAGGCTCAATCCGCGTCGAGCGCGCTGATCGATCCGCCGCTGGTGGTTGTCGCCGCGAAGGCGGTCGCGAAATTTCGCCAGGACGCCGTGAACTCGCTTGAGGTCGCGGGCGAAGCCAAGGTTCCTCTGCAAGACGGCATCGATACGCGGTTTGTCGTCTTCCGCGACACGGTCGGCGGCGGCTCCGTCGCGGTGGTCGTCGGGGAGCCGGATTTGTCAAAACCCGTCCCGGTGCGGCTGCATTCGGCCTGTCTCACCGGCGACGTGTTCGGATCGAGCCGCTGCGATTGCGGCGATCAGCTCCGCCTCGCGCTTGCGCGCCTGAAGGAAGAGGGTGGCGGCATCATCCTCTACCTCGAGCAGGAAGGACGCGGCCTCGGTCTCGCGAACAAGATCCGCGCCTATGCGCTCCAAGACATGGGCCTCGACACCGTCGATGCCAACACCACGCTCGGCTTCGATGATGACGAGCGTGATTACGGCATCGCGGCGCGGATGCTGCAGATGCTCGGCTGCACGCGCGTTCTGTTGATGACCAACAATCCCGCCAAGCTCGAGGGTCTGGTGGAAGCCGGCATTGAGGTGTCGGGACGCAAGGCGCTGCAGGCTCCGGTCAACGTCCACAACCGCCGCTATCTCACCGCCAAGGCCATGCGCGCGGGTCACAAGCTCGACCACTTGGTCAGCGTGCTCGCCGACGCCGGCGATGGCCCAGGGACCGTGCCTGCCGAATAGGCGCCCGCGCCGCGGCTTCCCGTCGCGTTTTTCCGAATTCTGCGCAAAATCTGGGCGCGCGTGACGCAGGCAGTGGCGGATTGGTCCGGCGCCGTTCGATCCCGGAGCAATTCGAACTGGAATCAAGGCTGCGGCGAAGTCTTACGAGTTGGTGAACGCCCGCGTAACCATACCTGCTGTCAGCACCGAAGCGGCAATCGCCTTCACCTTTTTTATAACCTGCGCCTGTAGACCTACCGCGGGGTACAGATTGCGCAACCGACCCTCCGCGGAGTGACCGGATTCATGTCGTTCGAGGTGAATACGCTGTTTCTCCTCACGATCGACGTGGAGGCTATTCTCGGCCTCCTGCTGCTGCTCGTGTGGATCCAGAACTCGCGCGTCCGCGCCGTGGCTTGGTGGGCATCCGCCTATCTGATGCGCTCCCTCTCGGTCATGCTGTACGGCCTCTACGGCTCGGTCCCCGACCTGATTTCGATCGATCTTGCCAACGTGCTCCTATTCTCGTCGTTCGGCGTGACCTGGAACGGGGCACGCGTGTTCAACGGCCGCGACGCCTTGCCCGGATCGCTGATGGCCGGAGCCGCGCTCTGGCTGGTCGTGTCGCACTGGCCGGGCATCGACGGCGGCTCTGAGTTCCGCGGCCAGATCAGCTCGATGATCATCGCGACCTATGCGTGGGCGACGGCCTACGAGTTCTGGCGCGGGCGCAACGAGCCGCTGGTTTCGCGCTGGCCCGCAATCTCGCTGTTCTTCACGCATGGCGCGTTGTTCCTGCTGCGCACCCCGCTCACGGCGTTGCTGCGCGGGAAAGACGCCGAAGCCGTTCTGTCGAGCGCATGGTTGAGCGTGCTCAGCCTCGAAGCCTTCCTGATGACGATCGCGACCGCCTTCATCCTGCTCGCGATGTCGAAGGAGCGTACCGAATTGCGTCACAAGACTGCCGCGATGATCGATCCGCTGACCGGCTTGCTCAATCGCCGCGCCTTCGTGCAGGACGGCGAGACGCTGCTGCAGCAGCAGATCGCGCGCGACCGGCCGATCGGGGTGCTGCTGGTCGATCTCGACAATTTCAAATCGATCAACGACCGGTTCGGACATCCGGTTGGCGACAAGGTGCTGCAGATCTTCGCCAAGACGGTGCGCGGTTGCCTGCGTCAGACGGATCTCGTCGGCCGCCTCGGTGGCGAGGAGTTCATCGTTGTTCTGGCGGATGCCGGCCATGACAACGCATTCCTCGTGGCCGACCGGCTGCGCAACGCCTTCGCGGCCAACGCCGCCGTGGTCGACGGCCAAGCGCTGTACTCGACCATGAGCGTCGGCGTCTCGGTCATCCTCGACCCGCGGCAGAATCTGTCCGACCTGATGACGCTGGCCGATCAGGCGCTCTATCTCGCCAAGGCGCGCGGCCGCAATCGCGTCGAGGTCGCGGCGATCGAAGCCGCCGAACGCAAGGAAGAAGCCTCCGCGGAGCAACTGACGCCGCCTCAGGGCGCTTCGGAACGCGCGGCCTAAGTCAGTCAGGCTGAGGCCTGCACGCCCGCCACACCTTGTCCGGCGTTGCCGGCATATCGATGTCGACGCCCCGGCCGTCCGGGATTGCGTCGGCGATCGCGTTCATGATCGCGGCGATCGAGCCGGTCGTGCCGGCTTCGCCGACGCCCTTGACGCCGAGCGGGTTGGTTTTGGTNNACGCCGAGCGGGTTGGTGGTCGCGGGCGCGTTATGGTTCTCTTCGCTCACCGGCGGCATGTCTTCGGCGCGCGGCATCGCGTAGTCCATGAACGTGCCGGTGACGAGTTGGCCGTTGCCGTCGTCGTAGACGGCGTTTTCCATCAGCGCCTGCCCGATGCCCTGCGCGAGGCCGCCGACAAGCTGACCCGCGACCAGCGTGTGATCGAGCACGACGCCCGCATCGTCGACCGCCGCATAGGCGACGATCCTGGTGACGCCGGTGTCGGGATCGATCTCGACTTCCGCAACGTGGCAGCCGTTCGGGAAGGTCTGCGGCGTATCGACCGTCGCCTTGGTGTCGAGTCCGTCGCCGGTAGCCTTCGCATGCTCGGCGACCGTAAACAGCGCGACGCGCCGGTCGGTGCCGACCACCTCGAAATGTCCGTCGCGATAGGCGACGTCGGTGTCGGCGGCCTCCAGCATCGATGCCGCGATCGGCTTTGCCTTCTCCAGCATCAGGTCGACCGCGCGATAGAGCGCGCTGCCGACCGTCATGGTGGAGCGCGAGCCGACCGACGGATTGCCCTTGAGATCGAGGTTGGTGTCCCCGTGCCGATGCGCGATCTGCGCCACCGGTATGCCGAGCTTCGCCGCGATCAGACGTGGGTAGATCGTGGCGTGGCCTTGGCCGGTGTTCCCGACGCCCACGCCGAGCACGAGCTTGTCCCCCTCGAACAACAGCGACGCGCTCTCGGTCGGCAGCGCGCCCGCGTGCTCGAGGAAGCAGGAGAGACCGACGCCGCGCAGTCTGCCGCGCTTCTTTGCGTCGCGCTTGCGCTGCTTGAACCCATCGTAGTTTGCGAGCGCCAGCGCCTTGTCGAGGATCGGCGCGAAGTCGCCGGAGTCATAGGTCGTGCCGACCGCGGTCTTGTACGGCATAGCCTTAGGCGGGATCAGGTTCCGCCGGCGCAGTTTCACGGGATCGATGCCGCTGATACGCGCGGCCTCGGCGACGGCGCGCTCCAGCGCGTAATTCGCCTCCGGCCGTCCCGCGCCGCGATAGGGCCCGGTCGGCACCGTGTTGGTGAACACGCAGCGCACGTCGACCTGCACGCGCGGGATCGCATACATGCCCGGGAAGCAGCGCGAGAAGTTCATCGTCTGGATATTCGCCCCCGGAATGCCGATGAAGGCTCCCATGCTGGCGACGTGCTTCACGCGCAGCGCCAGGAACTTGCCTTTGGCATCGAGCGCGAGCTCGGCCTCGGTGACGGTGTCGCGCGCCTGCTGATCCGAGAGAAACGATTCCGAACGGGTCGCCATCCAGGCGACCGGCCGGCCAGTCAGCTTTGCGGCGACCAGCAGACTTGGGTATTCCGGATAGGCGGCAGTTTTCAATCCGAACGCGCCGCCGACATCCTCGGTGATGATGCGCACTTTCTCGCGCGGCAGTCCCGTCATGGCGATGAGCTGCTCGCGCTGCGGATAGACGCCCTGCGAGCAGGAGCGCAGCGTATAGCTTTCGCTCGCCGCGTCGTAACGCGCGGTCGCGCCGCGTGGCTCCATGGTGGCGACGACGAGGCGCTGGTTCACGACGCTGACGCGCGCGACGTGCGCGGCGCCCGCCATGATGCGCTCGACCTCGCGCGCGTTGCTGCCGTCGTCCACGATCGGGCCAGGCCAGTCGAGCGCGACGTTTCCCGCCGCCTCGGGAAAGAGCTGCGGCGCGTCCGGTTCGAGCGCGGCGCGCGCGTCGGCGACCGCGGGGCACTCCTCGTAATCGACCGCGACCAGCTCAGCCGCATCCTGCGCGGCGGTGAGCGTCTCGGCGACCACGAGCGCGACCGGCTGACCGACATGCAGCACGCGGTCACGCGCCAGCGCCGGGCGGAACGGCATGACGAGCTTGCCTCCATTGCGGCCTGCGAGCGGCGGATGCACCGAGCACGAGCCGACCCCGGCCGCATCCAGCTCCTTGTGGGTCAGAACCGCGACGACGCCGGGGACGCGGCGCGCAGCCTCGACGTCGAGCGAGCGGATGTGCGCGCAGGCGTGCGGCGAGCGCACGAAACACGCATAGGCTTGGTTTTCCTGCGGCGCGTCCTCGACGAAACGGCCGAGCCCGCGGATCAGCGCGTCGTCCTCGACGCGCGGCTCGAAGTGATGCTCGTGATGCGTCGTCTGATCCACGCGGCCGGTCTCCCTGATCGCGCCTCTCATACCGCGCGACCGGCGGAGTAGCCACCCGATATCCGCTATTCCGGCACGACGGCCGTCGCCTCGATCTCGATCCGCGCCGCAGGCTCGACGAGGCCCGTGACCTGCACGACGGCCATCGCCGGGTAGTGCGCGCCGATGATCTCGCGATAGGCCCGGCCGAGCTCGCGGCGGCCTGCACGGTATTCGTCGAGGTCGACCACGTACCAGGTCAGCCGCACGAGATGCTCGGGACCGGCGCCGCCTTCGGCGAGGATTTTCAGGATGTTTGAAAACGTCTGCCGGGCTTGGCTCGCGAAGCCATCCGGAAAGTTGCCCATGATATCCCAGCCGACGACGCCGCCGGTGACGACGATCCGCCCGCGCGCCGTCATGCCGTTGGCATAGCCCTGCGGGCGCGGCCATCCTTGCGGCAACAGCGGTCGCGGCATGTCGTCATCGTCGGCAAGCTTGCCGATCGGCATGGGCTTCGGAGGTATCATGGCGTCGGTTCCCGGCCGTTCATGATGCAAGCTTGCGCGCGGCCTGCTCGGCCGCGACCTTGCGCAGCTCGAAGCGTTGCAGCTTGCCGGTCTGCGTCTTCGGCAGGCCGACGACGTACTCCACGGCGCGCGGATATTTGTAGGGCGCGACCGCGGCCTTGACGAAGTCCTGCAGCGCCTTCGTCATCGTGGCGTCGCCCGTGTGCCCGGCGCGCAGCACCACATAGGCCTTCACGATCTGCCCGCGATCCTCGTCGGCGACGCCGACCACGCCGCACTCGGCGACGGCCGGATGCTCCAGCAGCGCCGACTCCACCTCAGGTCCCGCGATGTTGTAGCCGGCCGAGATGATCATGTCGTCGGAGCGCGCCTGGTACCAGAAGTAGCCGTCCTTGTCCTTCATGTAGGTGTCGCCGGTGACGTTCCAGCCGCTCTGCACGTAGACGCTCTGGCGCGTGTCGGCGAGATAGCGGCAGCCGGTCGGGCCCTTCACGGCGAGGCGGCCGGGAATGCCCGGCGGCATCTCGCGGCCTTCGTCGTCGATCACCATCGCGTCGTAGCCCGGCACGACCTTGCCGGTCGATCCGGCCCGCACCTCGCCCTCGGGCGCGCCGATGAAGATGTGCAGCATCTCGGTCGAGCCGATGCCGTCCATGATCTTCATGCCCGTGGCGGCATGCCACGCCTCGAACGTGGCCTTCGGCAGGGCCTCGCCCGCCGACACGCATTTGCGCAACGACGAGATGTCGTGCTCGGCGAGCTTTCCGAGCATGGCGCGATACGCGGTCGGCGCCGTGAAGCAGATCGTGGCGCGAAATTTAGCGATCGCCGGCAGCAGCACGTCGGGCGGCGCAGCCTCGAGCTGAATCGTGGTCGCGCCGACGCGCAGCGGGAACAACACGTGTCCGCCGAGCCCGAACGTGAAGGCGAGCGGCGCCGAGCCGATGAAACGGTCGGCCGCGTTCGCGTGCAGCACGCGGCGGCCGTAGGTGTCGCAGGTCGCCAGCACGTCGCGATGGAAATGCATCGTGCCCTTGGGCTCGCCGGTCGTGCCCGAGGTGAAGCCGATCAAGCACACGTCGTCCGTCGCGGTGTCGCAGGCGGCAAACGCCTCGTAGCCGGGCTGTTGCATCAGCGCCTCGATGCCGTCGGGCGTGTCGTTGCCCCAATAGGCGACACGCAGGTCCGGCGCGGACGACTTGGCTTTCTCAATCTCGTCGGCAAGGCGTGCATCGCACAGCGTAAGTTTGACCTTCGCTTTGCCGAGCGCGTAGGTCAGTTCCTTGGCGCGCAGCAGCGGCATGGTGGCGACTGTGACGCCGCCAGCCTTCATGACCGCCAAATAGGCCGCGATCGCCATTGGGCTGTTCGGCGCGCGCAAGAGCACGCGATGGCCGGGCACCATTCCGAGGTCGCGCGTGAGCACATTGGCGAGCCGGTTCACGCGCTCGGCGAGTTCGGCGTAGGTCCACGTGCCTGACGGTGCCACGACACAGGGGTGCGCGCCGCGCCCGCGCTCCAGCCAGCGGTCGAGCAACTCGGCGACGCAGTTGAGGCGCTCGGGATAATTCAGCTCGGGCAGGCGGAACAGGAATTCCGGCCACAGCGCCTGCGGCGGCAGGTTGTCGCGCGTGAACGTGTCGAGGTGGCCCGATCGGATCATGGCGTCTCCCCGCTCATGGCCTTGCGCGCCGAGCCCTTGGCCTTGGCGAGCAGCCGCATCAGCGCCTCGATGTCGTCCGGTTCGAGTCCGGCGAAGATCTCGGCGATCCAGTCCTCGTGCGTGCGTGCCATGGTGCGGAACGCGCGGCGGCCCTCGGCCGTGAGGCTGACGAGCTGTACGCGGCGATCGGTCGGCGAGGCGCGCCGGTCGAGCAGGCCTTGCTCTACGAGGCGCTCGGCGAGCCCGGTGACGTTGCCGTTCGACACCATCATGCGCCGCGAGAGTTCGCCGAGCGTCATGCCGCTCGGCGCCTTGTCGAGCTGCGCCATCAGGTCGAAGCGCGGCAGCGTCACGTCGAATGCGTCGCGCAGGCGGCGGCGGATCTCGGCTTCGATCAGCGTCGAGCAGGTGAGCAGACGCAGCCATAGCCGAAGCTCGGCTTCGTGGTCGGCGGGGCGTTCGGCGACCTTGGTCTCGGCATCGAAAATCACAGCCGCCTCATCCATGCTCAGATCTCCCCGCCCGCAACGGTGAGCGTTGTACCGGTGATGGCGCTTGCCGCGGGCGAACAGAGAAACAGCACCGCGGCCGCGACTTCCTCAGGTCTGATGAGGCGGCCGAGCGGCTCGTCCTTGAGCATGCCGGCGAGCGCCTGCTCGCGCGTCCGGCCGGTCTTGGCCACGATCGCATCGAGACCCTGCGTGACAAGATCGGTGTCGGCGTAGCCGGGACAGACGGCGTTGACCGTGACGCCGGTCTTCGCCGTCTCCTGCGCGAGCGCCCGCACGAGGCCGACGGCGGCGTGTTTCGCCGCGCAATAGGCCGACACATAGGCGTAGCCCTTCAGGCCCGCGACCGACGCGTTGACGATCACCCGGCCGAAGCCGCGCGCCACCATGTCGCCGAGCACAGCGCGCGTTGCGTGCACCACGCCCATGACGTTGAGATCGAACATGCGCTGGAACAGCGCGGCGTCGCCTTTGAGGAACGGCGCGCTCTCGGCGTTGCCGGCATTCGCGATGAGGATATCGATTGGTCCACGCGCGGCCGCGGCCTGTCTAACAGCATCGCCGACCGCGCGTGCATCGGTCACGTCGGCGACCACGTAGCCCTCGGCGTCACTTTGCGCGACGGCCTCTTTCAGTGGCGCTTCCTGCCGCCCGAGCACCGTGACGATTGCTCCGGCTCCGGTCAGCGAAGCCGCGATGGCGCGCCCGATGCCGCGTCCGCCGCCGGTGACCAGAGCGTGCCGGCCGTTCAGGGTTGCCATGGCGTGTTTCGTGCCTGACTCTGGGCTCGATCGTGAATTACTTTAAGCTTCAAATTTCGAGGCTTCAAGCAGTCCGCCCGCTTGCCGCCGAATTATTTTAAGCTTAAAGCAATCGGGCATCAGCCGTGAGGCGGGCATGAAGGTCCAGCCATGAAAGTCGACGTGATCGGCGGCGGGCCGGCCGGACTTTATTTCGCGATTCTCGCCAAGAAGGCGTGGCCGGCGACGCAGCTCGCAGTCTATGAGCGCAACCGGCCGGACGACACGTTCGGCTTCGGCGTCGTGTTCTCCGACGAGACGCTCGAGACGTTCGAGAAGTACGACCGCGAGAGCTACCGGGCGATCACCGAGAATTTCGCCTACTGGGATGACATCGAGATCCACCAGAAGGACACGGTGCACCGCGTCGGCGGTAACGGCTTCTGCGGCTGCGCGCGCGTGACCTTGCTGCGGCTGTTGCAAGAGCGCGCCCATGTGCTCGGCGTGGAGCTGAAATTCGATACCGAAATCGATCCCGCAGCGCATCGCGACGTCGACCTGATCGTCGCGGCCGACGGCATCAACAGCCGCATCCGCGAAAAGTACGCGGCCGCGTTCAAGCCCAGCGTCGACCTGCGTCCGAACAAGTTCGCCTGGATGGGCTCGACGCGCCCATTCGACGCGTTCACGTTTTTCTTCAAGGAGACCGAACAAGGCATCTTCATCGCGCACTGCTACCAGTATGAACCCGGGCAATCGACCTGGGTGATGGAGACCGATCCGGAAACCTTCGCTCGCGCCGGGCTCGACAATCTCACCGAAGAGCAGTCCGCGAAATTCCTCGAAGGCGTATTCGCCAAGGAGCTCGCCGGCCACAAGCTGATCGTCAACCGCTCGCTGTGGCGCAACTTCCCGACCATCCGCTGTGCGCGCTGGACGCACGACAACATCGTGCTGATCGGCGACGCCAAGGCGACCGCGCATTTCTCGATCGGCTCGGGCACCAAGCTCGCGATGGAAGACGCGATCGCGCTCTACGAAGCTTTCAAGGTCACGGGCGGCAAGAATGTGAAGGCGGCGCTCGCGCATTATGAGACCGAGCGGCGCCTGGAGGTCGAGAAGACGCAGCACTCGGCCGATGTGTCGCTGGTCTGGTTCGAGCACGTGCGGCGCTTCTGGGATATGGACCCGACGCGCTTCGCGTTCGGCCTGATGACGCGCTCCAAGGCGATCACCTACGACAATCTTGCGCTGCGCGCGCCTGAGTTCGTTGCCGAGATCGACAAGGTGGTGGCGCGCGACGTGCGCCTACAGGGCTTCGAGGTCGATGTCGACAAGCCCACCGTGCCGATGTTCCAGCCGTTGCGGCTGCGCGGCACGACGCTCGCCAACCGCGTCGTCGTCTCGCCGATGGACCAGTACTCGGCCGTCGATGGAATGCCGACCGACTGGCACCTCGTGCATCTGGGAAGCCGCGCGACCGGTGGCGCCGGACTGATCTTCACCGAGATGGTCTGCGTCTCGGCCGATGCGCGCATCACGCTCGGCTGCACCGGCCTCTACACCGACGCGCAGGAAGCCGCCTACAAGCGCATCGTTGACTTCGTGCATGCAAACTCGGCGGCGAAATTCTGTCTCCAGCTCGGCCATGCGGGCCGCAAGGGCGCGACCAAGCTGATGTGGGATGGTATGGACCAGCCGCTCGCCGAAGGCGCGTGGCCGATCATCTCGGCCTCGCCGCTGCCGTATTACCCGCACAGTCAAATTCCGCGGGAGATGACCCGCGCCGACATGGATGCGGTCGTCGCCGACTTCGTGCAAGCGGCCGAACGCGGCCACCGCGCCGGTTTCGACATGCTGGAGCTGCACTGCGCTCACGGCTATCTGCTGGCGAGCTTCATCTCGCCGCTGACCAACCACCGCACCGACGACTACGGCGGCAGCCCCGAAAACCGCCTGCGCTTCCC
Source organism: Hyphomicrobiales bacterium (assembly GCA_003140315.1). Lineage (GTDB taxonomy): Bacteria > Pseudomonadota > Alphaproteobacteria > Rhizobiales > Xanthobacteraceae > PALSA-894. Next base: position 57,698 of record PLJS01000307.1, read on the forward strand.
GCTCGAAGTCTTCGGCGCACTTCGCAAGGCGTGGCCGGACGAGAAGCCGATGTCGGTGCGCATCTCGGCGACCGACTGGAAGGACGGCGGCATCACGGGCGAGGATTCAGTCGCGATCGCGCGCGCCTTCGCGGATGCCGGCTGCGACCTGATCGACGTGTCGACCGGCCAAACCGTGCACGACGCCGAGCCGGTCTATGGCCGCATGTTCCAGACACCGTTCTCCGACCAGATCAGGAACGAGGCGGGGCTCGCCACCATGTGCGTCGGCGCGATCACGAGCGCCGATCAGGTCAACACCATCGTCGCTGCCGGACGCGCCGATCTCGTGGCGCTCGCGCGGCCGCATCTCGTCGATCCGTTCTTTACGATGAAAGCGGCGGCCTGGTACGGCGCCGATGTCCATTGTCCGCCGCAATATCTCCCCGGCCGCGATCAAATTTTCCGCAACAGCGTGCGCGATCGGGCGGACCTCACCGAACTGCGGCGCAAGGCGAAGCCGAAGGGTCATGCAACGGCCGGCTGGAAACAGGCGGCGGAGTAGGTCTCTCCTTCTTTCCCTCTCCCCGTGAAACGGGGAGAGGGNNTCGCTCGGCACCCTCTCCCCGCTATGCGGGGAGAGGGAAAGAAAGCCGAACTCACACCTGCAAAAATCTCTCGCGCACGCTCGCGTCCGCCTTGAGCGCCGTCGATGTGCCGGTCCACACCACGTCGCCCTTCTCGATCACCACATGGCGGTCCGCGATCTTGGTCAGCGCGTCGAGATGCTTGTCGACCAGCAGAATC
>PLJS01000307.1:58521-74060 GCA_003140315.1 Hyphomicrobiales bacterium
GGCGCTCGGCGAGCCGCGGGAAGAACGCGTAAACACGCGGCAGCGTCCAGCGCGCTTGCCCGTGCCGCGCCGCCGCGGTCGCAACGAGATTCTCCTCCACCGACAGCGTCGGAAACACCTGCCGCCCTTCGGGAACGAGTCCGAGCCCGCGTTGCGCGATGCGATAAGGCGGCAGCGCGATCAGCGGCTCGCCTTCGAAATGCGCAGCGCCGCCGCGCGCCGGCANNCCCATGCCGTTGCGGCCGAGCAAGGTCACGACCTCGCCGGCGCCGACCGTGAAGCTCACGTCGAACAGGACCTGCGCGGGGCCGTAGCCGGCTTGAAGTTTTTCCACCGTGAGCATGGCTATTCCATCTCGTCGCCGAGATAGGCCGTGATCACCTGCGGGTCGGCGCGCACCTGTTCGGGCGTGCCGGTCGCCAAGATGCGGCCGTAGATCAGCACCGAGATCCGATCGGCGAGCGCGAACACCGCGCGCATGTCGTGCTCGACCAGCACCATCGGGAAACGGCCTTTCAATCCACGCAGCGCCGCGACCAGCCGCTCACCCTCGTCGCGCCCGGTGCCGGCCATCGGCTCGTCGAGCAGCAAGAGCTTCGGTTCCATGGCAAGCGCGACCGCGAGTTCGAGCGCGCGCTTCTCACCGTGGGAGAGCTCGCCTGCCGGCGCATCGGCGCGGTCGGCGAGGCCAACTTGCGCGAGCGCCGCGAGCGCGGGCGCATTGAGGGCTTCTTCGGCCGCTGCACGGCCGAAGAAGCGAAAGCTCGTGCCGGAGCGCGCCTGCACGGCGAGTGCGACATTCTCAACCACGGAAAATCGCGGCAGGATCGACGTGATCTGAAACGAGCGCGCCAAGCCGAGTTGCGCACGTGCATGCGGCGGTAATGCCGTGACGTCGGTGCCGGCGAACACGATGCGCCCGGCGTCCGGCGCGAGCAGCCCGGAGATCTGGTTGATCAGCGTCGTCTTGCCGGCCCCGTTCGGGCCGATCACGGCATGCAGTTCGCCCGGCAGCACGTCGAGCGTCACGTCGTCGGTGACGCGCAGCCCGCCGAAGTTCTTGGCGAGGTTTTCGATGCGCAGCACGGCCTCAGCCACGGATCAGCCCTCGCAGCTTCGCCGCAACCCCGATCAATCCGCCGCGCGCGAACACCGCGACAAGCACCAAAAGCGGCCCGAAGATCATTTTCCAGTTCTCGGTCACGCCGGAGAGCCATTCCTCGGTGAGCAGGTAGGCGGCGGCGCCGATGATCGCGCCGTTGAGCGTGCCCATCCCGCCGAAGATCACCATGATGAGCAGGTCGCCCGAGCGCTGCCACGACATGTAGGCCGGACTGACAAAGTCGGTCGCGTTGGCGAGCAGGAATCCCGAAAGCCCCGCGAGCGTGCCCGCGATCACATAGGCAACGAGCTGGAAACGATAGACGTCGAAGCCGATGGTCGCGACGCGCTGGCCGTTCTCGCGCGCGCCGCGATAGACCCGGCCGAAGCGCGAGGTAACGAGCGCGCGGCACAACAGATACGCGCCGAGCAGGCAGGCGAGGCAGACATAATAGAGCGTCCGGTCGTTCTGCAGAATGCCGAAGCCGGCGAACGTCGAGCGCACCCGAACCGTGAGGCCGTCGTCGCCGCCATAGGGCGCGAGCGAGCTCGCGGTGAAATATGCCATCTGCCCGAAGGCGAGCGTGATCATGATGAAGTAAACGCCCTTGGTGCGCAGGCACACGGCGCCGGTCGCGAGCGCGAACAGCGCGGACGCGGCGAGCGCCACGGGCAGGGAGATGAGCGCTTCGGTAATCCCGTGCGCGCCGAGGATTCCGACCGCATAGGCGCCGAGCCCGATGAACGCAGCATGCCCGAACGACACCAGCGCGCCGTAGCCGACCAGGAGATCGAGCCCGAGCGCGGCGATCGCAAAGATCATCACGCGGGTCACGAGCCCCAGCACATAGGCTTCCGTGCTTAGTGCGGCGACGAACGGCACCGCGGCGAACACCGCGAAAATGACAAGCGGCAGCGCGTTGGCAAACAAGCGCGCAGGCCTTGCGGAGGCCGGCCGCGCGGGCGCGGCCACATCCGCCATCTCAGCGCCCCTTCGCGGGAAACAGGCCGGTCGGCCTGAAGAACAGCACCAGCGCCATCAGCAGATAGATCAGCATCGAGGCGATCGCCGGGCCGACCGTGCGGGCAGGCGAGGGCGCCATGAACAGCCGTAGGATGTCGACCGAGAACGATCGCCCGAGCGTATCGACGAGTCCGATGATCAGCGCGGCGAGGAACGCCCCGCGGATCGAGCCGATGCCGCCAATCACGATGACCACGAAGGCGAGGATCAGGATCGTGTCGCCCATCCCGGGCTCGACCGAGAGGATCGGCGCGATCATGATTCCCGCGAAGGCCGCGAGCATCGTGCCGAAGCCGAACACGATCATGAACAGCCGGCGGATGTCGACGCCGAGCGCCGAGACCATCGTGGCGTTGGTCGCGCCCGCGCGCACCAGCATGCCGACCCGCGTGCGGCCGACCAGCAGATAAAGGAGTAGCGCGACCGCAAGGCCCGATCCGATGATGACGAGTCGCCATACCGGATAGAGCAGGCCGGGCATCAGCACGATCGAGCCGGATAGCGCGTCCGGTATCGGCAGGCTCAAGGGCGACGCGCCCCAGGCGAGCTTCACGCCCTGGTTCAGGAAGATGATCACGCCGAAGGTCGCGATCACCTGGTCGACGTGGTCGCGGTCGTAGAGATGGCGGAACACGGCGAATTCCAGCAGCAACCCAAAAGCGAGCGCGGCGCCGAGCGCGAGCACGAGCGCGATCAGGAAATTGCCGGTGAGGGCGTAGAACATCACCGCCAGATATGCGCCCAGCATGTACTGGACGCCGTGCGCCAGGTTGATGAAGTCCATCACGCCGAACACCAGCGTCAGCCCGGCCGCGATCAGGAACAACAGCACGCCGAGCTGCAGGCCGTTCAGTGTTTGGACGAGAAGGAGGGTTAGGGACATGGCGCCTCTTCATCCCTCCCCCGCGAAGCGGGGGAGGGTCGGCCGCCTCTTGGCGGCCGGGGTGGGGGCTCACTGCTAAGCGCACCCCACCCGGCCGCCGCTTCGCGGCGTCCACCCTCCCCGCTTCGCGGGGAGGGATAAGATCACTTCATCGCGCAATCCTTCACGTGCGGATCGGCGTAGTCCGTGAACACTTTCTGGGCGATCTCGGTCTCGTACTTGCCGTCCGCGCGCTTGCCGACCTTCACCAGGTAGAAGTCCTGGATCGGATAGTGATTGGTGTTGAACTTGAACTTGCCGCGCAGCGACTTGAAGTCGGCCTTCATCAGCGCGGCACGCAGCGCGTCCTTGTTGTCGGTCTTGCCACCGGTCGCCTTCAGCGCCGCGTCGATCAGCAGTGCCGCGTCATAGGCCTGGAACGCGTAGCTCGCCGGCACGGCGTTGTATTCCTTCACATAGGCGTCGACGAACGCCTTGTTCTGCGGGTTGTCGAGATCCGGCGCCCAGTTGGAGCCGCCGAAGAAGCCGAGCGCTGCGTCCTGCTGCGCTGGCAGCGTCGATTCATCGACCGTGAACGCGGACAGGAACTTCATCTTGTCGGCGAGTCCAGCCTGGCGGAACTGCTTGACGAAATTCACGCCCATGCCGCCCGGCAGGAACACGAAGATGGCGTCGGGCTTGGCGGCGGCGATCTTGGACAGTTCCGCCGAATAGTCGAGCTGGCCGAGCGGCACGTAGACTTCGTCCACCACCTCGCCCTTGAAGTAGTTCTTGAAGCCGGCGAGCGAGTCTTTGCCCGCCTGGTAGTTCGGCGCCATGATGAACGCCTTCTTGATTCCGGACTCCTGCGCGTATTTGCCGAGCACCTCGTGCACCTGATCGTTCTGATACGAGGTGACGAAGAAGTTCGCGTTGCACTCCTTGCCGGCGAAGTTCGAGGTGCCGGCGTTGGGCGAGATCAGGATCGTGCCGGAGTCGGTCACCGGCTTCATGATCGCCTGCAGGATGTTGGAGAAGATCGGCCCGACCACGAAGTCGACGTGGTCGCGCTCCACGAAGGCCTTAGCTTTGGTGACTGCGACGTCGGGCTTGAGTTCGTCATCCTGGACGATGATCTCCACCTCGCGCCCACCGAGCTTGGCGCCGAGCGTCTTCACGGCGAGCTGGAAGCCGTTGCGCAATTGACTGCCGAGAACGGCGGGTGGCCCGCTCAGCGTCGTGAGCACGCCGATCTTGAGCTTGTCCTGCGCCTGCGCGGCGCTCAGCGGCAGCAGGCACGCCGTCGCGACGGCGATGATTGCGCTAGCGGTCTTCATGTTCGCCTCTTTCTGTGGTGGTTCGTTTCTTTGCGGTCGCTTGCTATTCGATCCTTCGACCCAACCTTATCTCTATTGCCGCCGGTCGACAAAACGCGGCGTCTTGACGCTCGCCTCGAATTCCTTGGCGAGCGAGCCGCCGTCCAGGACGACGACCTCCGGCGTCAATCCGAACGTGTCGCGCACCGATGTGCGCAGCGACTCGGCTGCCGCAGAGGGCGAAGCCTCCTGCCGCAGCTCGACAGAGAGCCGCAGCACGTCGAGATCGCGCGCGCTCACCAGCTCCGCCTTGAAATCGTTGACCGCGAGGTCGCGGAACATGAAGTCCTCGAATTCCGAATGATTCAGGTTGATGCCGCGAACCTTGAAGAACCCGGTGGTGCGGTGCGCATGCTTGACCAGCGGGAACACCGAGAACGGCCCGTCGCCATCCGCGCCTTCATGCCACGTCACGAGGTCGCCGGAGCTCCAGCGCAGGAACGGCGTGACATTGTTGGTCCACAGCGGCGTCACCACGAGGCTGCCGACCTCGCCCTCCGCGACCGGCGCGTTGGTTTCCGGATCGAGCACCTCGATCAGGAACATGTCGGTCCAGACGCGAAAGCCCCCGCCGGCGGCGTCCTCCGCGCCCATCATGCCGGCTTCCGTCATGCCGAAGGTGTCGCGCACCTGCGCCCCCCATTGGCGCGCGAGCTTCGCGCGCTTGGCGTCCGAAAGCGGCTCGGCCGAGCACAGGATGGTCTTGACCGAGCTTGCCGCGAGATCGAGCCCGCGCGCCTCGGCCAGGTTCGCAAGGTGCAGGCCATAGCTGCTCATGCCCATCCAGATCGTGGGTTTCAGCCGGCTGATCAGCTCGATCTGCATCACGGAGGGCGTGGTCGTCCCAGAGCCGGCCCAGTTGACCGCGATGCCGACATCGGACGCGCAGCGCGCCAGCATCTGTCCCACCGGATGGATGCCGAGCGGGAACGACACATGCGCGCGGCCACCCTGCGGACAGCCGGCGCAGCGATAGATGCGCGCGAAGCCCTCCATGGCGTAGCGGATGTCGGTGAAGCTGCGCGGATAGAACAGCGGCGCGCCGGTTGCGCCGCCGGAGCGCCAGAATTCCGCGATCCCGTCCTGCGGTGTGAGGCAGAACGAATTGTAGAAATCGCCGTCCGACAGGCGGCGCAGCATGTCCTTGTCGAGGATCGGGATCTTGCGCCACTCCTCGGGCTCGTCGAGGCGGTCGAGATCGACGTGGTCGAGCTTGCCGGCATAGAACGGCGCGCGCTTGGCCTGCGCGACGGCGTGCCGCTTGCGGTCTTTCTGGATCGTGGCGATCTCGGCGCGGGTATTCGGCAGCGCGAGCGGCATCGTTCACGTCCGCCGCTGCGCCGCGCCGATCCAGCGGTGCTGCGCCTCGTAGGCCTCGGGCATCCGCCCCGCGCGCTCGCTCTCGTCCATCTCGGCGGCGCGCAGCTCCTTCTCAGGGCTACTGTCCGGAATGGCGTCGAGCGCATCGCTCAGCATCGCCTGATAGTCGGCGCCGACAGGGCAGACGTCGGCGCATTTGCGGCAGCCGGTGATGACGCCTGCGCCGCGCAGGATGCTCTGCCACAGATTGAAGCTGTCCTCCGAGCGCAGCAGCTCCTTCTGGGCATTCGCGTCCGGCGCCGCGATGATGCGCTGCACGTGATCGTTGAGCTGGGGAAATCCGTGCGGCGAGCGATACGGATCGCACGCGCTCCAATCGCGGCTCCAGTGCAAGACTGCATCGCCCGGGCACACTTTCAGGCAGCGCGCGCAGGAGGGACCGAGGCAGAGCGCCTCGCTCATCCGCGTGTCGCAGGCGACATCGACCGAGCAGAGCACTGCCGTGAGCACGACGCGCGGCCCGAATTCGGGCGTCAACAGTTGCAGATTGAGGCCGAGAGTCCCGAGGCCGGCCTCGACGGCGGCGTGCGGCAGCGACAGCAGCGTGCCGAGATGCTTGCGCGTCTTGCCGTCCTCATAGGTCCAGGGATCGGAATGGGTCGGCGGCACGATGATCGCCGGATAGCCGTTGTCTTCGAGCCAGTAGACGAGCTCCAGCGAGGCCTCTTCGAGCCGTGTCAGCGCAAGCTCGTCATTGTAATATTTGTGGCGGTCGTTCCATGCCGCGATGCGCGCGACGCCGCGGGAGAGGCGCTTGGCGAGCACGATGACGCGCGCGCCATCGAGCGCCGTGATGTCGGAGGGGCGCTGCGGATTTGCCGGATCGGGCGGATACGCTTCCAGCGCCGCGCCGTCCGCGATGCCGACCAGATCGGCGCCGAGCGCGCGCGCTTTCGCCTTGATCGCTGCCGCGGTCAGCGTTTCCCGGAAGATCGACACCATCAGTCGCGGCCCTCGTCGGCGAGGACCGGCTCGATCTTACGTTCGTCACGCGAGGCCTGTTGCTTCTTGAACTCCTGAAGCTGGCGCGCCACGATTCCCTTGTAGCCTTCGGGACCGACCCAGCGGCTGTTCCAGTCGTTGAGGCCCGCGATCTCATCACCGCGCGCGCGGCTCTCCTTGTAGGCCTTGCCGAGCGCGACCTTCGCGGGTGTCTTCTCCGGAATGGCTTTCTGCGCGTCGGCGAGATGCGCGTGATAGTCGTTGCCGACCGGGCATACTGCGAGACAGCGCGGGCAGTCCCCGAACGAGCCGACGACCCGCAAGAGCCCTTGCCAGAAGCCGAACACCTCGCGCGAGGCCGCCATCTCGGCCTTTTTGGTCTGCGAGGCATCGATGAAACGCTCGAAGAATTGCAGGATGGTCGAGAAGCCGAACTCCTGCGCCTCCGTGGCGCACGCGCGTTTGTCGATTCCAAAATGCAGCACCGCGTCGGCCGGACACGAATGCAGGCAGCGGCTGCACGACTCCCCGATGCAGACTTGCTCGGTGATCGGGCGGTCCGCTTCGAGCTCGAGCTCCGTGAGGATGCCGGTCAGATAGACGCGCGGTCCGAATTCCGGGGTGAGGATGTTAACCTCGAGCCCGAGTGTTCCGAGGCCCGCCTCGACGCCGAGATGCCGCGTCGAAAGCCTTCCATAGCTCGCGCGCTTGTAGTTCCAGTCGGTCTCCTGCGCGGCGGTGACGAACGACGGATGACCGGCGTCTTCCAGCTCCTCGGCCAGCGCGTAGGCGACCTTGTCCATCTTCCGCAACACCAGCATGTCGATGTACTGCACCGGCACGTTGGTCTTGCAGCGGAACGCGCCCGCCGGAATGCGCTGCACAAGCACGATGACGCTCTTGCAATAGGGCGAGATGCGGTCAGGCGTCTGCGGCCAGCGCGGATCGGGCGGGAAGGCGTTAAGGGTGGCGGCGCTGGCGATGCCGACGAGATCGGCGCCGAGCGCCTTGGCGCGGCGCTTCACGGTCGCGGCGTCGATGGTCGGCTTACTCGCGATCACGGAGCTGTTCCGCCCTCCCAGATGGGCCTTGGCAAGTTATTTTAAGCCTAAAGCATCTTCGCTGTGAAGCCCCATTTGACCGGCATTTCCATCGCACGAGCGTGGACTCAGCGGGTGGCGTCCGCCTCGGCCCGGATGAACTCGTCGACCGAGACGAGCTGCAGCAGGTCCCGCTTGTTGGCTCGCATCAGCCGGAACGCAGCCTGCGGATCTCCGCTGCTTTCGTTCCATAAGTCCACCAGCGCCGCAGGCGGACGGGTCGGCGTTTCACCCGGCTGGATGAGGCCGCATCCGTAGTCGGTATCGATGGTGCGATAGCGCAGCGTTTTGTTTCGCGTCACAAAATCGATGTACGCCATGAAGGTGACGCCGCACCACGCGCCGCGGGTATAAGTCGGGCTGATGATCCTGGCGTTCGGCGGCAGGCAGTCGTGGACGTCAATCGATCCATTGTCCGTCACAAGACTGAGCGCGGTTTCCAGATCGCGATAGGACGTCTCGTATTCGTGCCAGGAGTCGACGAGCATGATGTCGTAGCGCCGACCTTTGCGATGCAAGTCTTCGACGCATCGGGCGGTGTCCAGGCCGCGCGCCCTGAAATCGACGGGCAAGCCGTCGGTGAAATCGTCGGGGCACCGGTACATGAGCCGGTGGCAGATGTCGAACAGCGAGCGATCGATCTTCGCGAATTCCCCGCCGGTCGATGCCGTGCAGATCTCCAGATAGCTTCGATAGCCCTTCAACACCGACAGGTGCTTAACGATGTCGGTCTTGCCCCAAGCCATCGGCTTGTCCGCGGTTGAAGCGCCCCCGCGAAACGCTACCACGTTTACGCTGATTCCAAATCGTCGTCGCGCGGGGCCGGCCGCTTGTTCCGGTGCGCCGCCAATCGTGATTGAATGCGCATTGCGGCGAAGGCCAAGTGGCGGAGTAAGGCGTTCATGCAATTGACGGCAGGCATCACCAAGGCGAGCACCGGCATCGACGGGATCGTCTGGAACATCCTCGGCCAGACCTATGTGCCGAAAACGTTGAGCGAGAGCTTGTTCTCCTGGCACGCGACCCTTCCGCCCGGCACCTTTGTGCCGCCGCATATCCATCCGACACAGGACGAGTTCATCTACATGTTCGAGGGGCGCATGGACGCGTTGATCGACGGCCGCAGCTTCGTGGCGACCGCCGGCGACCTGATCCGCCTGCCGATGAACATCCCGCACGGCCTGTTCAACCATTCCGACCAGCCGGTGAAATGCCTGTTCTGGGTCACGCCCACGCGCAAGCTCTACGATCTGTTCTGGGCGATCCATGGCATGAAGGAACAGAACCCTCCGGACGTGGTCGCGCTCTCGGCCAAGCACGAGGTTGTGTTCCTGCCGCCGCCGGAGGGCTGAGCAAGCAGGCCGCGGCGGACGGTTCACCCGGGCAAGGGAGCATTCGGAATCCCTTTGTTGCCGCGGCGCCTGGGTGCTAAAGTGTTCCTGCGACATGCTGCCACAGGGACCCTAAATGACCAGACTAATTGCCGTTTTCGCCATGGCTGCAGGTCTCGCGGCGTGCTCCTCGTCGCCTTTCACGCAGAGGCCGGCGGCCCAGGTCGCCCCGGCGTCCACCACCTCGCCTTACGCCCAGCCCGGCATTCCGCAGTCACAATATGAATGCGTGACCGATGAGGGCTACGGCCGGTTCACGCCCTGCGGCACGATGAACTGACCGGCGAGCGTCGATCGCTGCCCCGGGGCTAAGTCACCCCGTTGCCCTTATTCACCTGCTGCTGCGCGAAGCCGGCCGTCGACGCATAACCCCGCACGATCGCCATGCGCTGCGCGTAAGGCAGTACGGCGTCGATGTCGCTGAAGCCGTCGGGCGCGAGCGCTTCGACCGCGTCGATGACGCCTTCCGGCCCCCCCTTTCTATTCATGCGCACGATCTGCGCGGTCGGCGGCAGCCGCTCGGCCTCGTAAGCCGCGAGCGCGTGCATCGGATGCTCGGCGCGAAGGAGCAAGTCGGCGAGACAGCGCGCGTCCAAAATCGCCTGCGAGGCGCCGTTCGAGCCGACCGGATACATCGGGTGCGCGGCGTCGCCGAGCANNGGCTCGTCGAACTGGATCACGTCGACGCCATCGGCAGCCAAGGCGCGCGCTTCCTCATTGAGCAGTGCGGCGAATCCCATCGCCATCCGGGCGCGATCGCCATAGTGGCGGTCGGCGACCGTGTCGACGATCGTCATCGGCCCCGGCATGGTGATCTTCAGCTTCTTGCTTGTGTGCGCACGGGCGAGCTTCGCCTCGGTTGCGTGCACGCGGCCCTTGAGCCGCAACTCGCCGACGACCTGCGGCACCATCGCCTTATAGCGGTCGGCGCGGATGCCCATCTCGACCTTGTGCGCGAAGTCGATGCCGTCGACGAATTCGAGGAAGCCGTGGACGAAATGCTGGCGCGACATCTCGCCGTCGGTGACGATGTCGATGCCGGCGTCCTCTTGGCTCTTCAGCGCGAGCAGCGTCGCGTCCCCCTTGGCGGCGGCGAGATCGGCGCCGGCGAGACGCCACTGCGGCCACAGCTTATTGGGCTCGGCGAGCCAGGATGGTTTCGGCAGGCTGCCGGCAATGGTGGTCGCGAACATGCGTTTCCCCGAACGTTATGGCTTCCAATCATAGAGCCAATCGTAGCGGCGCAAGAGCCTTTCTCCGCCCAATGCGCGTAGCGCGATATTGCGGGCCAGCGCGCGTGGGCCGGACAGGTGGTAGCGCTGCCCGTTGCGTTGGGCTTCACGCTGCGCGCGGCGAACGCGGCGCCGGCGCAGGCCTTCGTAGCGGCGCATGGCGCCGGCGATGTCGTCGGGCTCGTGCCGCAGGCACTCCGCCAGTACCGCCGCATCCTCGATCGCGAGCGCTGCGCCCTGGGCGAGGAACGGCAATGTGGGGTGCGCGGCGTCGCCGAGCAGCGTCACGCGCCCGTGCGACCAGCGCGGCAAGGGGTCGCGGTCGCACATCGGGTATTCCCAGAATTCGCCGGTCGCCTCGATCAGGTGGCTCACATCCACATAGGGCAGGCGGAAACGCTTGAGGTGCGGACCCAGATCCTCCCAGCGCCCCGGGTGCGACCAGTCCTCCTTGCGCGGCGGCGGCGCTGCGCCGTCGGACACGCGCGCGACCACGGCCCAGTTGGTAAGCCGCCGGTCGGGCGCGGAGCCGGCGCCGATCGGGTAGAGCACGAACTTCGCCTCCATGCCGCCCGCGATCATCATCGAGCGGCCGGTGAGGAATTGCGGCCAATCGACCGCGCCGCGCCACAGCATCAGGCCGTTCCAGGCGGCAGGGCCTTCGTTCGGGAACAGCGTGTCGCGCACGTATGAATGAATCCCGTCGGCGCCGATCAGCACGTCGCCACGCGCGGTCGCGCGATGCGAGCCGTTGCGATCGAAGAAATAGGCGGTGATGCCGCCGTCGTCCTGTTTGAATGAGCCGAGCCGATGGCCGAGATGGATGCGGCTCTCGCCGAGCCGCGCGCGTACCGCCTGGAAGATCGCACCTTGGAGGCGGCCGCGATGAATCGAGAATTGCGGCACGTCGTAGCCGGCATCGAGTCCGCGCGGCTCGCGCCAGATCTCCTGGCCGAAGCGATTGAGATAGAACAGCTCGTAAGTACGGATCGCGACCGCATCGAGCCGCTCCAGGAGCCCGAGCTCTTTGAGCTCCTTGATCGCGTGCGGCAGCGTGTTGATGCCGACGCCGAGCTCGCGGATGCCGTCGGCCTGCTCGTAGATCTCGCAGTCGATGCCGCGCGCGTGCAGCATGAGCGCGGTGACGAGCCCGCCTACTCCACCGCCGACGATGATGACCTTCATTAACGCAGGACTCGAACGCTACGCCGCGCAGCGATTGTGCGCGGGGCGGGCGCGTTAACGCAACCGGTTAACGGCAAGACGGTTAGCGGGCGGGCGCTTCGAGGCACTTCTCCAGCGCCGCCGTGACGCGCGCGGCGAATGCCCTTGTGTCGAGCGAGCCGCCGAGATCGGACGTGCGCCATTCCGGCACCGCGATCACGGCGTCGAGCGCGCGTTCGATCGCAACCGCTGCGCGCGTGAGACGCGCATCGTCGCGCCGCTCGCCGAGCCAGCCAAGCAGCATAGCGGCCGAGCCGATCAGCGAACTTGGATTGGCCTTGTCCTGTCCGGCGATGTCCGGCGCCGAGCCGTGCTGGGCCTGCGCCATCGCGTGATCGGCGCCTGCGTTGATCGATTCCGCGAGCCCCAAACTGCCGGCGATCTCGGAGGCTTCGTCCGAGAGGATGTCGCCGAACATATTGGTGGTAACGATCACGTCGAATGCGCTTGCGTCTCGCACCAGCAACGCCGCCATCGCGTCGATGATCTTCTCCTCGTATCTGACCTGCGGGTAGCGTGCCGCGACCGCGCGCGCGCATTCGAGGAACAGTCCATCGGAGACGCGCAGCACGTTCGCCTTGTGCACAGCGGTGACGTGGCGGCGACGGCGCATCGCAAGGCGAAACGCTTCCTCGACGATGCGGGTCGAGCCTTGCCGCGTGATCTTGCGCACCGCGAGCGCGACGTCCGGTGTCGGCATGAATTCGCCGGACCCCGCAAACATGTTGCGGTCGGCATAGAAACCTTCGGTGTTCTCGCGCACGATCACGAGATCGACCGGCTTGCCGCAGCGTGGCGGGAAGTCCGCGCGGGTCTTGGCCGGGCGGATGTTGGCGAATAGGTCGAGCCGCTTGCGCAACGCGCCGGACGGATTGATGCCGCCTCGGTCCGCCGGCGGGTAGTCGTTATGAGACACGGGGCCGAGGATCACGCCATCGGCGGCCTTTGCGACTTCAAATGCGGCTTCCGGGAACGTCGTGCCCTGCGCTTTCAGCGGCCCGAGTCCGACCGAGACTTCCTCGAACGCCAGCCCGAGCTGCAGCAGCCGGTCGGCCTCGCGCAGTACCTCAAGCGTTGCGGCTGTGATCTCCGGCCCGATGCCGTCGCCCGGCATGACACAGAGGCGGATGGGGGAGGAATTGGGGAGGGGCATGGATTGCTGCTGCTTCTTATCCCTCCCCTGAAAGGGGAGGGTGGTCGCCGAAGGCGACCGGGTGGGGTCATGCGTTGCGATGAGGGAAGACCCCCACCCGGTTCGCTGCGCGAACCGACCTCCGCCTTTCAGGGGAAGGTATCGAGCGTGTGGTTAATTCCCCGCATTCGCCTTGTCGACGAACTTGTCCGTATAGGTCTTCGACAGATCGATCGCGGCGCTCGCGACGCCCGGATCGAAGGCTTTCAGCACCTTATAGGCGGTCTCGGCGGCCTCGCGCGTGAAGCGGCCGTCGGGCGAATAGGCGTCGTGGTTTGCCTTGATCGCCTCGATGAACACCGCCTTGTCGCCAAGCGCGTATTCCTCCGGCATCATCTTGGCGATCTCTTCCGCCGAGTGGCCTTTCACCCATTTCAGGCCGCGCACGAAGGCGGTCACCAGCGCCTGCACGGTCGCGGGGTTCTTCTCGATGAACGCGGCCGACGCATAGAGCACGGCCGCCGGGTAGGGGCCGCCATAGACCTTGTTGGTGCCTTCGAGCGTCCGGGTGTCCGCCACGATCGTGATGAGGCCATCGCGATCGAGCTTGGTGATCATCGGATCGGCATTCGAGATGCCGTCGACCTCGCCGTGCAGCACGGCCGCGACGACGGTGCCGCCGGAGCCCGTCCCGATGAACACGGCGTCGTCCGGCTTCAACCCGACCTGCGCCATCATATAGAGCACCATGAAGTGGGTGCTCGATCCCGGCGCCGTGACGCCGATCTTCATGCCCTTGAGGTCCTTCGGGCCTGTGTAGCTCGCGGCCTTCTCCTTGCGCAGTGCCAGCGCAAAGCCGGGGAAGCGGCCGAGCAGCGCCACGGCCGTGATCGACTGGCTCTTGGCCTGCATCTGGATCGTGTGGTCGAACGAGCCTGTGACGACGTCCGCGCTGCCGCCGATCAGCGCCTGCAGCGATTTCGCGCCGCCAGCGAAATCCGAGATCTCGACGTCGAGGCCGGCCTCCTTGAAATAGCCGAGCCGCTCCGTGATCGTGAGCGGCAGGTAATAGAGCGAGGATTTGCCGCCGACCGCGAGGCGCACCTTGGTGACTTCAGGCTTTTGCGCCTGCGCGCCCGTGACCAGCGCGAGCGTAAGCGCCGCGGCCAGTCCCGCCATCCATCCGCGCATCGAAACATCCTCCCTTGGCTTTCCGCGCCAGTTCACCCCAATGTTATCGCAACGTGAGTTGGAATTGAACGGATTGTTATTCGCAACTGATCGCCCGTAAGCCGAGATTGGCGCCGCCGCCCACCCACGCGGTGGCAAAGGACCAAGCGCCATGCCCCGCTTCGACGCCATCGTGATCGGTACCGGACAGTCCGGCCCCTCGCTCGCGCGCTGCCTGGTCGCCGCCGGCCGCAAGGTCGCGGTCATCGAGCGCAAGCTCTTCGGCGGCACCTGCGTGAACTATGGCTGCACGCCGACCAAGGCGCTGGTCGCGAGCGCCTATGCGGCCCATACGGCGCGCCGCCACGCGGATTATGGCGTGACGATCGGCGGACCGATCGGCATCGATATGAAGGCCGTGAAGGCGCGCAAGGACGCAATCGTCGCGCCCTCGCGCAACGGCGTCGAGCGCTCGCTGAAATCCCTCGATGGCTGCACGGTGTTCGAGGGCCATGGCCGCTTCGTGGCGCCGAAGCAGGTGAGGGTTGGCGAGACTGTGCTCGAAGCCGAGCAGATTTTCATCAATGTCGGCGGCCGTGCGACCGTGCCGGCGATGCCCGGCCTCGACCAGGTGCCGTATCTGACCAATTCCACGATGGTTGACCTGGATGTCCTGCCCAGCCATCTCATCATCATCGGTGGCAGCTACATCGGGCTCGAATTCGCCCAGATCTACCGCCGCTTCGGCGCGCAAGTGACCGTCATCGAGATGGCGCCGCGGCTTATTGCACGTGAAGAAGAAGACGTCTCGATGGGTGTCGCGGACGTGCTCGAAGCGGAGGGCATCGAATTGCGCCTCAACGCGATGTGCCTCGCGGCCAAGAAACATGCCGACGGCATCGCGGTGCACGTCGAATGCACCGAAGGCGCGCCGGACGTGATCGGCTCGCATCTCCTGCTCGCGGTCGGCCGGCGGCCGAACACCGACGATCTTGGCCTCGACAAGGCCGGCATCGCGACCGACGCCCGCGGCTTCATCACGGTGGACGATCAGCTTGCCACCAACGTGCCGGGCATCTTCGCGATGGGCGACTGCAACGGCCGCGGTGCCTTCACGCACACTTCGTATAATGATTTCGAGATCGTCGTCGCGAACTTGCTCGGCGGCGGCACGCGCCGCGTGAGCGATCGCCTGACGGCCTACGCGCTCTACACCGACCCGCCGCTCGGCCGCTGCGGCATGACCGAGGCCGAGGTGCGCAAGTCCGGCCGGCCGGCGCTGATCGCCACCATGCCGATGGAGCACGTGAGCCGCGCCTACGAGAAGGGGGAGACCCACGGCTTCATGAAGATCCTAGTCGAGAAGGAGAGCAAGCAGTTCCTCGGCGCCTCGTTCTTCGGTCTCAATGGCGACGAGGTCATCCACACAGTGCTCGACCAGATGTACGCCAAGGCCTCCTACACCGTGATGGCGCGCGCGATGCACATCCACCCGACCGTGACCGAGCTCTTGCCGACGATGCTGGGCGAGTTGAGGGAGCTGGAGTAGCTCTCGTCGTCACCGGGTCGGCGCGGCACACTCCGCCGTCATCCTGAGGT
The DNA here is from genome assembly GCA_003140315.1 of Hyphomicrobiales bacterium. GTDB lineage: Bacteria > Pseudomonadota > Alphaproteobacteria > Rhizobiales > Xanthobacteraceae > PALSA-894. The sequence continues at coordinate 74,055 of PLJS01000307.1, forward strand.
GGCCGC
>PLJS01000044.1 GCA_003140315.1 Hyphomicrobiales bacterium
TTCTCGTTCGGCGTGCTCAAGGAGCTGGCGCGCACCGACATCACGCTGCGCGGCCGCAGGGTCGCGTTGATCGACCACATCGATTTCGTCACCGGGGTGTCGGGCGGAGCGGTTCCGGCGGCCTATTTCGGCCTCAAGCACCGCGCGGCGCTGGATGATTTTCGCGAGCGCTTCCTGATCCGCGACGCCGAAGAGGGACTCAACACCACGGTCAGCCTCGGCAATATTTCCCGCGCGATCGAGGGCGGCGTCAACGAGGACACGCGCTTCCGCACCTGGCTCGACGACAACCTGTTCGAAGGCGCGACCTTCTCGGCGCTGCTCACCGAGCGGCGGCCGCGCATCTGGATCAACGCGACCGACATCTACAACGGTACGCCGTTCGTGTTCGGCAAGACCGCGTTCAGCGCGATCTGCAGCGATCTTGCCAATTATCCGATCGCAAGCGCGGTCGCGGCATCGGCCGCGGTGCCGCTGGTATTCTCGCCGATCGTGCTCGAAGCCTATCCGGACCGCTGCAACGCGCCCCTGCCCGACTGGATCGAGAAGGCGCGCAATAATCCGAACGCGTCGCCGCTGTTGCGCGCCTTCGCGCTCGGCATCGGGCGCTATCGCGACGGCACCGTGCGGTACATCAAGCTGCTCGACGGCGGCCTGGTCGACAATTTCGGTCTTTCGGGGTTCACGATCGGACGGGAATCCTCCGAGGTGCCGTACGGGCCGCTGACGAAGGTGCAGGCCGTAAAGCTGCGCCGCATGCTGTTCCTGATCGTGGATTCCGGCCAGGGCCCGCAGGGCGACTGGGCGCAGCGGCTCGAGGGTCCGAGCGGCGTCGACCTTTTCAACGCCGTCACCGGAGCCGCGCTGTATGCGAGCGTGCGCTCGAGCTACACGGCGTTCGAGGCGACCATGCAGAACTGGCGCAGCACGCTGGTGCGCTGGCGCTGCGGGCTGCCTGCCGCCGAGGTGCTAAAGCTGCGCGGCGGTCCCGGCGACTGCCGGGATCTCAAGCTCTATATCGGCCGCATCGGCTTCGATCAGCTCGGCCCCGAGCGCGCCGCACAGCTCGGCGCGATTGCCACCCGCTTCAAGCTTCCGGTCGACGCCGTCGATGAGCTGATCGCCGCCGGCAGCGAGGCGCTGGCCGGCCATCAGACCTATCGGGCGTTTCTGACGGGGCGGTAGACTCTCGCCGTCACCCTGAGGTGCGAGNNAGCGAAGCGAGCCTCGAAGGGCGACGGCGGCACTCCGCTTTTGTGGCCATCCTTCGAGGCCCGGCTGCGCCGGGCGCCTCAGGATGACGACGGAATCAATGCGCCTCTTCCCAATTGTCCGCCGCATGCGCGTCGACCGCGAGCGGCACGGAGAGCGAGACTGCCGGATGCGGCGCGTCTTCCATCACGGCCTTCACGACGGGAAGCGTCCTTGCAACCTCCGCGTCCGGTGCCTTGAACACCAGTTCGTCGTGCACCTGCAGGAGCATCTGCGCCGATAGCTTTTTCTTCGCGAGCGCGTCGTCCATGCGGATCATGGCGCGGCGGATGATGTCGGCGGCGCTGCCTTGCAGGCGCGCATTGATGGCGGCGCGCTCATTGAAGGCGCGGATCGACGGGTTTGAATTGACGATATCGGGATAATGGCACTTCCGCCCGAACAAGGTTAGCACATAGCCGTTCTTCTTTGCGAACGCCTTGGTCTCATCCATGTAGTCGCGGATGCCGGGGAAGCGCTCGAAATATTTTTTGATGTAGGCGCCGGCTTCCTCGCGCGGGATCGCCAACTGATTGGCGAGCCCGAACGCCGAGATGCCGTAGATGATNNCCGTAGATGATGCCGAAGTTGATTGCCTTGGCGCGCCGTCGCACCTCGGCCGGCATGCCCTTCACCGGCACGCCGAACATCTCCGAGGCGGTGAGCGCGTGGATGTCGAGCCCGTCCTTGAACGCCTGCTTGAGCTGCGCAATGTCGGCGATCTCGGCGAGCAGCCGTAGCTCGATCTGCGAGTAGTCGGCCGAGATGAGCTTATGGCCGTCCGTCGCGATGAAGGCGCGGCGGATCTTGCGGCCTTCCTCGGTGCGGATCGGGATGTTCTGCAGGTTCGGCTCGGAGGATGACAGCCGCCCGGTCGTGGTCGCGGCCAGCGCGTAACAGGTGTGCACGCGCTTGGTGCGGGCGTTGACGTAGCCTGGAAGGGCGTCCGTGTAGGTCGATTTTAATTTCGACACTTGGCGCCAGTCGAGGATGCGGCGCGGCAGCTCGTGGCCGGCTTCGGCGAGCTCTTCGAGCGCCCGCGCGCCGGTCGACCACTGGCCGGTTTTCGTCTTGGTGCCGCCGGGCAACTGCATCTTGCCGAACAGAATGTCGCCGAGCTGCTTCGGCGAGCCCGGATTGAGCGGCTCGCCCGCGAGCTCCTTGATCTCGGCCTCGAGGCCCGCCGCGCGCTGCGCGAACTCGCCCGAGAGGCGCGAGAGCACCTGCCGGTCGATCGAGATGCCGCGCCGTTCCATGGCGGCGAGCACCGGCACCAGCGGACGCTCCAGCGTCTCGTACACGGTGCCAACATGCTCGGCGGTGAGCCGCGGCTTGAGCTGCTGCCAGAGCCGCAACGTCACGTCAGCATCTTCGGCGGCGTATTCGGTCGCCTTCTCGATCGACACCTGATCGAAGCAGACCTGGGATTTGCCGGTGCCGGCGACGTCGCCGTAATGCAGCGTCTTGTGGCTCAGCCACTGCTCGGCCATCGCGTCCATGCCGTGCGCGCGTTTGCCGGCGTCGACCACGTAGGACATCAGCATGGTGTCGTCGGCGGGCGCCATGTCGATGCCGCGCAGCGCGAAGATCTGCAGATCGTATTTCAGGTTCTGCGCGACCTTCAGCACGCCCATGTCTTCCAGCAACGGCTTGAGGGCGGCCAAGGCCGCTCGCTCCTCGATCTGGTCGGCATGGCGCGAGCCCGCGAACAGGCTGCCGCTGCCGCCTTCGCCGCCGGCCTTGTGCGACAGCGGCACGTAGCAGGCTTCGTTCGGCGTAAGCGCGAGCGAGAAGCCGCACAGGTCCGCCTGCATCGGATCGAGGCTGGTGGTCTCGGTATCGATCGCGATCGTGCCGAGATCGAAGGCGCGATCGATCCAGTGTTGCAGGCGTTCGATTGTTTTTACGGTATCGTATTTACTGCGATCGACCGGCGTGTTCGGTCCGGCCTCGCGGCGGGCCGCGTAGAGGGATTGGGGCGTGGGGGCGCCGTTCGTTAGCGCACTTCCTCTCCCAGCGCTCGGTGCGCCCCCTCCCCCCTTGAGGGGGAGGGTTGGGGAGGGGGGGGCTGACTCAGCATTACCCCCCACCCGGACGGCTTCGCCGTCCGACCTCCCCCTCAAGGGGG
>PLJS01000185.1 GCA_003140315.1 Hyphomicrobiales bacterium
GCACCTCAGGGTGACGGCGAAGCTGCGCCGCCCGGATTTCGCAGCGCTTTGGTCATGACTTGGTCAACATTGAATGGCCACGCTACCATTCGGGTGGAAGTGACGTGCGCCCCGTTTTTCCGGGCGCTTTGGGAGGTTCTTCGATGCTCGCGTCTGTCCGCGCCGGCTTTGCCGCCGCGCTCGTCGCTCTTGTGTCCTTCACCGCATCCGCCGCCGACAAGCCCTTCCAACGAGCCGATCTCGCCGACAGCGCGGTCCGGCTGGAAGCCCAGATCAAGACCGAAGCCGGACAGGTCGGGAAGCCCGTCGCCACGTTGCGGCGCGAGGCCGATGCCCAATTCGAGAAGCGCGACTTCCGCGCCGGCATGCAGACCCTGGCGCAGATCGTCTCGGTCGCGCCGCGCGAGTCGGGCAACTGGCTGCGGCTCTCCCGCGCCATCCTGCAGATCCGTCCGACCGATGACCGCGAGCGGCTCGGCTTCCTGGAGCGTGCGGCGACCGCCGCCTATATCGCGTATCAGCGCGGCGCCAATCCGGGCGAGGAGGCGGACGCGCTCAGCGTTCTCGGCCGCACCTTCGTGGACCGCTCGCTGTGGCGCCCGGCGCTCGACACGATGCGGCTTGCGCTCGACCTGCGCGAGACCGCGGAAGTCCGCCAGAGCTACGAGCAGATCCGCGACGAGCACGGCTTCCGCATCCTCGACTACACGGTGGATGCCGATGCGACCTCGCCGCGTGCGTGCTTCCAGTTCTCCGAGGACCTGCCGGGCAAGCGCGCCGACTTCTCGCCCTTCGTGGTGGTGGAAGGCCAGGACAAGCCGGCCTTTACCACGGAAGACAAGCAGCTCTGCGTCGAAGGCCTCAAGCACGGCGAGCGCTACGCGATCACGCTGCGCGCCGGCCTGCCGTCGGTCGTGAAGGAGACGCTACAGAAATCGGCCGACTACAGCATCTATGTGCGCGACCGCAGCCCGATCGTGCGCTTCACCGGCAAGGCCTACGTGCTGCCGCGTACCGGCCAACGCGGCATTCCGCTGGTCAGCGTCAACACGCCGGCGGTGGCGGTGAAGATCTATCGCGTCGGCGACCGCAACCTCGTCGACACGGTGCTGAGCGGCGACTTCCAGCGCAACATCTATCGCAGCGACGCCGAGAGCCTGGCGACCGACAAGGGCGCGGAGGTGTGGAAGGGCGAGCTGAAGATCGATCCTGTGCTGAACACCGACGTCACCACGGCGTTTCCGGTCGACCAGGCGGTCGGCAACCTCAAGCCCGGCGTCTATGTGATGACCGCGGAGCCCGCAGGGCCGCGCGTCGAGGAATACGCGCAGCTTGCGACGCAGTGGTTCATCGTCTCCGACCTCGGCCTCACGGCCTTCTCGGGTAACGACGGCATCAACGTGTTCCTGAACTCGCTTGCGACCACCGAGGCCAAGGCCGGCGTGGAAGTGCGCCTGATGGCGCGCAACAACGAGGTGCTGGCGGTCCGCACGACCGATGCGAACGGCTTCGCACGCTTCGAGGCGGGTTTTGCGCGCGGCGAGGGGGGCTTGTCGCCCGCCATGGTGATCGCCGACGCCAAGACCGACTACGCGTTCCTGAACCTGAAAGCGCCCGCGTTCGATCTCAGCGACCGCGGCGTCACCGGCCGCGTCAGCGCGGCGGGGCCCGACGCCTTCGTGTATGCCGAGCGCGGCGTCTATCGCACCGGCGAGACCGTGTATCTGACGACATTGCTGCGCGATCAGCAGGGCATGGCGGTGACCGGCATGCCGCTGACGCTCGTGGTCGAGCGGCCGGACGGGGTCGAATATCGCCGCGCGGTCGTCCAGGACGGCGGCGTCGGCGGACGCTCGCTCAGCGTGCCGATCGTGTCATCGGCGCCGACCGGCACCTATCACGTGCGCGCCTATACGGATCCCAAGGGCCAGCCGGTCGGCTCGACCAGCTTCCTGGTCGAAGACTATGTGGCGGACCGGATCGAGTTCTCGCTCGCCTCGCCGACAGGCCGCGTCTCGAAGGCCGCGCCCGCGGAGGTCACGGTCGATGGTCGCTTCCTCTATGGGGCGCCGGCCGCGGGCCTCGATCTCGAAGGCGACGTGAAGATCGCTCCCGCTGCTGCGGGCCGGCCGGGCTTTGCCGGCTACGAATTCGGCGTCGCCAATGACGACGAAGAGGCCAAGACCGAGCAGCAGACGCTGGAAGACCTGCCGCAGACCGACGACAAGGGCAAAGCCAAGTTCACCGTCGCGCTCGACAAGCTGCCCGACACGACGCGTCCGCTCGAAGCACGCGTCACGCTGCGGATGGTGGAGCAGGGCGGCCGCGCGGTCGAGCGCACGCTGACGCTTCCCGTGACGCCGAGCGCGACGATGATCGGCGTCAAGCCGCTATTCTCCGGCCGCTCGCTCGACGGCGAGCTCGCCTCGTTCGACGTGATCCTGGCGACGCCGGACGGCAAGCCGGCCGCCGGGCGCGGCCTGCGCTACGAACTGATGCGGGTCGACCGGCGCTATCAATACTATCGCCGCAACGGCAACTGGGAATACGAGCCGGTCAAGACCACGCGCCGCATGTCCGACGGCCGCCTCGAAGTCGCGGCCGACAAGCCCGGCCGCATCTCCGTCCCGGTGCAATGGGGCCGCTACCGGCTCGACGTGTCGAGCGAGGACCCGAGCGTTCCGCCGACGTCGGTCACATTCGACGCCGGATTCTACTCGGACGCATCCGCCGATACGCCGGACCTGCTCGAGGTCGCGCTCGACAAGCCCGAATACCAGGCGGGCGACACGATGAACGTCGCCGTCACGGCGCGCAGCGCCGGCAAGATCACGCTCAACGTGGTCGGCGACAGACTGCTGACGACCACGACCATCGACGTGCAGGCCGGCACCGCGCGCATCCCGCTCACCGTCGGCGCCGACTGGGGCACCGGCGCGTATGTGGTTGCGACCTTGCGCCGTCCGCTCGACGAGCTCGCAAGCCGCATGCCCGGCCGCGCGATCGGCGTGCAATGGTTCGCGGTCGACCGCAAGGTGCGCACCTTCGCGGTCGAGATGACGCTGCCCGACATGATGCGGCCGAACGGCACCTTGCGCATCCCGGTCAAGCTCAACGGGCTTGCGCCCGGCGAGGAGGCGCGTCTGGTGGTCGCGGCGGTCGACGTCGGCATCCTCAACCTCACCGGCTACAAGCCGCCCGCGCCCGACGACTATTATCTCGGCCAGCGCCGGCTCTCGGCCGAATTGCGTGACCTCTATGGGCAGTTGCTCGACGGCATGCAGGGCGCGCGCGGCGCGATCCGCACCGGCGGCGATGCTCCCGGCGCGACGCTCTCGGGCTCGCCGCCGGCGCAAGCCCCGCTCGCGCTCTATTCCGGTCTCGTCACCGTGAAGCCGGACGGCACCGCCGAGGTTCTGTTCGACATCCCGGCCTTCGCCGGCACCGTGCGCGTGATGGCGGCGGCCTGGTCGAAGGACAAGGTCGGCCGCGCGTCGGGCGACGTGACGGTGCGCGATCCGGTCGTGCTCACCGCGACCTTGCCGCGCTTCCTGCTCAACGGCGATCGCGGCACGCTGCGCCTCGACGTCGCCAATGTCGACGGCGCGCCCGGTGACTACAACATCGCGGTGAGCGCCGAAGGCCCGCTCGCAGTGCCGCAGAGCGTGCCGGCCATGCGCCTTCCCGCCAAGTCAATTGGCGCAACGAGCCTGCCGATCGCCGCGACCGGCGTCGGCGTCGGCACCGTAACGGTGCGCATCAGTGGGCCGAACGGCTTCGACGTGCAGCGCAGCTACACGCTCGCCGCCAAGCCTGCGACGCAGATCATCACGCGTCGCACCGTGCGGCCGATCGCCAAGGGCGAAAGCCTGACGTTGACCGGCGATCTCATCGCCGATCTCGTGCCGGGCACGGGCGTGGTGCAGCTCTCGGTCGGTCCCTCGACGGCGCTCGACGTCGCGACGCTGCTCAAGGCACTCGACCGCTATCCGTACGGCTGCTCCGAGCAGATCACGAGCCGTGCGATGCCGCTGCTCTACGTCAACGAGCTCGCGAGTGAATCGCAGCTCGCGCTCGATAGCGCGATCGACCAGCGCGTGCGCGACGCCATCGAGCGCGTGCTCTCGCGCCAGGGTGCGAACGGCTCGTTCGGCCTGTGGTCGCCGGGCGGGGAGGACCTCTGGCTCGACTCCTACGTGACCGACTTCCTCACGCGGGCGCGCGAGAAGGGCTTCCCGGTGCCGGACGTCGCGTTCAAGCTCGCGCTCGACCGGCTGCGCAACGCGGTCAGCGCCGCCGATCCCGCCCGCAAGGTCGGGAGCGATCTGCCCTATGCGTATTACGTGCTCGCGCGCAACGGCAACGCGCCGCTCGGCGACGTGCGCTATCTCGCCGACGCCAAACTCGACGCGCTCGACACCCCGATCGCCAAGGCCCAGATCGCAGCCGCGCTCGGGCTCCTTGGCGACCGAGTGCGCGCAGAGCGGGTCTACAATGCGGCGCTCGCCGATATCGCGCCGCCGCCGAAGCTCGATGTCGGGCGCACCGACTACGGCTCGGCGCTGCGCGACGCGTCGGCCTTCGTGGCGCTCGCCTCGGAGGGCAGCGCGCCGAAGGCGACGATCCTGAAAGCAGTCGAGCGCATCGAGGCGGCGCGGGATCTGACGCCCTACAGCTCCACCCAGGAGAATGCCTGGATGGTGCTGGCCGCCCGCGCGCTCGCGCGCGACACCGCCGGCCTCGCGCTCAACGTCAATGGCGAGGTCAAGCGCGGTCCGCTCTACCGCAACTTCCGCCCCACCGATCTGACCGGTGCTGCGGTCAAGATCACCAACAATGGCGATGCCGCCGTGCAGGCGGTCGTCTCGGTGATCGGCGCGCCGGTGACTCCGGAGCCCGCGGCCGACAAGGGCTTTGCGATCGAGCGGCTCTACTACACGCTCGACGGCGAGCGCACCGACATCGCCAAGGTGAAGCAGAACGAGCGCTTCGCCGTGGTGCTGAAGATCACCGAAGGCGCGCCGGTGTTCGGCCGCGTGATGGTCGCCGACTATCTGCCGGCGGGCTTCGAGATCGACAATCCGCGCCTCGTCTCGTCCGGCGATACCGGTACGCTGGCGTGGATCGAGGACCCGCAGGACCCGGTGAACACCGAGTTCCGCGATGACCGCTTCACGGCGGCGTTCGATAGGAACGCGCGCAGCAAGGCGGTGTTCACCGTCGCCTACATCGTGCGCGCGGTGTCGCCCGGCCATTACACGGTGCCGCAGGCCACTGTGGAGGACATGTACCGTCCCGACCGCTTCGGCCGCACCGGCGTCGGCATCCTGGATGTCGAGGCGGCGAGGTGAGCGGCGAAGCTGACAACAGCTCCGCCATTGCAGCCGACGCCGTGACGGAGCCGCATACTCCCACCTCCCCCCTTGAGGGGGAGGTCGCCGAGCGAAGCGAGGCGGGTGGGGGGTATTCTTCGAACGAAGTGCCACCCCCCTCCCTAACCCTCCCCCTCAAGGGGGGAGGGAACAGACCGCGTGTATGGCGCCGATTACGACGACCGCTGGCAGTTGCGACTAGCATAGTGGCTCTTGCAGGCGCCGCCTTCGCCGCCTGGGTCATTTCGCTCGGGCCCGTGCCGCTCGGCGAGAATCTCGAATTCTCCACCGTCGTGGTCGACCGCGACGGACGCCTGTTGCGCCCGTTCGCGACGGTCGAGGGCCGCTGGCGGCTGCCGGCGACGGTCGAGAGCGTCGATCCGCGCTACCTCGATTTGCTGATCGCCTATGAAGACAAGCGCTTTCGCCAGCATCACGGCGTCGATCCGCTCGCGGTCCTGCGCGCCGCATTCCAGTTCGCAACGCATGGACGGATCGTGTCGGGCGGCTCGACGCTCACCATGCAGGTCGCGCGGCTGCTCGAGCCGCGCACCGAGCGCTCGCTGCTCGCAAAACTCCGCCAGGCGGTGCGCGCGCTGCAGCTTGAGCACGCGCTGACCAAGGACGAAATCCTCACGCTCTATCTGGCCTTGGCACCCTACGGCGGCAACCTCGAAGGCGTGCGCGCGGCTTCGCTCTCCTATTTCGGCCATGAGCCGAAGCGGCTCTCGCTCGGCGAAGCGGCGTTGCTGGTCGCGATCCCGCAATCGCCGGAGGCGCGCAGGCCGGACCGCCTGACGGACGTTGCGCGGCGTGCGCGCGACCGCGTGCTCGATCGCGCCGCGCCCGTGAACGCCACGCCCGCCGACGAGATCGCGCTCGCCAAGACCGAGGCCGTGCCGGCCGCCCGCAAGCCGTTGCCGACGCTCGCGCCGCACGCGGCCGATCAGGCGATCGCGGCCGCGCCGACCGTCAAGATCCATCGGCTCACGATCGACGCCAACATCCAGAAGCCGCTGGAAGACCTCGCACGCGAACGCGCCCGCGCGCTCGGGCCGGACATGTCGGCCGCCATCGTCGTGGTCGACAACGCGACCGGCGAGGTGCTGGCGCGCGTTGCCTCGTCGGATTACTTCGACGAGCGCCGCGCCGGCGCGGTCGACATGACGCAGGCGNNAATTTCGATCTCACGTTCCAGGGCACCGTGTCGGTGCGCCGCGCGCTGCAGATGTCGCTCAACGTGCCGGCGGTCGCCGTGCTCGATGCGGTCCATGCGAGCCGGCTGACCGCGCGGCTGACCGACGCCGGTTCGCATTTCGTGTTTCCCAAGGGCGAGATACCGGGCCTCGCCATGGGCCTCGGCGGCGTCGGCGTGACGCTGTCCGATCTCACGATGCTCTATGCGGGCTTCCCGCGCGGCGGCACGACCGTGCCGCTGATCGAGCGTCTCGACGGACACGAGACCGCCGCGGTGCCGCGCCGGCTGATCGACCCGGTCGCCGCCTGGTATGTCGGCAACATCCTGATCGGCACGCCGCCGCCGGAGAATGCGGCCGGCGGACGCATCGCGTTCAAGACCGGGACCTCTTACGGATATCGCGATGCGTGGTCGGTCGGCTTCGACGGCAAGCGCACCATCGGTGTCTGGGTTGGGCGCGCGGACGGCGCGCCGGTGCCGGGCCTGGTCGGGCGCACGGCGGCGGCGCCGATCTTGTTCGATGCGTTCGCCCGCATGGGCAGCCTGCCGGCGGCACTTGCGCGTGCGCCGAAGGGCGCGATCTTTGCCGCCAACACCAAGCTGCCGTTGCCGCTGCAGCGCTTCCGCCCCGGCACGCTGCCGGGCGATGTCGCGGAGGCGGCACCACGCATCATGTTCCCGCCGAACGGCTCGCGGCTCGACATGGCGGCGGAAGGCCGCCGCGCCGAGGTGCCGCTGAAAGTCTCGGGTGGCGTGCAGCCTTTCACGCTGCTCGTCAACGGCCTGCCGGCACCGGCGCACGTCACGCAACGGACCCTGTTCTTCACGCCCGATGGACCGGGCTTTGCGCGGCTGACCATCATGGACGCGCGTGGGGTCGCCGACAGCGTCGTGGTGCGCTTCGAATAGGGCAATAGCCGAGTTTCAAGAGGCGGTTAGGGCGCCATTGCCAAGCGGCGCGATTTGCCTATTGTCCGCGCAACTTCGGCTGGGACCAGTATGACCTTCGCGCAAACCGCGTCTGTGGCGAACCGACGAAGCATTTACGGCGACATCGGCGCGGTGCTCGGCTTCGCGACGGCCTCGCACGCGCGCGCGGTCGCGTTCCTGATCTTCGTGTCGCTGGTCTCGTTCCTGCCGGGATTCTTCCACCTGCCGCCGATCGACCGCGACGAAACGCGCTTCGCGCAAGCGACCAAGCAGATGATCGAGAGCGGAGATTACGTCGACATCCGTTTCCAGGACGAGGTGCGCTACAAGAAGCCGGTCGGCATCTATTGGCTGCAGGCGAGCGTCGTGCGCACCGCCGAGGTGCTCGGCGTGCCGGACGCGCGCACCACCATCTCGCTTTATCGCATCCCTTCGCTCATCGGCGCGATCGGGGCGGTGCTGCTCACCTATTGGTCCGCGCTCGCCTTCATGACGCGCCGTTCGGCCTATCTCGCCGCCCTGATGGTCGCGACCGCCGTGCTGCTTGGCGCCGAGGCGCGGCTCGCCAAGACCGACGCCGCGCTGCTCGCCTGCTGCGTCGCCACCATGGGCGTGATGGCGCGCGCCTATCTGCGCGAACGCAATGTATGGACGCGCGAGATCGGTCTGCGGCATGTCGCGATGTTCTGGACGGCGCTCGCCGCCGGCATCCTGATCAAGGGGCCGCTGATCCTGATGGTGGCGGGGCTCGCGATCGTCGCGCTCGGCGTCGCCGACCGCTCGCTGCGCTGGGTGCTGCGTTTACGCCCGCTCATCGGCATCGCCTGGATGCTGCTGCTCGTGCTGCCCTGGTTCATCGCCATCATGAGCCGCAGCGGCGAGGCGTTTATCGTGGAGTCTGCCGGGCAGGACCTGTGGGGCAAGGTCTTCCATTCGGCGGAAGGCCACGGCGCGCCGCCCGGCTATTATCTGCTGCTGTTCTGGATCACATTCTGGCCGGCAGCGCCCCTTGCCGCGGTGGCGGCGCCCGCGGTGTGGCGCAGTCGCCGCGAGGCGGAGACGCGCTTCCTGCTCGCGTGGATCGTGCCGAGCTGGATCGTGTTCGAGCTGGTCGTCACCAAGCTGCCGCACTACGTGCTGCCGCTCTATCCGGCGGTCGCGATCCTGGTCGCGCGCGAGATCGAGCGCCGCAGTCTCTCCGGCAATACTCATCTGGTCCGCACCGCCGTGATGTGGCCGATCCTGACGGCCCTGCTGCCGGCGCTGGGGGTCGGCGTGCTCATCTATCTGCGCGGCCAGTTCGGCTGGCTGGCCTGGCCGTTCGCGGCCGGCGGCGTGATCTTCGGGTTCTATGCCTGGCGGCTCTATGACATCGAGGGCGCCGAGTTCTCACTGGTGCGAGCGACGATCGGCGCGCAGCTCATGGGGATCGCGCTGTTCGGCGTGCTTATTCCGTTGATGCGGCCGCTATTCCCCAGCCCGACGCTCGCGGATTATCTCAAGGCCTCCGGTTGCGCCGACCCGACCGTCGCGGCCGCCGGCTATCACGAGCCGAGTCTCGTCTTCCTGGTCGGGACCCACACCCGCCTCGTCGATGGCGCGACCGCGGCCGAGATCCTGCAGGGCGGCGAGTGCCGCTTCGCATTGATCGAATCGCGCCAGGAGCGCGCTTTCGCGCAGCGCGCCGAGCTGATCGGACTGCGCTACAGCCTGCGCGGGCGATTGGAGAATGCCTTCAACACCAACGGTGGACGCGCGATCTCGATCGCGGTCTATGGCTCGGGACGCGAGCCGTGAGCGCGGCCGGCATCGACAAGCTCCCGTCGTCGATCCCGCGCCGCACGGCCGCAAACCTCATCGCGTGGCTGGCATTGCCTGGCCGCCCGCGCAAAATTCGGAACGCGCGGCTGCTGCCACCGATGCAGCGGCTCGTCGCCGGCGTGCTCGTCGCGGTGTTTGCGGTTGGCCTCGCGATGATTCTGCTCGACGCCCGCGTATTGTCCTTTGCCCGCACGCTGCCGCTCTGGGTGGTCGAAGTATTCCAGGAGATCACCGACTTCGGGCAATCCAAATGGTTCCTGGTGCCGATCGCGATCGTGATCGTCGTGCTGGCGGTGCTCACGGGGCCTGCGGCGGACCGGATCGCGAACCTCGTCGTCACGACTCTCGTGGTGCGGCTCGAATTCCTGTTCCTGGCAATCGCGCTGCCGGGCCTGTTCGTGACCATCGTGAAAAGGTTCATCGGCCGGGTGCGGCCGTCCGACCTCGGTCCCTTCGCCTACATGCCGTGGTCGTGGCGGCCCGAATACGCCAGCATGCCGTCCGGGCACAGTACGACCGCCGTCGCGGCCGCCGTCGCGATCGGCCTGCTCTGGCCAAGGGCGCGCGTGCCGATCTGGATCTACGCGGTCCTGATCCTGCTCAGCCGCGTCGCGATCCAGGCGCATTTCACAAGCGACGTGACCGCGGGGGCGTGCGTTGGCGCGTTCGGTGCCATCCTGGTGCGCAACTGGTTTTCGGCACGCGGGCTCGCCTTCACGGCCGAGCCGGGCGGAACCGTGTGTGCGCTGCCCGGACCCTCATGGCGCCGGATCAAGACGGTTGCCCGCAGGCTCATCGGTCAATAAGACACGCGCGGCAAGATGGCCGCTGACGAGACATGCCGGACGAACTCATGCCCGATACGATGCCGCAGACACGCACGCCGGAGCCGGCCGTGTCCGTCGTCGTGCCGGTGCGCAACGAGGCCGAGAACGTCGGACCGCTCACCGAGGAGATCGCCGCGGTCCTGAAGGAACGCAGCAGCTTCGAGCTCATCTTCGTCAATGACGGCTCGACCGACACAACGGAAGCCGCGCTCACGGCACTCAAGGACGGGCGGCCGTGGCTGCGCCAGGTCAAGCATGCGGCCTCGTGTGGGCAGTCAGCCGCGGTGCTCTCCGGCGTCGCGGCGGCGCGCGCACCCGTGATCGTGACGCTCGACGGCGACGGGCAGAACGATCCCTCCTTCATTCCGGCGCTGCTCGGCGCGTTAAGTGAAGGCGGCGCCGGCATGGGCCTCGTCGCCGGACAGCGCGTCGGGCGGCGCTCGGGCGCGTTCAAGAGCCTGCAGTCGCGCATCGCGAACGGCGTGCGCGCCGCGATCCTACACGACGGCGCGCGCGACACCGGCTGCGGGCTCAAGGCGTTCCGGCGCGAGGCGTTCCTGACGCTGCCTTATTTCGACGGCCTGCATCGCTTCCTGCCGGCGCTGTTCCGTCGCGACGGTTTTACGATCGGCTATGTCGACGTGATCGATCGGCCGCGCGCTCACGGCATCTCGAATTACGGATTATGGGACCGGCTGTGGGTCGGAATTCTCGATCTCTTCGGCGTCCGCTGGCTCATTCGCCGGCGCCGCCGCGTGCCGCAAGTGTCGGAGATTGCCTGATGCTGATCCAGTTCGGCTCGGAGCTCAGCGCCTATCTTTACGACGTGTTCGTGGCCAAGCTGGATTTCTGGCTGGTGTTCGGCCTCATCGCGCAGCTTCTGTTCGCGGGACGCTTCCTCGTGCAATGGATCGCGAGCGAGCGCGCCGGAAAGAGCGTCATGCCGTTCGCGTTCTGGGTCTTCTCCATGGGCGGCGGCTTGATGACGCTGGTCTACGGCATTGTGCGGCGCGAGCCCGTGATCATCTTTGGGCAGGGGCTCGCGACGATCATCTACGTCCGCAACATCGTACTGATCTTCCGCGAGCGCGGGCGGCCAAAGGCAAGCGCCTCGGAGTAGGCCGCTTAGCGCGCCGTCGCCGTCGCCATCACCGCGAAGCCGCGTTCGAGGTCGGCGATCAGGTCGCCGACGTCTTCCAGTCCGATATGGAAGCGGATCGTCGGCCCGCTCGGCTTCCATGCAGTCGCGGTGCGGAACGGCGCGCAGTCGAACGGAATGGCAAGGCTCTCGAATCCGCCCCATGACGCGCCGATGCCGAACAAAGTGAGCGTGTTGATGAAGGCGTGCGCGGCGGCATCCGGCATCGGCTTGAGCATGACGCTGAACAATGACGACGCGCCGGTGAAGTCGCGCTTCCAGATGGCGTGGCCCGGATCGCTTTCGAGCGCGGGGTGCAGCACGCGGGCGACCTCGGGACGCTCTGCGAGCCAGCGTGCGACCGCGAGCCCCGACTCCTGCTGATGCAGCAGCCGCACGCGCATGCTGCGCAAGCCGCGCAGCGCGAGGAACACGTCTTCCGGCCCGGCGCAGAACGCGGTCGCATCGAAAGTCGCGCGCAGTTCTCTCCAGCAGCGCTCATTCGCCGAGACCAGGCCGAGCAAGAGGTCCGACGAGCCGCTGAGGTATTTCGTGCCGGCATCGATCGCGAGATCGACGCCGTGGGCGTGGGCCGAGAAGAACAACGGCGTTGCCCAGGTGTTGTCCATCAAGACGATGGCGTCGCGCGCATGCGCGGCCGCGGCGATCGCCGGAATGTCCTGCATCTCGAAGGTGAGCGAGCCGGGCGCCTCGGTGAACACCGCGCGGGTGTTGGGTTTGAACAGGCGCGCGATGTCGGCGCCGAGCAGGGGATCGTAATAGGTCGTCTCCACGCCGAACCGCTTCAGGATGCTCTCGCAGAAGTTCCGCGTCGGGCGGTAGACGCTGTCCGGCACCAGCAGATGATCGCCGGCGCGCAGGCACGACATCAGCGCGATCGAGATCGCGGCGAGCCCTGAAGGCACGAGCACGGTGCCGGCGGCGCCGGTCAACTCGGTCCAGGCGATTTCGAGCGATTCCGTGGTCGGCGTGCCTTTGGTCCCGTAGGTGTAGCGCGCGGCGCGTTTGAGGAAGTCCTGCGTGTTGCGGTAAAGCACGGTCGAACCCCGATAGATCGGGGTGTTCACGAAGCCATGCTGCGCGAAGGGATCGCGACCGGCGGTCACCAGCACGGTCGCCGGTTCAAGCGGCTCGGGGTCGCGCTTGCCGTCCCCGCCGGTTTTCTGGTCCATGTGCTTTGGGTCCTTTGCGCCTGCTTTGGCGCTGTCCTTGGCGCTTTGCGGCATTTACTGCGTCAACCGGCCCACGGGTCAACCCCTTGACCTGTGTGGGCGTAAGTTCTGAGATACGATCAATCGAGGGCCCTGCGGGGGAGTTCGCCGAATGATGAGCCCTCGCAACGGTTATCTTGAGCCGCCAGAAAATCACCTCTAGCCCGGAGAACGTTTTCCCATGAAACGCGTCATTACCACGCTCGCCCTCGCTGCGGCGGCCGTCTTTGCCGCTTCGGTGGCCTCGGCCCAGACGCTGAACACGGTCAAGTCGCGCGGCATGCTCAACTGCGGCGCCAACGGTTCGCTCGGCGGTTTCGGCCTGCCGGACGCGCAAGGCAACTGGACCGGTCTCGACGTCGACTTCTGCCGGGCGCTCGCGTCCGCGATCTTCGGCGATCCGACCAAGGTGAAGTTCGTCGCGCTGACCGCGAAGGACCGCTTCACCGCGCTGCAGTCGGGCGATGTCGACGTGCTCGCCCGCAACACGACCTGGACAAGCTCGCGCGACACCTCGCTCGGGTTGAATTTCACCGGCGTCAATTACTATGACGGCCAGGGCTTCCTGGTGCGCAAGGCGCTGAAGGTGAATTCCGCGCTCGAGCTCAGTGACGCGGCCGTGTGCGTGCAACAGGGCACGACGACCGAGCTCAACCTCTCGGACTATTTCCGCGCCAACAAGATGAAGCTCAAGACCGTGACGTTCGCGACCGCGGATGAGGCTATCAAGGCCTATGATTCAGGCCGCTGCGACGCGTTCACCACCGATGCCTCCGGTCTCTACGCCGAGCGCCTGCGGCTCGCCAAATCGGACGATCACATCGTGCTGCCCGAGATCATCTCCAAGGAGCCGCTCGGCCCCTCCGTGCGCCACGGTGACGACCAATGGTTCGACATCGTGAAGTGGGTCCACTTCGCCATGATCATCTCCGAGGAACTCGGCGTCACGCAGGCCAACGTCGACGAGGCGCTGAAGTCGACCACCAATCCCGACGTCAAGCGGCTGCTCGGGACCGAAGGCAATTACGGCGAGCAGCTCGGCCTGACCAAGGACTGGGGCTATCGCATCATCAAGCACGTCGGGAACTACGGCGAGATCTTCGAGAAGAATGTCGGGCAGGGCTCGCCGCTCAAGATCCAGCGCGGTCTCAATGCGCTGTGGACCAAGGGCGGCCTGCAATACGCCCCGCCGATCCGCTAAACCGATCTCGTAGCCCGCATGAGCGCAGCGACATGCGGGGGCAAAAAGGTCTTTCTCCCGGATGTCGCTTCGCTCATCCGGGCTACGGACGTTGAAAGAGAGGCCGGGTGGTACGCCGCCCGGCCTTTTTTTGGCAGAATGCTTGCATGGCGCGATGGGCTAGGATGAAATGACGCTGTGAGGGACGCCGCCGTGTGGCGTTGGGGGAGCGGCATGAGTATCTCGCAGCACAGCGGCCCGCCCAAGGTCTCGCTGATCTACGACCCGAAGGTGCGCAGCATCGCCTATCAGGTCATCCTCTGCGCCATCATCATCTTCCTTGCCTATTCGGCGGTGCGCAACGCGATCGACAATCTCGCGCGCGCGCATATCGCGTCCGGCTTCGGCTTCTGGAACCAGACCGCCGGCTTCGACATCAGCCAGACGCTGATCTCGTACACGGCGCAGGGCGGCACCTACGGCCGTGCGTTCTGGATCGGGCTCCTCAACACGCTGCTCGTCGCGGCGATCGGCATCGTGCTCGCGACCATCGTCGGCTTTCTCGTCGGCATCGCGCGGCTATCGAAGAACTTCCTGCTCGCGCGGCTCTCGGCCGGGTACGTGGAGATGATCCGCAACGTGCCGCTGCTGCTGCAGCTCTTGTTCTGGTACAACGCCGTGCTCAAGGCGCTCCCGGACCTGCGCGATAGCTGGTCGCTTCCCGGAAGCATCTATCTCAACAATCGCGGCTTCTTCGCACCCTATCCGATCTTCAGCAGCGGTACCGAACTGGTGGTCGCGGCCTTCGTCGTCGGCGTGATCGGCGCGCTTGCGTTCGGCATCTGGGCGCGCAAGCGCCAGGAGCAGACCGGGCAGCAGTCGCCGGTCGCGCTGGTATCGCTCGGCCTGATCGTCGGGCTACCGATCATCGCGTTCTTCGCGGCCGGCATGCCGGCGACGCTCGAATTCCCCGAGAAGGGGCGCTTCAACATCCGCGGCGGCCTGGAAATCCTGCCCGAACTGGTCGCGCTGGTGATCGGGCTCACGCTCTATACCGGCGCCTTCATCGCCGAGGTGGTGCGGGCCGGCATCATGGCGGTGTCGAAGGGACAGACGGAAGCAGCCGGCGCGCTCGGCCTGCGCACCGGGCCGACCCTCAAGCTGGTCGTGATCCCGCAGGCGATGCGCGTCATCATCCCGCCGCTGACCAACCAGTATCTCAATCTCACCAAGAACTCCTCGCTCGCGGTGTTCGTCGGCTATCCCGATCTCGTGCAGATCTTCACCGGCACGGTGCTCAACCAGACCGGTCAGGCGGTCGAGGTCGTGACCATCACGATGGCGGTCTATCTCACGATCAGTCTGCTCACCTCGATGACGATGAACTGGTACAATTCGCGCATCGCGCTTGTGGAACGGTGACGCCATGTCCATCGCAACACAGGACGATCTCAACGTTCCCGACGCGCGCTACGTCCGCGTCGCGCCGGTCGAGGCGCTGCCGCCGCCGGTCGCGGCGAGGGGAGTCGTCGGCTGGGTGCGGGCGAACCTGTTCTCCAGCCCCGCCAACATCTTCCTCACGCTGCTCACCGCGGCGCTGATTATCTGGATCGTGCCGCCCGTGATCGAGTTCGTGTTCACCCACGCGGTCTGGAGTGGGAGCGACCGCGAGGCGTGCCTGCCGACCGCGGACCGTCCCGAGGTCGGCGCCTGCTGGGCGTTCGTGCGCGACCGCTTCTCCTATTTCATCTACGGCTCCTATCCGATCCCGGAGCGCTGGCGCGTCAACATCTTCTTCGCGATGCTCGCGGTCGGCATCGTCTGGATGCTTCGGCTCGAAGCGCCGCGGCGCGACCTCGGCGCGCTCTATTTCTTCGTGATCGTGCCGATCGTGTCCTACATCCTGCTGACCGGATGGGAAGCGATCGGGCTGCGCCGGGTCGATACCTCGCTGTGGGGCGGCGTGCTGGTGACCATCGTGGTCTCCTGGGTCGGCATCGTGTTCTCGCTGCCGATCGGCATCCTGCTGGCGCTCGGGCGGCGATCGACCATGCCGGCGGTGAAGCTCCTGTCTGTCATCTTCATCGAGTTCGTGCGTGGCGTGCCGCTGATCACGGTGCTGTTCATGGCGAGCGTGATGCTGCCGCTGTTCGTGCCGGACGCCTATTCGCCGGACAAGCTGTTGCGCGCGCTGATCGGGATCGCGATGTTTGCCTCTGCCTACATGGCGGAAGTGGTGCGCGCCGGCCTGCAGGCGATGCCGAAGGGGCAGTATGAAGGCGCGATGGCGGTGGGCTTGGGTTACTGGCAGATGATGTATCTCATTATCCTGCCGCAGGCGCTCAAGATCACCATCCCGAACATCGTCAACACTTACATTGGCCTGTTCAAGGACACGACCCTGGTCGTGATCGTCGGCATCTTCGATTTCCTGCACACGGTCGAGGTCTCGCGCATCGATCCGAAATGGGCGGCGCCGACCACCAGCGCGACCGGCTACGTGTTCGCGGCGATCTTCTACTTCATCTTCTGCTTCAGCATGTCGCGCTACGCCAAGAGCGTGGAAGCGCGGCTCGGGAAAGCCGACAGGCGTTAGGAAACATCATGAGCCAGACCGCAGCCGTCGCCACGCAGACCTCGAACGCGCTCGCGGTCGAGATCATCGGCATGCACAAGTGGTACGGCGAGTTCCACGTGCTGCGCGACATCAACCTCGCGGTCGAGCGCGGCGAGCGGATCGTCATCTGCGGGCCGTCGGGCTCCGGCAAGTCGACCATGATCCGCTGCATCAACCGGCTCGAAGAGCACCAGCAGGGCCGCATCATCGTGGACGGCACGGAATTGACCGGCGACCTGAAGAAGATCGACGAGGTGCGCCGCGAGGTCGGCATGTGCTTCCAGCACTTCAACCTGTTCCCGCACCTCACCATCATGGAGAACTGCACGCTCGCGCCGATCTGGGTGCGCAAGATGCCGAAGAAGGAAGCCGAGGACGTGGCGATGCACTTCCTCACCAAGGTGAAGATCCCCGAGCAGGCGCAGAAATATCCGGGCCAGCTTTCCGGCGGCCAGCAGCAGCGCGTCGCGATCGCGCGCGCGCTCTGCATGAAGCCCAAGATCATGCTGTTCGACGAGCCGACCTCCGCGCTCGACCCCGAGATGGTCAAGGAGGTGCTCGACACGATGGTGCAGCTCGCCCAGGAGGGCATGACCATGCTGTGCGTGACCCACGAGATGGGCTTTGCGCGCCAGGTCGCGAACCGCGTGATCTTCATGGATGCCGGCCAGATCGTGGAGATGAACGAGCCGAACGAGTTCTTCAATCATCCGCAGCACGAGCGGACCAAGCTGTTCCTCAGCCAGATTTTGCACTGAACGGCCGCGATCTGCAGTGCTAGACGCAGCCTCGGGCTGCTCTCGCCATGAGGGATCGCGCTTGGCTGGACCTCGTGCTCACAAATTGGCTCGGCCTCGACATATATCCAACAAAGCCAACCTGCTAGAAATGCTCACATATTGCCGTGCCCGCGCTTGATGGTCTGACGGATCACCGGCGCGGTGACCTTATCCGAGATCTGGATGTTCCATATTTCACTTTCGCCCTGCGCGGCGAAGTCGGCGAACAGCTTCGGGATTAGCGACACATCGCGTACCTCGTGGCCGCGCAGGCCGAAGCCGCGTGCGATGTTTTCGAACGCGGGCCGGCCGAACACGGCCAAGCTATCGTCGAGGCCATCGGCGCGGAGCTTGTGAAACTCCGAGCCGTATCCGCCGTCGTTCATCGCGCAGATCAGAATGCGGAAACCTTGACGCTTGAGCGTCTCGAATTCCTGGATATTGAACAAGAGTCCGCCGTCGCCTTCGAACAACACGACCTTGCCCTCGCGGCCCTGCCGGCGCGCAGCCGCAATCCCAAGTGCATACGACAGGCCATTGCCGACTGCGCCGAATTCGCGGACGGTTGTGTAGCGCTCCGCCGGCCTGCCACGCATCTGGGCGGGGAAATAGGCCTGATGACCGCCGCCGACGACAACATCCCAATCCTTGGGAACGATCGCGTCGACTGCCTCGACCACCGCGCGAGGATCCAGCAACCCGGACTCGATGTCGAACGACATCGAGTCCGCCGGCTCGGTCGCGATGCGATGCGCGAGCTCTTTCGATCGGATAGTCGCCGCCGTCGGCTTGCCGGCACCCAGCTTCTTGTCGAGGCCGGCAAGGATCGCCTCGGCACCGACGAGCGCGTCTGATTTGACGTAGAGGTCGGCGGCCTT
This sequence comes from Hyphomicrobiales bacterium, assembly GCA_003140315.1. Lineage (GTDB taxonomy): Bacteria > Pseudomonadota > Alphaproteobacteria > Rhizobiales > Xanthobacteraceae > PALSA-894. The sequence goes on from PLJS01000185.1 coordinate 17,973, forward strand.
CAGCCCATCGCGCAGGCCGCGTGGGGCATCGTCGAGCTGGATCTTGTAGGCCTTCGGCCAAAAGTGCCCGCCGCCGATGTAGTAGGACAGGCTGGTGCCGACCGCGAGCACGACGTCCGCGGATTCGTACATCTCTCTACCCAGCGACGTGAAGTAGCTGCCGGTGATGCCGAGCCCGAATGGGTGATCGTGGAAAAGACCACGCGCGGGCAGCGTGTTGGAAAGAAGTGCGCCGCAGCGGTCGGCGAGCGTGATCACCGCATCGCGCGAACCGGACCACAACACGCCACGGCCGCCGAGGATAATTGGCCGCTTGGCCGCGGCCAGCCGCGCGACGGCCTCGGCCAAGACCTCGGGATCGGGATGCATGCGCCCGACCTTGGGCTGGTACATCTCCGAGGTCTCGTAGGGCTGGTTCGCCATGTATTCGACCTTCTGCAGGTCGTAGGGAACACCCAGCACCACCGGGCATCGCTCGACTTTGGCGACGTGGAAGGCCTCGCGCACGTGGTCCATCATGCGCGGCACGCTATGCGCCGCGATGTAACGGGCGCCGGTTGCCGCCACTAAAGGCGCCTGGTCGATGGCCTGGTTGTAGAACTTGGCGTTGATCGGCGACTCGCCGGCGAACACCACCATCGGCAGACGGGCTCGAACCGCGGCCGGCAGCGCCGTCATCAACTGGGTCACGCCGGGTCCGCACGTGACCGAGGCCACCGCGATCTTGCCGGTTGCGATGTTGTAGGCCGTTGCTGCCGCGACGGTCGCGTGCTCGTGCCTGACGTGGACGGTATGCACGCCCGGCAGTTTGGCAAAGGCGGTGCACCAGTGCATGTTGCCGTCGCCCATCAGGACGAACTGCGTGTCGACTCCCTCCGCAAGGAATGCTTCCGCGAGGGCTTCGTAGAGTTTGGGCATGGGCGCGCCATTTCCTGGATTATGAGGTGATCTGGTGCGCAACAATCATGTTCGGCGACGCCCCGTCAATTCAAGTGGAGCGACCACACAAAATCACGCCGCAACAGCTAAACGAGGGGAGAAGCCATGCCCGCGTCATGTCTGCAATGGGTCCAGGAGCCGAAAAGCTCGCGGTGAGCAAATCGCGTCCGCACTGCATCGCAACGCGGACGTAGCTTCAACGCGGCGGCACCGCGTTTGGGCCAGAAGCTGCCCTCAAATCTGCGCGGCCTTGATCGGGTGCACGCGTGGCCGAAATGGCTCGCGTCTATTGGAATCAGCCAGCGTCCCTGATGCGTGCCGCCGCAATGTCGGGATCGGCCTACTGCCCGATGTCCGGGTTGATTTTCTTGGCGCGCGCGATATCGGCGTCGCCGGCCTCCGTGTCGCCCTTCGCTTGCTCGGCCAAACCACGATTGTCGAGAGCATTGGCCATGTTCGGATCGAGCCGGAGCGCCGCATTGAAGTCGGTGATGGCCCGCTCGTTATCTTGCCTCATGTAGAAGATCAGGCCGCGCCGGTTGAGGCCGATGGCGGACCGGGGCTCCATCGTGAGGGCCTGATTGCAGTCGGCGAGGGCGCAATCGTAATTGCCTTTCGTATACTGGATCCCGCATCGGTTTCTGAGCGCCATGGCGTAGTTCGGCGTCTCGCGGTGGTCATTCAAGATGCGGTTGCAGGCCGCGAGGCTCCGGTCTGCGGTGGCTTCGTTGTTCACGTCCTGGCACTGCTCCCACTTGGGACTGAGGCAGAAAGCCGGGGTCGAGAGCGTCAACGCGACGAACACCAGCATACCGCAAACCGACAACCGCATGACATTCCCCCAGGGCCCACGGCCGAAGCAACAGATTACCGGCGGGACCGAGGACCGTGTCAATATCGCACGTGTGGCACGGCCTTACGGATGGCGTCGGCCGACGCAATCTTTCCCGATGTGTAGTCCAAAATCTGTTCTCGTCCGCGAAACCTTTGCGCGAATATTTCCGTATGGTTCGCCAGAACGGAGGGAAAAGTCATGAGCAATGCGAATGTGAGCCTGGTTCAGAGCCTTTACGCCGCGTTCGGGCGCGGCGACATCGCGACCGTCGTCGCCGCAATGGCGCCGGACGTCGTGTGGACCCTGCACGGCCGCCCGATCGACCACCCCGCCATGGCTACGGCCAAGGGCCCGCAGGGCGTGCAGAAATTCTTCGCCATCATCGCCGATACGCAGACCGCCACCGCGTTCTCGCCGCAACAGTTCTATTCCGTCGACGACAAGGTCTTCGTGCTCGGCCACTATGCCTGGACGATGAAGAAGACCGGCAAGAAAGTCGACACGGACTGGGTCCACATCTTCACCGTGAAGGCCGGCACGGTCGCGACATTCGACGAATTCGCCGACACCGCGCAATTCGCCGACGCAATGCGCGGCTGATCACTCCACGTAAATCATCTTCTTCGTCATGCCGCCGTCGACGGTGAAGTTCGCGCCAGTCACGAAGCCGGATTTCTCGCTGTCGAGCAAATAGGCGACGATCTCGGCGATGTCCTCAGGCTTGCCGACGCGGCCGGCGGGGTGCTGCGCGTGGTCCTTGGCGCGCAGTCTGTCGTAGTCCTTCCTGGCGATCCAGCCGGGGCTGACGCAGTTCACGCGCACCGGCGCGAGGCTCATGGCGAGCGCATGGGTGAGCGCGACGAGCCCGCCTTTCGTTGCCGAATACGCCTCGGTGTTGGGCTCCGACATTTCGGCGCGGGTCGAGGCGATCGCCACGAAGGCGCCCTTGGCGCGGCGCAGCGCGCGTTCGGCCGCCTTGGCGAGCAGGAACGCCGCCGTGAGATTGACGTCGAGCACGCGGCGCCACTCGGCGAGCGTGAGTTGACGGATCGGCTTCCTGATCATGATGCCGGCGTTCGACACCACGCCGTCGAGCCGGCCGAACTTGCCGATCACGGCTGTGACCGCGCGCTGGGCGGTCGTCTCCTCGCCGATGTCGCCTTCGATGATCTCGACGCGGCGCGCGTGCGCGCGGTAGACGCGCGCGAGACCGGCCGCCTTGAGGTCGACCACGCCGACGCGCCAGCCGTCATCGATGAGGCGCCGCGCGGTGGCGCGTCCGATGCCGTGCGCGCCGCCGGTGACGAGCGCGACGCGGGAAGCCGCTTTCATGTCGTCTGCGGCCGCTCAAGCGGGCCGTCCGCCTTCTGCAGCCAGAAATTATACATGCCGCGGAATGTATCCGGATTCTCGGTCTCGAAGCGATCCCAGAGCGCGAGATCGGTCATGCTCGCGTCAGCCGGGAAGCGGGCGCCGTATCTCGCGAGCGTCGGCGCGTCGAGCTCGAATCCAAGCAGGGTCAATTCATGCTCGGTCAAAAAAGCGCCGATTTGGGGCAGCGTCAAACGGTGTTCCTGCACGTGGAACAAGAGATCGCGGCAGGCGCTGATGCTGTAGAAATCGGGCGAGTACACGATGCTCTTGAAACCGGGATCGTTCGCCGAAATGAGGTCTTGGCGGCAGCGGCGGATGCTATCCGGCGTCATGGCGTAGCCGCGCTCGGCGATGATGCGGCGGACCGCCGTGATGCCGCTGCGCGCAATCTCGCTGTAGAACCCGAGGCGCATGAAGCCGCCGGGCTTGAGCCGTTCGAGCAGCGCACGCCAGCCGCGCATCGGATCGGCGAGATGATGCAGCACGCCGCTCGATTCGACGATGTCGAAACGGCGGTCGAGCGCCAGTTCAAGGATGTCGGCCTGGCCGTATTCGATCGGGATGCCGGCGGCATCGGATTTGCGCTTCGCATAGGCAAGGCTCGCGAGACTGAGGTCGATCGCAAGCACACGCGCCTTGGGGAATCGCTGCGCGGTGCCGATCGGTTGCTGGCCGGTGCCGCAGCCGGCGACCAGGATGTCGAGCGTATCCGGCTCCGCGATATCGCGCAGCGGGCTGTTGGGAAAAAGGCCGCGGAGATGCGCAAGGACACCGTCTTCCGGCGGCGTCGGCGCGACGCTGACCCAGCGCGGGTAGGGGTTGTCCTCGTATTGCTGGCGCACCTGGAGGGAGACCGGGTCGGCGATCTCGGTCAGGCGCGGCATCGTGGCACGCAGCGCCGTCTCGGCCTGCGGCTCGCGCACCTGCTGGGTGATGAGCTCATCGAGGGGCTTCAGCCAGCGGCGGTCGAGCAGGGCGCGGTCGCGCTCGAGCGTGTGCAACGGCGCATAGGCGGCAAGCGCAATGAGATGGATCGCGAATACCGGCGTGCGGCCGGCGAGCGCCGTGCGCACGGACGTGCGCAGCCATGCCAGCGCCTGGCGTTCGGTCTCGGAGACGTCGAACACATATTCGTTGATGAAGCACTGGCGGGCGAGCGAGGACGCAAAGCCGATCATCTCGCGCGAGACCTCGCTTTGCGTCCGGACCGCGGCGTCGAGCAGGATCGTGCGCGCGCTGGTCAGCAAACGTTCCAGTCCGCCATCATTGACCAAAGCGGTGTCCAGGACGGCGCGGAGCAATTCGTCCGCCGCGAGCGCCGCGATGGCGGGTCCGCATGCTTGCGGCGACAGCCGTTCCGGCCACGCCATCATGGCGGCCCGGACGCCGGCCGCGACGGCGGGCTCGTTCTTGACCAAGGCCAGCGCCGGGCCCGTCAGCCCGACCGGGCGAGCCCAGGCTTCGCGCAGCGCCTGGATCAGTAGCCGGCGGAATGCCGGGACCGCCGGAAGCCGATCCGCATCGCGCACGCATTGGCCGAACAACGCCCGTCCGTCCGGGGTATCCTTCGCGGCGAGCGCGCGCGAGGCGGCTTCGAGCGCCTCGTTGGGGCGGCCGAGGCTCAAATGAATCACCGCGAGGTTATGCAGCGCGGTGGCCAGGTCCGGCTTGGCGGCGACGGCTTGCGCATAGTGGCGCGCCGCGGCGTCCAGCTCGCCGCGCTCGCGCAACGCATCGCCGAGCGTGTTGTGCACGGCCCAATCGTCGGGGCTGAGCGCGATCGCGTTGCGGTAATGCTCGATCGCCTTGTCGCGCTGGCCGAGCGCGGCGTAGGCCGCGCCGATGCCGGCGTGATAGGCGGGAATGCGGTCGTTCGCGGCGATCGCCCGGCCGATCAGATCGACGGCGGCACCGGGATTGCCGCGCTGGTGCGCGATGGCGCCGAGGAAATGCAGGCTGTCGAGCTGGCGCGGGTCGATCTCCAGGATTTCACGATAGAGCGTCTCAGCCTCGTCGAGCCGGCCCTCCTGATGATTGTGCATGGCGCGCGCAAACAGATCGTCGATCCGCGCGGTTGCGGCGTCCGGCTCCGCCATCATGGACCCTTGACGACCGGCGTATCGGTGCGCGCGCCCCATTCGGACCACGAGCCGTCGTAAAGCGCCTTCGGCTCCTTGCCAAGCGCGTCGAGCGCGAGCCAGAGGATCGCGGCGGTGACGCCGGAGCCGCAACTCGTGATCGTCGGTCTGTCGAGGTCGACCTTGCCGGCCGCGAACGCGGCCTTGAGCGTTTGCGCATCGGCGAGGCGGCCATCCTTGACGACGCTCGACGTCGGAACGCTGAACGCGCCAGGCATATGGCCGCCTTTCAGCCCGGGCCGCGGCTCCGGCGCCTCGCCGCGGAAGCGCTCGGCCGGCCGCGCATCGACGACCTGTGCGGACTTGTCGGCGAGCGCCGCCTTGACGCTGTCGACATTCGCCACGACGGCCTTGTTCATGTGCGGCGTGAAGGTCTTCGCGGCGCGCGTCACGGTTCCCGCCTCGGTCGGCCGGCCCTCTGTCTTCCACTTCGGCAAGCCGCCATCGAGGATGAAGACCTTCTCGGCGCCGAACACGCGGAACGTCCACCACACGCGCGGAGCGCCGCCGAGGCCCGCGCCGTCGTAGACGACGATCGTCATGCCATCGCCGATACCGAGCTTGCCGACCGCGGTCGCGAAGTCGCCGGCGCTCGGCAGCATGTGCGGCAGGTTGGTCGAGTGGTCCGCGATCGCGTCGATATCGAAGCGAACCGCGCCCGGGACATGCGCCGCGAGGTATTCGGCCTGCGCGTCGCGCTTGAGCGCCGGCAGATAGAATGAGCCGTCGACGATCGCGACATCCGGATCGTTCAGGCGCGCGGCCAGCCATTCGGTGGAAACGAGCCAGCGGCTCGCGAGGTTCTCATTCGGCATCGACAATTCCCGGCTTTCTCGCTTGCGCGCTACCTCTTGCAGAATTTTTCCCGCTTTTCGAGATGATTTCCCTAGGCGAACGAGATCCGCACGCGGCGGTTCTGTTTGCCCTTCTTCTCGATCGTCGTCACCCGCACGGCGCCGATCTCGGAGGTGCGCCGTACATGCGTACCGCCGCAGGGCTGCAGGTCGAAGCCGACGATCTCGATCAGTCGGACGCGGCCGGTGCCGATCGGCGGCTTTACCGCCATGGTCTTGACCAGGCCGGGATTGGC
>PLJS01000132.1 GCA_003140315.1 Hyphomicrobiales bacterium
ATGGCGTTCTTCTTCACGATCCCGACCAGCATCACGATGCCGATCATTGCGATGACCGAAAGGTCCATCTGGAACGCCATCAGCACGAGCAGCGCGCCGACGCCGGCCGACGGCAGCCCGGAGATGATCGTGATCGGATGGATGAAGCTCTCATACAGGATGCCGAGCACCACGTAAGCCGCGAAGATCGCGGCGAGCACGAGAACGCCCTGCCCCTTGAGCGACTCCTGGAATACCTGCGCCGAGCCCTGGAAGCCCGAGACGATCGTGGCGGGCAGGTTCTGCTCGCGCTCGATCTGGCGGATCGCGTCGACCGCCTGGCCGAGCGAGAAGCCGGGCGCGAGATTGAACGAGATCGTGACCGCCGGCTGCTGGCCCTGGTGGTTGACCTGCAGCGGCCCGACGGTCGGCACGAGCTTGGTGACCGAAGAAAGCGGGATCGACATGCCGGAGGGAACGCCGTTGCCGGTGACGCCCGCGCCCGGCGTTACGCCGGTCGCAACGGCCCCGATGATGCCGGCCGGCGCGCCGGTCACTGTCGTCTTCACGAAGATCTTGGAGAGGCCCGCCGGATCGGCCTGGAACTCCTTGATGCACTCTTCGATGATCTGATAGTCGGCCGAGGCGGTGTAGATCGTGCCGACCTGGCGGTTGCCGTAGCAGTCGAACAGCTCGTTGCGGATCTGATCGGTCGAAACGCCGTAGACCGCCGCCGCCTCGCGATCGACGTCGAGCGACATCTGCGGGTTCTTGATGTAGAGGTCGGTCGTGACGTCGCGCAGGCCGTCGATCTTGACGATCTTGTCGCGCATCTCCGGCGCGATGCGATAAAGCGCGTCGGTGTCGCTCGATTGCAGCGTGTACTGGAACTCGCTCTTCGAGATGCGGCCGGTGATGTTGATGTTCTGCACCGCCTGGAAGTAGGTGATCATGCCGGTGACGGTGTTGGCGCTGCGGCGCAACCGCTGGATCACCTGCGTGACGGTCTCGCCGCGCTCGGCCTTCGGCTTGAGCGCGATGAAGAGGCGGCCGTAATTGGTGGTGGGGTTTGGCCCGCCGGTGCCGACGGTCGAGTTCACATAGTCGACCGCCTTGTCCTGGCGGACGATCTCGGCGATCTCGCGCTGGCGGTCGAACATCGCCTTGAACGAAATGTCCGACGGCCCCTCGACGGTCGACACGATGAAGCCCGTGTCCTCGATCGGGAAGAAGCCCTTCGGGATGTAGATATAAAGCAAGACCGTTCCGGCGAGCGTCGCCGCGATGACGATGAGCATCGTCGCCTTGTAGGTGAGCACCTTGTCGAGCGACCATTCGTAGCCGCGCAGCCAGGCGCGGAACATCGCCTCGAAGACGCGCAACACGATATTCTGCTTCTCGCCCTCATGATGCGTGCGCAGCACGCGCGCGCAGAGCATGGGCGTGAGCGTGAGCGAGACGAAACCCGAGAGGATGATCGCGACCGCGATGGTGACGGCGAATTCGCGGAACACGCGGCCGACCATGCCGCCCATCAGCAGCACCGGGATGAACACCGCGATCAGCGAGAAGGTGATCGACACGATGGTGAAGCCGATCTCGCGCGCGCCCTTGAGCGCGGCTTCGAACGGCCGCATCCCGCCTTCGACGTGACGCACGATGTTTTCCAGCATCACGATCGCGTCGTCGACCACNNGCCAGCAGCGTCATGTTGTTGATCGAGAAGCCGAACGCGTACATCGCGCCGCAGGTGGCGATCAGCGAGATCGGCACCGCGAGCGCCGGAATGACCGTCGCCGAGACCGAGCGCAGGAACAGGAAGATCACCAGGATGACCAGCGCGATCGAGATCATCAGCGTGAACTGCACGTCTTCGACCGAGTCGCGGATCGAGATCGAGCGGTCGTTCAGCACCGCCATGCTGATCGAGGCAGGAATCTGCGCCCGGTAGGCCGGCAGGCGCGCACGCACCGAGTCGACGACCGACACGGTGTTGGCGTCCGGCTGGCGCTGGATCGCGAGCACGATCGCGCGTTCGTTGTTGAACAGGCTTGCGATCTGGTCGCTCTCGACGCTGTCGACCACGCGAGCGATCTCGTCGAGCTTGACCGGATTGCCGTTGCGGTAGGCGACCACGACGTTGCGGTAGTCGGCGGCGCGCGCGATCGCGCTGGATGCCATCAGCGTGATGTTCTGCAGGTCGCCCGAGATCGTGCCGACCGGCGTGTTGGAATTGGTCTTGGAGACGACGGTGCGGATATCTTCGAGCGAGATGTTGCGCGCCGCCGCCGCGACCGGGTCGACCTGGACGCGCAGCGCGTATTTCTGCGCGCCATAGACCAGCACCTGCGCGATCCCGGGAAGTTGCGAGATCTGCTGGGCGAGCGTGATCTCGCCGTAGTCGTCGACGGTCGAGAGCGGCAGCGTCGGCGAGATCAGGCTGATGTAGAGGATCGGGAAGTCGCCCGGATTGACCTTTCGGAACGACGGCGGCGTCGTCATCTCCACCGGGAGGCGGCGCTGCGCGACTGTCAGGGCCGTTTGCACGTCGAGCGCGGCGCCGTCGATATTCCGGTTGAGGTCGAACTGGATGACGATCGAGGTCGTGCCGAGCGCCGAGGTCGAGGTCATCGACGTGATGCCGGCGATGGTCGAAAGCTGGCGCTCGATCGGACCAGCGACCGAGGCCGCCATCGTCTCCGGGCTCGCGCCCGGAAGCGTGGCGGTGATCTGGATGGTCGGGAAGTCGACGGCGGGGAGCGCCGCGACCGAGAGCAGCCGGTAGGCGAAAAATCCGAAAACGATCAGCGACGCCGTCATCAGCGTCGTCATGACGGGACGGCGGATGCAGGTTTCGGAAAGCCCCATGTTATGCCCCGGGCTTGCGTTCGCGGACCGTGACCCGCACTCCGTTGGTCAGCAGAAGATGGCCGTTCGTGACCACCGTCTCACCGCCGTCGAGACCGGAATCGATCACGGTCTCGCTCCCCATCACGCGGTTCACCGTGACATTCTGCACCTTCGCGACGCCGTCGGCGACGACATATACGTAAGTGCCCTGCTGGCTGACCTGCACGGCGGCGGACGGCAGCACGACCGCGCGCTCCTCGCGCAGCGTCAGGCGGATATTGACGAGCGTGCCGGGCCACAGCGCTTCGTCCTGGTTGGCCATGGTGGCGCGCACCGTCGCCATGCCGGTGGTGGCGTCGACGGCGTTCTCGATCATGGTGACGGCGCCGGGCGCGCGCGCATCGGAACCTGGGATCACCGCATCGATGGTCGCGCTTTCGGCGCCGATCGCCTTGCGGATATCCGGCAAATAGCGCTGCGGAACCGCGAAGCTCACGTAGATTGGCGAGAGCTGGTTGATGACGGCGATCGGCACCGTGTCGGCGGAGCGCACGAAGTTGCCGATCTTCACGGACGCCGCGCTGATGCGGCCGCCGATGGCGGCCGTGATCGTGCAGTAGCTCAATTGCACGCGCAGGTTCTCGAGTGCCGCCTCGTCGGCCTTGATGGCGGCGCGGAACGTGTCGGTCTGCGTGCGCGCATTGTCGAGATTGGTGACCGGCGTCGCACCCTTAGTGACGAGCTCGCTGTAGCGCCGGAAATCGCGCTCGGCGCCTTCGAGCTGCGCCTTGTCGCGGGCGATATTGCCCTCGGCCTGACGGATCTGCGCTTCGAGCGCGCGCGAATCGAGCGTCAGGAGCACGTCGCCCTTCTTGACGCGCGCGCCGTCGGCGAACTTCACGTCCATGATCTCGTTGTCGAGCCGCGACTTGATGGCGACGCTTGCCATCGGCGTGACGGTGCCGAGCGCATCGACCTGCAGCGGCATGATCTTCGCGGTGGCGAGCGCGACCTCGACCGCGACGGAGCGCTCCGCCGGCACCGGCGCCTGCGCAACCGCGCCGATCGGGCTCCACATGTTTCGTGTGGCCACCGCCACACCGGCGATGGCAAGCGCGAGAACGCCGCCAATCAGCAAAGTACGTCGCTTCATCGCGAACTCATCGCGCGGGCGTTACGATGCGCCCGGCTCTGCCTCTGGAACACTTTTTTGGCCCCCGTTCGAGCCGCCCCCGTGGCCGCCCCTTACGGAGCGCCCGGCCCGCGCTCCTAGCATATTCATCCAGCACAACGCACGGGGATTCGCGCGGCCCGCGCTCCGGAACCGGGTGCAAAGCGCCTTTCGCTGCAGCGCAAAGTTCGCCATGGTGCGGCCCGTCATCGTCAATCAGAGGCCTTGCCGGGCATGATCGTCGCCACCTGGAACGTGAATTCGATCCGGCAGCGGGGTGAGAACCTCGTTGCCTGGTTGCGCGAGCGGCAGCCCGACATCGTGTGCTTGCAGGAAACCAAGACCCAGGACGAGAGCTTCCCGCGCGAACCGCTGGAGGCCTTGGGCTACAACGTAGCGGTCCACGGTCAAAAAACCTTCAACGGCGTCGCGATCCTGTCGAAGCTGCCGTTCGACGAGGTGACGGCGCGCCTGCCCGGCGACGAGGCGGACGACCATGCGCGCTTCCTCGAAGCCGTGGTCTCGACCAAGACCGGCGCGCTGCGCGTCGCGTCCATTTATCTGCCCAATGGCAACCCGACGAATACCGATAAATATCCTTATAAACTCAAATGGATGGACAGGCTTTTTAAATACACGCGGGAGCGCCTCGCGCTGGAAGAGCCGCTCGTGCTCGCGGGCGACTACAATGCGATCCCGTCAGGAGCCGACGTGCACAATCCCGAGCTCTGGGTGAACGACGCGTTGTTCCTGCCGACCACGCGCGCGAAATTCCGCGCGCTCACGAACCTCGGCCTGACCGATGCCATTCGCGCGGTCAGCGATGAGGGGGGCCTCTACACCTTCTGGGATTATCAGGCCGGCGCGTGGCAGAAGAACAACGGCATCCGAATCGACCATCTGCTGCTCTCCCCGCCGGCCGCGGACCGCCTGGTGACGGCGGGAATCGACAAGCATGTGCGCAGTTGGGAGAAGCCGTCGGACCATGTGCCGGCTTGGATCGAGCTCGCGCTCGAGGCGCGTTAACCGCAACCGGATTTTCCGAGCGGCAGGATCACGCGGACTCTTTGCGCGTGATCTTTTCCGAAAACCGGTTCCCACTTTTCGGGATCACGCGGTCAGTCGCGCCGGCCGTTCATCCACTGCAGCAGGAAGTCGCCGGCAAGCGCGCGCTCGTCCTGGTTCGCCTGCTTGTAGGCCGAAGCGTAGAGGTCGGAGATCCAGGTGTCCGCGGCGCTCGCATTGGAGCTCGCAAGCGCAAGCCACATCAGACCGCGCGCCGGCTGGCGCGGAATGCCGGGCTCGCCCATGAACAGCATGCGGCCGAGCATCGCCTGCGCCTTGTACTGGCCCTTGTTGGCGGCCGAGTTGAACCATTGCGCGGCGCGGCGCGGATCCTTGACGCCGCCGCCGGCGCCGTCGAGCAGCATGCGGCCGTAGTAATACTGCGCCTCCGGGTCGCCGAAATAGGTCGCGGCGTGGAAATACATGTGCCGCGCGCGCCCGATGTCAGCCTTCACGTCGGAGTTCGCGATGCCGTCGCTGTAGTAGTGCCCGAGCGCCACGAAGGCGTTGGCGACGAAGCGCGCCTGCGGCGTGCCCGGCGCGTCATCGGCGTGCCCGTCGGCGATGCGGCTGAAATAGTCGAAGGCGCGCAGATCGGATTGCGCGACGCCGTCACCCTCCGCATACATGCGCGCGAGCTTCCACTGCGCCAGGATGAAGCCTTGATCGGCCGAGTATTCGAGCGAGACGAGGGCCTTTGCCTTATCGCCCTGGCGCAGCATGTGGGTGCCGGAGCGGAACGCCTCGAATGGCGTGATCGGCAGGCTCGGTGCCGCGAAGGCAGGCGCGTCCGGCGGGTCGAGCGTCGGGTTCGACGGCCCGAGCGAGGGAGCCGCCGGGACCATCAGCGCCGGAATGGTCGCGGTCGGCGCCGGAAGCATACGTGGCGGCGGCAACACGCCGAGACCCGGATTGGGAATGGCGGCCGGCGCGACTTTTACACGCGGAACCGATCCCGGCGGACGCGGAGGATTGATCTCGATCATGTCGGCCGCACCGGAGCCCGGCCGCGGCGAATCGAACGCGAACGCGGGCGTCACGCCCAACGCGAGGGCGAGCGCCGCCAGACCGATGAGGCGGTCATGCGTCCGCATAGCTCTGCTTCTCGGCCGCACCGCCCGGGTGCGTCACGGCGCCGTTGACGGCGGGGCCGACCTGCTGCGCGTATTTCCACAGATAGCCGGAGGTGAAATCGGTCTCGCGCGGCGTCCAGCCGGTCTTGCGTTCGGCCAGTTCCGCATCGGTAAGATTGACGTCGATCGTGCCGTTGACGGCGTCGATCGTGATGATATCGCCGTCGCGCAGGAGCGCGATCGGCCCGCCGACCGCGGCCTCGGGTCCGACATGGCCGACGCAGAAGCCTTGCGTCGCGCCCGAGAAGCGGCCGTCGGTGATCAGCGCGACCTTGCCGCCGGTGCCCTGCCCGGTCAGCGCCGCCGTGGTCGAGAGCATTTCGCGCATCCCGGGGCCGCCGCGCGGGCCCTCATAGCGGATGACGAACACGTCGCCTTCCTTATAGGAGCGCGTCTTGACCGCCGCGAAACAGGCTTCCTCGCCGTCGAAGCAGCGCGCCGGACCGCTGAACGCCAGCCGCTTCATGCCGGCGACCTTCACGATCGCGCCTTCCGGAGCGAGATTCCCCTTCAGGCCCACGACACCGCCGGTCACGGTGATCGGCTTGTCGGCGGGACGCACGACGTCCTGGTGCGGGTTCCACTTCACGGACTTCAGGTTCTCGGCGATGGTGCGCCCCGTCACGGTCATGCACTCGCCGTGCAGGAAGCCGTTATCGAGCAGCGTCTTCATCAAAAGCGGTATGCCGCCAACCTCGAACATGTCTTTGGCGACATAACGGCCGCCCGGCTTCAAATCCGCGACATACGGTGTTCTTTTGAAGACTTCGGCGACGTCGAACAGCGTGAACTCGATGCCGCACTCGTGCGCGATCGCCGGCAGGTGCAGCGCAGCATTGGTCGAGCCGCCGGAGGCCGCGACGGTCGCGGCTGCGTTTTCCAGGGCCTTGCGCGTGACGATGTCGCGCGGTCGCAGGTTGAGCTTGAGCAGGTCCATGACCTGCTCGCCGGCCGCCATGCAGAAGCGGTCGCGGATCTCGTAGGGCGCGGGCGCGCCGGCCGAATAGGGCAGCGCGACGCCGATCGCCTCGGAAACGGTCGCCATGGTGTTGGCGGTGAACTGCGCGCCGCAGGCGCCGGCCGAGGGACAGGCGACCTGCTCCATCTCGTCCAGATCCTCGTCCGACATCGCGCCGACCGAGTGCTTGCCGACCGCCTCGAACATGTCCTGCACGGTCACGACCTGGCCGCGGAAATTGCCGGGCAGGATCGAGCCGCCATAGATGAAGATCGCCGGCACGTTGAGGCGGCACATCGCCATCATCATGCCGGGGAGCGACTTGTCGCAGCCGGCCAGGCCCACGAGCGCGTCATAGCCGTGGCCGCGCATGGTCAGTTCGACGCTGTCGGCGATCGCCTCGCGCGAGGGCAGCGAGGACCTCATGCCGGCATGGCCCATGGCGATGCCGTCGGTGACCGTGATGGTGCAGAACTCGCGCGGGGTGCCTTGCGCCGCGGCGACGCCCTTCTTCACGGCCTGCGCCTGGCGCATCAGCGAGATGTTGCAGGGCGCGGCTTCGTTCCAGCAGGACGCGACGCCGACGAAGGGCTGGTGGATCTGCTCGGTGGTCAGACCCATCGCGTAATAATAGGACCGGTGCGGCGCCCGCTCGGGCCCTTCCGTCACATGGCGGCTCGGCAGACGAGCCTTGAGATTGGTCTTCGCATCCATCGACGTTCTCGCCCCCGGCCCTACTCTCACCACTGGCAACACGGGCCGTCCACCACGCCGCGAGGCTCTGCCTCCGCGACCTTCCGCAACCTCCAACGGCTGCGGTCTGTTGCGCCGGCGCAATAGGGCCTGTGATCAGCCCTGGCGCCGTGCCGGCTTGGCGTTACCCCTCGATCTCACGGAGTTGTATGGCTAAATCGCGGCGCGGAGGGATATGGCGCGGCGCCGCGTTCCACAATGTTGTTGGTATGTTGCAACCGCGCCACAGGAATCGGGGGCGAGCCCGCGCGGTCCGTCGGGTGGCGTTAGGGCTTGGGCCGGAAGGCTCCCTGGACGACAACGGGATCGAGCGTGGCCGGAACCTGACCGGTGGTGGCGTAAAGATAGAGGCCGGCCTGGAAGATCGTGCTCAGCGCCTGCAGCACGACGATGGTGGCGAGGCCATAGACCACGCCAACTGCCATCAGGAGAGCGCCCAGTCCCAGCGCCGCGGTGCTGCCGTAGGACAGTTCGACCGCGAGCCCGATGAAGAACAGCGCGACCGCCTGCAAGCCGAACAAGAATCCCAGAAGGCCAAATCTTGTCTCGCCGGCAAGGGATTCGCCCCACTTCTCGCGCAGGATGGTCGATGAGCGCTTGATCGCCGCGATCGGTCCAAGCCCTTCGGTGACGAGGACAGGGAGGACGAAATAGGTCACTACGGTCCAGCCGAACTCGAACAGGCCGCCGATGAGCGAACCGATGAATCCGAGCTTGTCGCGCAACACGCCCTCGAACACGTTGAGCACGATGCCGACCGTGGCGGCGACCAGCGCCCAGCCGAGGATTTGCGGCAGACGCGCGGTCGCGGCCGCGATGCCTTCGCGCACGGACGGTTCCTGCCCGGCATGGCAGCGCAGCGCGCAGTGGATCAGCGCCACGTTGAAAAACACCGCGATGACGGTGAGCAGATAGATCACCGCGAAGGCCGCGACATAGAACACGATCTGCCCGGACGGGTTCGCGCCGAGCTTGTCCCAGATCGGCCGGGTGATTGGGTAAAGCAGATGCGCCTGCGGCAGCAGCGAGAGCACGATCAGGCCGACGGTCAGCAGAAGAACGGCGCCCGAGATGACCGGGAACACGGTGAGCTTGGGACAATGCTTGAGGACCGAGAAGCTCGCCTTCGCCATCGACCAGCCGCGCGCCAATTGACCTGCCATCGCCGTCTCCATTCCGTCGTACGCGGCGGCACGCTAGCACAGTCGCGCGCGTGGCGTCGCTCGGGACTCGATGATCCACGGCTTGCTATGGTGGACTATGAAGGTTCAAGGGGGCGTGCACCGATGAACCGAGGGAGGACACCATGAAACGGGCATCAACGCTGATTGCCGTGGCATTGGCCGCCTTGGCGGCGGGATTGGCACAATCGCAGCCCGCCAAAGCCGGCGTCGAGAAGCTCTACATCCTCAATTGCGGCGAAGGCGTCGCGGGCGATATCGGGCGCTGGTCGCCCGGCGTCAACGAAGGCAAGCCGATGGACTTCGTCGACAATTGCTATCTCATCAAGTACACGCAGGGCTGGTTCCTGTGGGATACCGGAATCACCGATGCCGTCGCCGCGATGCCGAACGGCCTTGCGCCGGCCGATCCGCGGGCGACGCATTGGCGCAAGTCGAAGACGCTCGCCGCGCAGCTCGATGAGCTTGGCGTAAAGCCCGCCGACATCAAGTTCATGGCGGTGTCGCATACCCACCCGGATCACATCGGCAATGTCGAAATGTTCCCGCAGGCGATGCTGTTCGTGCAGAAGGCCGAATACGACTGGCCAAACCCGCTCGGCGTCGGGCGCTTCAAGCCGGAGCATCCGGTGACCAAGCTCGAGGGCGACAAGGACGTGTTCGGCGATGGCAGCCTCACGCTTCTGTCGACGCCCGGGCACACGCCGGGGCATCAGTCGCTGCTGGTGAAGCTGCCGAAGACCGGCGCGATCGTGCTTTCCGGCGACGCGGTCCACTTCAAGAGCAATTGGGATAACCGCGGCGTGCCGGTCGGCAATTTCAACAAGGACCAGACGCTCGCCTCGATGGAAAAGATCGCTGGCGTTCTCACGAAGGAAAAGGCGCAGCTCTGGATCAACCACGACAAGGCGCAGCGCGATACGCTGAAGCTGTCGCCGGCGTTTTACGAGTAGAGCGGCTCGCTCACGGCTTCACGACCTCCAGCCGGGCGAGATAAGGCCGACACCAGGCGGGCTCGCGGCTCCACTCGTCCTGGTCGGTGCAGGTCACCGACAAGACGTGTGCGCCAATCGCCAGCCGGCCGGAGAGCCTCGCGATGGGACCGCCGCTGCCACCGCCGATGTCGTCCTCGACCGCGTATTCAAACCGGCTGCCGTTGGCCAGGAGCGCGTCTCGATCGGCGCTCGCGCCCGGTTCGGGCGGGGCTGTTGCGAGAGTAAGCGACCGCTCGAGGCGCTCGCCCTTGGTGAGGTCGAACGTAACTTTGTCCCCGCCGGCCGAACGTCCGACCACCGCAGCCTCGGGAAGAAAGATCGCGAAGGACGTGTCCCCGAGTGCAAATGTTTTTCGTATGAGTGCCTGCTGCGCGTGCGCCTGTTGCGACCAAACGGCCGCCACACCCAAGAAGGCGATGAAGTCGCGCCGCCGCATATCAACCTCGTTCGACCGGCCTGCTCACGCGCTGATGAACGCCTGAGAATATCGACAGAGGTGCGGAGAAAATGCGGTGACCTTGCGGCGGGTCTCCCGGCGCAACCAATAAGCGAGCCGCCCCTCAAGCTGCGCGGGCGTGCTGCGCTTCCATCAATTCGATCAGGCGGCCGAGCTTCTTGTCGATATGGCCGAGCTGAAAAGCCGCGAACTCGGCCGCATAGGCCACACGCTCCTCTGAGCCTTGCGTCTGCTCGTGGCGGATGAGCGGCATGAAATCGTGACCGAAGAAGGCCTCGTAGCGCGTGCGAACTGCGTTGTTGTTGTCCATGGTGCAACTCCGTGTGGGCGGAGCGCACCATGCGCCGCGATGCTTAATAAACCCGCAGACGCCGACATTCTTCGGACGATGGCATCTCAGGCGGCCGAGCCCTCGGTGCTTTCGCCGGCCGCCACATCGCGTTCCTGCGCGAGCTTTAAATCCGCCGGATCGATCGTGAACATTTCAAGCGATGATGCCGCGTTCGCGGGCCCTGGCACGAAGATCATGGTGGCAACCCGGCGGTACACCGGAAACGACAGGCCTTCGATCAGCTCTTCGTCCGTCGAAACGCGATAATCGCCGGCGGGCAGCAAACGATCGATGCCCTTCAGGGCGAACGGCCGGGCGAAGGTCAATGTCTTGACGCGGGTGCGCGTGAGCACGACGGAACGACGCTACACATCCATCGCGCCGAGCTCATAGGAGCCCTTGCGCTCGCGGGAATAGAGCTTCTCGGCCGCCGTGTAGATGAGCGCGCGATTGGAATCGAATACGCGGAGCATGTCGGCTTCGTCGCGCGCCATCGCGGGACTCATCTGCTTCAACGCGCCTTCGGTGACGAAGAACGACCACTCCATCGCTTTGTCATAGCCCCAAAACCGGACCGCTTGCCGGGTGGCGTCGTAGCTGCGGCTCTGGTTCGGAAATGTCAACGACATGGGACACAAACAGCACGCGCCGATCCGACGATGCAGCGAAGGCGGCGCGGCTCATGCATGCTGCGTCACTTCAGATTGCTGAGCACGGTCGCGCACGCTTCGGCGACCGACGAGTTGGCGGTATCGCTGCCGGGCATCGTCGCCCATCCGCCCTTCTCGATGAACGTGCCCTGCTGATACGAGCTCACCTTCTTGAGCTCGGTCATGTTGACCGTCGCTTCCGTGCTGTGCTGGAACTTGTCCACGCAGATCGGCGACAGGGCCGCGACGACGGCCGCTTTGGTGCTTCTCTGCGTCGTGTCGGTCGCGGTGCCGCCGGTGACCCAGCCGCCCCAATTAAAGCCGATGATCATGGTCGCGATCGCGCCGAACGCTGCGCCCTGCAGCAGCCGCTTGATTGAATCCCCTTGGAGAAATGCGGGTTTTGCCATAGCGGTTCCTTTCGCCCGATAGATCTCGGAGCGAGTGCAACGGATACCCGAATGGGTTCCGGTCAACGAAGCCGATCAAGTTGGAATGAAGGTCCGGCCGCTTTGAGCTGGCGTTTCGGTCGCCGCGACCATGCGCTCATCACGCCGCGAAGTCGATGACCGGCGCAAAAGAAAGTGGCTGATCAATTTAGCTCAGATCGTCGCCGCGTCACCTTGGCGCTTCGATGCGGCCGACGCCGCTTGCTCTCCTGGCGCGAGAGCCGGCTACCGCAGAGACTCTTTTTGAATCTATATTTTAATTTAAATTTCTGCATTTGCGCGCGACACGGCGTACACTCATGGTGCCGCTGCGCGACGCGGCCCGCCATCGGCGGTCTCGATCAGCGGAGTTTCGCGCGACCGCCTCGTCCATTTGGAGAGTGCGCGTGATGTACGGCCCCGACCCACATCACTTCGATGCGTGCCTGCCGCGCGCGCCGATCTCCGTCCGCATCGCAAGCCTGCATGACGCGCAGGTGTTCGCGCGCCGCTGGGCGATCCGCGACAAGGACCCGGCGCTCAAGGCGCTGGTGCGCCGCCTCGACCGGGTGCGCAGCGGCGAGACCGCCGCGGGTGCGCTCGTTGAGCTGAAAAGCGCACTCGCCTCGCGCGGCCTGTTGCGGCAAACCCCTGCGGACTGAACGCCGCTACTTTTTCCGCTTGTTGTCGTCCGCCTTGTCCTTGGCGTCGACTTCGGCCTCCACCGTGGCGCTCAGGCGCTGAAACACGCCGAGGCCGAGGATGATGACGACGCCCATCAGCAGGATCGCGGCCGGATAGAGCACGCGCGTGACATCCTTGCTGCCCTCACGGTTCACCATCACCAGCGCTTCGATGAAGACCGCAATGACGATAGTGGAGACGAATTTGGTGAGGCTGCGCCGCGCCTCCGAGGCGATACGCATCTCGCGACCGCGGATGACCTCTTCCTCGACGAAGTATTTGGCGACGTCGAACACCGCGACCGCGATCACCACGTAGCCGATCGCTTCGAGCAGGCCGGTGCCGGCCTTGTCCCAGCCACGCGCTGTAGACGCTGAGCCCGACCGCGATCAGCATCAGCACCAGGCTCGCGAGGCCGAACACGCCGCGCGAGAGCGTCTCCATCGCTTTGTCCATGGGAAATCGCCGTCCGTTTTCCGGTGAACGATGCCGTGGTCGACGGCCAGGCCGATGGCCGGGCCGACCGCAATGGAACTCGGGGGAGCACCTCGGCGATCTCGTCGAGCGAGGCGACCGAGGATCCGACCACGTGGAACAGGCCGAAATTGAAGTCGCCCGCGCGCACGAGATCGAAGAAGCCGACCTCGGTGAAGGCCCGCAACGTTTCGGCGAGCAGCCCGGCACGAATGTCGATCACGCTCACCTTCACCTCGCTGGTGCTCAGCGTGTCGATCATCTTCATCTGGTGCGCGGCGGTCGTGATGTCCACGACCTCCGTGATGTTGGGATGGAATCGCTGCAGCGTGCCGCGCGGATATTCGGCGTCGAACGCGCGTGCCAAGATGTACTTGGCCGCGAGATAGTCGAGCATCGTACGCGTCACCGTCGTCTTGCCGACACCGCCTTTGTCGGCACCCACCATGAGCACCACTGGTTTCATGATCCTGGCTCCCGTTTTGTCGTCCGGCGTGGGGGAAGATTTCCTGCGGGTTGCCACGCCTGATCCTCCCTGCCCAGAACATCCGTCGAAGGACTAATGTGCGTTGCCCCACACACTCGCGCGACAGCACTCTGCCGGACAGCCTGCGCCATCCGTCAAGGAAGCCAAAAACCTCGCACGACACTTGCGCGTGACTGGATCGTCGCCCTTCACGACGATCACGCTCGGAAACCGCCTCCGCCCAGACGCCAGCGGCAACGAGCGTCAGCGATTGAAATCAGATTGGGAAATCGTGGCGGATTTCCGCCGAAAAATTGAAGCTTGTGCGTTGATAGCGGGACGCAAAATGTTGCGACACTCGGCTCACGATCCCACGCGCAGCGGCGCCGCAAGCTTCCGCAACGTCGCGATGATGGAGAGCGCGACGATGCGGCCGGTCTTCGGATTCTCCGATGGCACGTTCTCGATCGAAAGCGTGAAGCTCGCCGAATCCGCGTCGACCTCTATGACGTGGCAGTTGCGCGTTTTCGTCGGGTCGGCCCAGATGTCGATCATCGTGCGGTCCGGCCCGATGCCGGCGAGCGCAAGCGCGGCCACCACGTTGACATTCGCGGGAAATCCCGCCGCGGCGTCGCGCGCGGTGCCGGAGAAGACGAGCTTCGGCTCATTCAAGCCTTCGACCGAGATATTGTTCTTCACGAGATGCGGCGCGCCGGCGAGACCGTTCGGCGGCTTGCGCGTCGTCATCTTCACAGAGTTGATCGTGCCCTCGGCCGCCGCCGCGACCGCGTCGAGGCCGAGCAGCCCGCCGGTCGGCACCACGATGCGCCCGCCATGGCTCTTGGCAAGCTCCAGCAATTCGGGACGCGGCAGCAGCGCGCCGCAGGAGAGCACCATCACCTGCTTGCCCGCGGCGAGCATCGGGCGGCAGATCTGTTCGATGATGGCTGCAGGCGCGCACTCGACCGCGAGATCGGCATGCGCGGGCAAATCCTCAAGCGCGACGATCGGGACCTCGATCCCTTCCTCGTCGAGCCATCCCCGCGCCTTCTCCTCGTCGCGTGCCGCGACGGCTGACAGCGCGAGCCCGGGCACGCCATCGGCGAGCCTGCGCGCGAGCGTCCGACCAATGGTGCCGAGACCGGCGATCGCAACGCGCATGTCGGTCATGAGACGCCCTTCATTCCTGCATCGCGGTCATACGCTGCGACCATAGCGCCCGCAATGCAGCTTGACCGCAAGCATGAGCCCGATAAAGCAAGGGCAACAATGTGCCTACGGAGGAAATGATGCCGAGGTTCCTTGCCGCGCTGGCGGCCGTTCTGATGCTGGCCGGCCCGGCCGCCGCGGAGGACTATCCCAACCGCTCGATGGTGATGGTGATCCCGTTCGCGGCCGGCGGCCCGACCGACATGCTCGGCCGCATCGTGGCGGCGCGCATGGGCGATATCCTCGGCCAGCAGATCATCGTGGAGAACGTCGGCGGCGCCGGCGGCATGACCGGGGCGAACCGCGTGAAGGTCGCGCCGCCCGACGGCTATCAGATGGTGCTCGGCACGGTCGGCACGCATGCGCAGGTGCAGAACCTGATCAAGAAGCCGCTCTACGATGCGGCGACCGATTTCGCGCCGGTCGCGCTGCTCGCCGAGGTGCCGCTGGTGCTGATCGTGCGCAAGGACCTGCCGGTGAGCAACATCAAGGAATTCGTCGAATACACCAAGAAGAACCAGGACAAGATGTCGTTTGCCTCCTCGGGGGTCGGCGCGGCGGTGCATCTCGGCACCGTGCTGCTCAACTCGGCAATCGGCGTCACCGTCACGCATGTCCCCTATCGCGGCAGCGCGCCCGCGATGCAGGACCTGCAGGCCGGCCGCGTCGACTATATGACCGAGATCGTCTCGACCGGCTATCCGCAGATCAAGGGCGGCACCGTGAAAGCGATCGCGATGCTCTCCCCACAGCGCTCCGCGATCCTGCCTGATCTCCCGACCGCGCACGAAGGCGGCGTCAATGTCGATGCCTATACGTGGAACGCGATCTTCCTGCCGAAGGATACGCCGGCGCCGATCATCAAGAAGCTGCATGATGCGGCGGTGGAGGCGATGAAGTCGCCGCAGGTGCGCGACAGGCTCGAAGCGCTCGGCGTCACGGTCGTTACGGAAGACCGCATGAGCTCCGACTATCTCGGCAAGTTCGTGAAGGACGAGATCGAGAAGTGGGGCAAGGCGATCAAGGACAGCGGCGCGGCGGTGGATTGACCGCGTAGCCCTCCCCTCGCGGCCGATTTGGACAGCACAGGCGGCTGAAACGGCGCAGCCCGCGTCGGCAGTTTAGGCTGCGGCAATTTTGCACAACCGCAGCATGAATTATTGACACGTCGGCCTGATCAACCAATAGTTGATACCGGGACTGAAGGGGCATCAGCGCGGATCGCGCAATGGTCGGGAGCCATCATGAAACGGACAGTACTCGGCATCCTTGCTCTCGCTATCACGGCGGCACAGGCGAACGCCGAAACGGCGACGCCAACTCAATTCGTCATCACCGAGAAACCCGACGTCAAGGCCATCCAGCAAAGCCCCGAGAGGACGCTGCAGATCGACAAGGCCCTCTTGCTGAGCTTGCTGCAGCCGCCAGATCCCGATCCCGCGATGAACGCTCCCGACAAGGGGGCCTGGCAGCTGTTCGTCCAGGTGAACGCGCCGGCGGCGACGGCCGGAAACAACAACGTCCTGTTCGAGACGTGGGCATCCGATCAGGACACGTTCACGCAAAATCCGGTCTGGCCAACCACGCCGACCGGCTCCAAGATCCTGGTCACGCCTGCGCTCAGTCAGTTCGCACCGAGGGTGCGGGGCCTGCGGCCACACATGACGCCGGGTGG
>PLJS01000337.1 GCA_003140315.1 Hyphomicrobiales bacterium
ACCGGCAGCCAGGGCGAGCCGCGTGCCGCGCTCGCGCGTATCTCGGCCGACGAGCATCCGGACGTCACCCTGTCCAAGGGCGACATGGTGGTGTTCTCCTCGCGCACCATTCCGGGCAACGAGAAAGCCNNATCACCGACCGCACGCATCTGGTCCACGTGTCGGGCCATCCGCGGCGCGAGGAGATGCGCGAGCTTTACGGTTGGGTCCGTCCGCGCATCGCGGTTCCGGTCCACGGCGAGGCCCTGCATCTTGCCGAGCATGCGGCGCTGGCGCGCAAGGCCGGCGTGCCCGAAGTCGTGCTCTGCGGCGACGGCGATCTGGTGCGGCTCCNNATCCAATGCCGCAATGGCGATCTGGTGCGGCTTTCGCCTACGGCCGGGATCATCGACGAGGTGCCGTCCGGGCGGCTCTACAAGGACGGCTCGCTGCTGGTCGGTGGCGATGCGCGTACCGTGGGCGAACGGCGCAAGCTCAGCTTCGCCGGCATCGTCGTGGTCGCAATCGCGGTCAACGACAAAGGCGCGCTGCTCGCCGACCCGGAGGTCGAGCTGGTCGGAATCCCTGAGGTGAATGCCGACAAGAGGTCGATGACCGACATCGCCTACGACGCCGTGGTCGAAACCATGCAGTCGCTGCCCAAGGCGCGCCGGCGCGATCCGGATGCGATCGAGGAGTCGGTGAAACGCGCCGTGCGCGCCGCGGTCGCCGGCAATTGGGGCAAGAAGCCGATATGCCTGGTGCATGTGGTGGCGGTATAGTTTTTGCAACCTTGTAGCCCGGATGAGCGGAGCGATATCCGGGAATCCCGCATGTCGCCGCGCTCATGCGGGCTACCAGAGGGAGTGAACCCATGATCGGACGGCTCAACCACGTCGCCATCGCGGTCGGCGACATCGCCAAGGCCTCGAAACTCTACCGCGACACGCTCGGCGCCGAAGTCTCGGGCGTGGTGCCGCAGCCGGATCACGGCGTGAACACGGTGTTCATCACGCTACCGAATACCAAGATCGAGCTGCTCGAGCCTCTCGGCGCGAACTCGCCGATCGCGAAATTCCTCGAGCGCAATCCCGACGGTGGTATCCATCATATCTGCTACGAGGTGGATGACATCCTCGACGCCCGCGACAAGCTCAAGGCCGAAGGCGCGCGCGTGCTCGGCGACGGCAATCCGAGGATCGGCGCGCACGGCAAGCCGGTGCTGTTCCTGCACCCGAAGGACTTTTGCGGCACGCTGGTCGAGATCGAGCAGGCGTAGCTCTTTCTGATCCCTCCTCTGAAAGGGAGGGTCGGATCGTCGTAAGGCGATCCGGGGTGGGGTCGTGTGATATACACTGACCCCACCCGACGCGCTTCGCGCCATAGCCGATGCTTCGCACCGGCGTCTCGAAGACGGCGGCCGAAGGCCGCCTGGTGCTCCCCCTTGCAGGGGGAGGTAGGAGACCGAGATGGCCTGGACCACCGCCGCGGCGATCTATTTCATCATCTGGTGGACGGTGCTGTTCGCAGTGCTGCCGTTCGGTGTGCGTTCGCATGCTGAGACCGGGACCGAAGTGGAGCCCGGCCACGATCCGGGTGCGCCGGTACTGCCTGCGATCGGACCCAAGGTCGTCTGGACCACGATCGTCGCGACCGTCGTGTTCGTCATCTTCTGGGTGATCTACAGCTATCGCCTCATCACGCTCGAAGAACTCGCCACGTTGTGGGGCTTGCTGCGCTGATCTTCTTTTCCTCTCCCCCCGTGAAACGGGGAGAGGGAAGAGTGCGCGGCTACGTCTTCGCCCTCAGCACCATCTGGGTCTGCGTCACGATCGCGGCGAGGCGGCCGTCGCCGCGCATGATCTTGGTCTGCCACACCATGGTGGTGCGGCCGCGATGCAGCGGCGTGCATTCGGCGCGCGCGATGTCGCCCAACGGGATCGCGGCGAAGAAATTGGTCTTGCTCTCGATCGTGGTCGTGCTCTGGCCCTGCTTGAGGTTCGCGACCGTTGCGATCGCGCCGATCGTGTCGGCAAACGCCATGGTGGCGCCGCCATGCAGGACGTCGGGCCGGGTGCAGAGGTCCTGGCGAACTTTCAGTTCGCCGATCACAAGCTCGGGCGTGATGCTGACGACCGTGACGTCCATCAGTCTGGCGAAGGGCAGGGGATCGAGCGATGGCATGGGCGCCTCCTTGAACGGCGCTTTGGGCGCGTCGCGCCCCATCATCGGCCGCCGGACGCCAAGATCAATCCAATATCAATGATGTTGCGGCCCGCCGGCGTGGGCGAGATGGGGCTCAGGCCCGCGACGCAAAAAAAGAGCAGGGCCACGGCCCTGCTCGAACTCTTGTCGTTATCGTCCGTAAACCCCGACCTGATTTTGGTTATCGTCGAGGTGGCCGCGGATGAACGCGCCGACGGACTCTCCCTCCCAAGACTTGGACCGCTCCATCGGACTGCCGGTCAAACGCTAGCTTCGCTCCGACTTCACGTGGCAAGCAAGCTAACTCATTCTGATCGCATTGTCATCACGGAACGCGCAAAATCACGCCATAAAGCGCCGATGACTTATGCCGACACGCACGCCACAAGCACACGCATCGCGCTACGGATTGACCGGATACACGAAACGGAGTTCCAAGCTGCCGATCATTACGCCGGCCCCGTGACGCCGCAATGACGCCCGCGAGCCTGGAGCGAACACCTTGGCGCCTCTTGTGTTTTTGCCGCCATTCCGGTTTCACTCGCCCTCCCGCGACAAGCTCCTTTGAGTCGATCCCTGATGCGCCTGTCTCGCTATTTCCTGCCCACCTTGCGTGAAACCCCGAAGGAGGCGGAGATCGTCTCGCACCGGCTGATGCTGCGCGCCGGGATGATGCGACAGGAGGCCGCAGGAATTTATGCGTTCCTGCCGCTCGGCCTGCGCGTGCTCGACAAGATCTGCCGCATCGTGCGCGAGGAGCAGGATCGTTCGGGCGCGATCGAATTGCTGATGCCGACCATCCAGTCGGCGGACCTGTGGCGCGAAAGCGGGCGCTATGAGGCCTACGGCAAGGAGATGCTGCGCATCCAGGACCGGCACCAGCGCGACATGCTGTACGGGCCGACCAATGAGGAGATGATCACGGAAATCTTCCGCGCTTCGGTACGCTCGTACAAGGACCTACCGCTCAACCTCTATCACATCCAGTGGAAGTTCCGCGACGAGGTGCGGCCGCGCTTCGGGCTGATGCGAGGGCGCGAGTTCCTGATGAAGGACGCCTATTCGTTCGATCTCGACCAGGCCGGCGCCAAGCACGCCTACAACAAGATGTTCGTCGCNNTTCATCATCCTGGCCGACACCGGTGAGAGCGAAGTGTTCTGTCATCGCGACTATCTGGATTTCGAGGTGCCGGAGGAGGGCGTCGACTTCGACGATATCCAGGCCATGCAGACGATCGTCGACCGGTGGACCTTGCTCTATGCGGCAACCTCCGAGATGCACGATGCGGCGGCTTTCGCAGGCCTGCCGGAGGCTGCGCGCGTCTCGGCGCGCGGCATCGA
>PLJS01000186.1 GCA_003140315.1 Hyphomicrobiales bacterium
GTCATCATCTACCGCGCCGACGGATAGCATGTTGCTCGTAAGAATCTTTACTGCCGAGATATTGGTTGTACTATTCGGCTTGAATGATTAATCACAAGCGATTACCGTCACGTTTTTCACGTACGTAGAATACCTATTAATCCTCAGCCAGTCCGGGTTATGCCCAAGGCAAGCAGCTAGATCTGGACTCGGTGACGATCGCAACAGTCGGTATCGGGCGCTGGAGCATCCGAATTAGTCCGGCGCCTGTTCGTCTCGCGATCGCGATGTTCGCTTCAGGAGTCAGCGGTCGAAACCCCGAATCGGAGAGAGATCGCTGCGAGCATAGGGTCTTACCAACTCGTTCGCTGTTGCAAAAAGAACGCATTGGAATTGTCGAGTGCGTGTCATAGCGCGTGATCGACTATTTCGGCGAGTTGGGGGTATCTTGAAAGGCTCAACTCGAACGTTCTGATCGGCGAAGTTCACGTCGCCGCTCTTGCCCAGAACGGTGGCGACTTCCACGTTGTAGCCCAGTTGCCGGTCGGCAGCAGCCGAGCTGCCCTCGAGGACTCTCTTTACGCTTGGGCTGCCCGGGTCGATCGGTACTACCTCGGTCGGTCGTGGTCGGTACCTCACTTCAGGGCTGACAGGATGCAGGGCGTCGTCTTCTTCGAGACCAGCGGCGGCCATGATCACGCGCACCTCGTCGTCACCGCCACCGCCACAGCTTCGTCCCTGCACTTCCTGCTTCAGGCACGGTACCTCTTAGCCGACCGCCTCGGCTCAGGTAAAACCGAACAAGGCTTGCGGATTATCCACCTATCGCCCAAATAGCTTTCGATTTGTCTGATGAATTGCCGCACAGACGGCTCGGCAGTTCGCCTGCACCCACTGCGCGGTTGAGGCGGCCGATGAGCTGCCCACGCCGGTCAGCGGCCATCGGGGCGGTTGAGGGACAACTGGCAACATCGCGCCCCGTTTCGAAATCCAGGAAATTGATGTAGCTTTGCGGCGTCCGTGTCGGGGCATATGAACTTTTTGATCAAGCGAGTTGTAGTCGCGGTTATCGCCTTTGTGGCGGCGCTGAAGCTCGTGGCTGGCTTGCAGATCGCGTTGATGATTTTATTCGAGTTAGCGTTTGTTGCGAAGCAAATTGACAGCCGCGGTGATGACCGCTCCGGGTCAAAAGCGCCGATTCAGCGATGTCCGTGATAGGTCCGCTCTTCCCTCAATAGCAGCTGTTACGGGCCGTGCCGCGAACGGTCGAGAAGGGCCATGAGCCGACTTCGTTGCCACGACGATTTCCGCTCGGTGTTGTGCACGATCGGCCTGCGCTTTATCGCATTCTACATTTCTTCGCGGTCGCAGCGGCGCACATAAAAATCCGCGTGCTCTTGTGATTGCGAAAAGAAGAGTCAAGACAGAAAAGCTTTCGGCCGACGCGGAAACCAAGGCCGACGGCCCGAAGGTCGGCGGTGATTCTCAGCGGTACGGGCTTTACGGCCAGCTTTGCACCGGTTCGGGTCATTCTCGACATTTCGAGGCCGGAGGCGACGAGTCCGGTTTACCCTCGACACCGGACGGATTGCCAGCCTTCTCCCGTTTAGCGGAACGTTCCTATTGCCGGATCGACTACATGGCGCAGTACGCGCTTCAGCCGTCGAGGCATTCGCAGCTCGGCCCCTACGATGTCCACGAAATCCTCCACCACTACCAGATGACCAGCAATGAACTGGCCGGCATGACGGCGGTCCACACGTTGTTCGAGACCAGCATGCTGGAAGCGGAGCGGGAAGTCGGTTTGCCGCGTTGGACGACTCCACATGCTAACGTTGAGCAGGCTGGCGGGCGAGTTGAAGCAGCCGCGACGCAAGGAGACCCGGATTGATGACGGTCGAGATCGCTCAAGACAATTCGGCGCTGGCGCGCTTCCCTCGCAAGACCACGCCAGCGGCCGCGCTCGCCGCGCTGGGGATCGTCTACGGCGATCTCGGAACCAGCCCGCTCTACACGCTGCAGGCAGTCGTCGGGGCGACGGGTGGACATTTCTCCCCGGAGGTGGCGCTCGGCAGTCTCTCACTGATCTTCTGGTCGCTAATCATCACCATTTCGGTCAAATATTGCCTGTTCGTCATGCGCGCCGATAATCATGGCGAAGGCGGCATCCTGGCGTTGATGTCGATGACGGGCGCGAACTGGTCTAATAGCCAACGAATCCTCATCGTCATGGGGCTGTTCGGGGCTGCGCTGATCTATGGCGACGGCATCATCACGCCGGCGATCTCCGTCTTGAGCGCTCTCGAAGGGCTTAACGTTGCAACCGATGTGTTCAAGCCGCATATCGTCTCGGTAGCGGTCGCGATCCTGTTCGGCCTGTTCGCCATCCAGAGCCGCGGCACCGCGCAGATCGCCAGGGCGTTCGGGCCAGTCATGCTGCTGTGGTTCGTGATCATCGCGGTGCTAGGCGCTGCTGGCATTGCCCGCTACCCCGCGGTGATCGCCGCCATTGATCCACGCTACGGGATCGCGTTGCTGACGGGACACGGCTGGAGCGGGATCGCCGTACTCGGCGGGGTCTTTCTGGCGATGACCGGCGGCGAGGCGATGTACGCCGACATGGGCCATATCGGCCGCAATCCGATCCGTACCTCCTGGTACGGGATCGTGCTGCCGGCGCTGCTCCTCAATTATGCCGGGCAGGTTGCGCTCCTCCTCGGCGATCCGACGATGGACGGCAATCCATTCTTCCGCCTGGCGCCGTCATGGTCGATCTATCCGCTGGTGGGACTTGCTACCGTTGCCACCGTCATCGCCAGCCAGGCGATCATCACAGGGTCCTTTTCGCTGACCCGTCAGGCGATGCAACTCGGCTGGTTCCCGGGTGTGCGAATCCGCCAGACGTCCTCGGAAGAATATGGTCAGATCTACGTGCCATTCGTGAACTGGACGATGATGGTGCTGACGGTCACGCTCACCGTGAGCTTCGGCAGTTCGGATCGTCTGGCGGGCGCCTATGGCACCGCGGTCTCGACGACCATGCTGCTGACGACCGCACTGCTTTACAAGGTAATGCGAGAGCGATGGCATTGGCCGGCAGGAGCGGCCTTGACCACGACCGGCATGTTTCTCGCGGTCGATTTCGCGTTCTTCGCGGCCAATCTGTTCAAGATCCAGGAGGGTGGTTGGATCCCGCTGACGTTCGGCACGCTAGTGTTTATCGTCATGGTCTCATGGCACTTCGGCTTCGAGGCCATGCGCCATCGCCACACGGTGTTGACGGAGACGCCAGAGGAGTTTTTCCGCCGCCTCAAGCAGATTGGCGTCCCGCGTGTGCCCGGTACGGCTATCTTTCTGACCCGGCTCACTACGACAACTCCGTTCCTGATCGTTGAGCACGTCGCGCAGATGAGAGCGCTGTACGAGACCGTGATCGCGCTTACTGTCAAATTCGACGATATCCCGCGTGTCGCGTCTCGCGACCGCATCGAGCTGACGAAGCTCACCGAGGGATTTTGGCACATCACCGTGCACTTCGGCTTTGTTCAGGTTCCTGACATTCCCGCCGCCTTGCGGCAGGCGAAAGATTGCGGCTGTCCGATCGACCTCGAAGGCGCAATCTATTTCGGCTCCCGGGACGCCGTGATCTGCTCCAACCGACGCAGCTGGCTGACGCGCGCCAGCCTGCGGCTGTTCACGCTAATGTTCCGCAACTCGGTGCGGACAGTGGATCTGTTCAACATTCCCCCGGGGAATTTCGTGGAAGTCGGGCGGCAGATCGAGATTTAGGTGACGGATTTCCTCCTATCGCATTTGATCCTTGACGGCCCTCATGCCGCTGCGACCTCCCGGGTCCAGCGGAACTCCGTGCCGTCAACCCAGATGCGGTGCAGGATCACGGCCAATCGGCGCGCCAAAACGTGACGGCAATACCCGTACGATTACTGCGCCGACGCGAGGCAGCCCGTTACGTCACCGAGACCCGGGGCATACCCCTGAGTTGGCGGACCCTCGCCAAGCTCGCGGTGACGGGCGATGGCCCCGACTACTGCAAGGTGGGTCGCTATCCTCTCTACAGCCCGGCGGACCTCGATGCCTGGGCAGCATCGAAGCTGCAATCAAAACGTCGTGGTGCGCGCGACGGCGCGAGCATCGCGACGGTCGCGGGTTGCAGTACCTTCCAGAACCGCTGAAAGCCGCATCAAGCAGCGCCTATAGCCGGAAAGGTCGCTACATCCCGAAATTGGACACACATCGTGACATCGCTGCTTCTGCCAAGGCGCTTCCCACAACCAAGACCCAAGTGAGACTGGGCATACTCCTTGTCTTCGCCACTCCTTGCCAGCATCGATCACTGGCGTGGCAAGAGAACGGCCGGACCGTGAGAGTTTCGAGGGCGGGAGCCCGGTCGCCGTGGGTACGACGATCACTAGTTGCTCAGCCAGGCCGCTCCGCCTCCGCTTCCTCTTCCATCTTCAGGATGTTTCGCCGGAGCGTGCTGAATTTCTCGTCAAAGTCCGGCTGATGGAGCGGGCCGTAGCGGTCAGCCAGTTGCTGAGCGATATCCGCCCAATCTTCTGGCCGTAGCGCGTTGAGCACGGCCGGAAACACGACACGCTCCTCCATGGCCATGTGCTGCCGCTCGTGGTTGATGAAGTCGCGAATGATGTCGTCTATGGTCTGGCGCAAGATTTCCTGACCGTTCAGGACGTGCTCGACCGCCTGGGCGACCCGGCGCAGGCGTCTCGCGCCCTCCCTGTGTTCCGCTTCGAGATCGCCGATAGTCGACGCTACGATCGGGTCGCGCGCCTTGAACTTCTCGGCGACAATATCTTCCTTCGGGTGATGGCAGGAATCCGGATAGTCCTTGAAGTAGTCGATGACCGCCAGGACAACTTCGTAATCTGGGCGATCGCCACGATCGAACACACTCAGCTCCCGTTCCAGGACACGAAGCAACTTTTCGATGTTGCGATGTTCCTGACATAGATCCTCGATGATCTCTTTCATCGTGACCTCCCGCGGTCCGCCTGACCGACTGCAAACTACGCACGTTGGTATGCAGGCATACAATGCGTCTCACGGTATTGCGCTAGATCAAACCAGCCGCCTACCAAGAAGCAGTGTTGGCTTTATCTTGGCTCGGTCGAATTCAACCCAGCTGCCACCGAAGGTGCTGTCCGATCCGCAAGCGTAATGCTGCGGCCGCGCACCACGACGCCCGCCGGTGCCAGGGCCGATAATCCTCGGGACAGGTGTTCTGGCAGTGCACCGTAACGACGCGCCCAATGTCGCTGATGGGTCA
>PLJS01000157.1:0-24670 GCA_003140315.1 Hyphomicrobiales bacterium
CGCACCGACACGGTGTTGAGCGAAAGCGCAAGCGCGCGCGTCAGCGTGACCGGGCCGAAATATTCGTGACTGTAGTTCTCGGGCTTCCAGCCCTTGACCTCGATCGGCTTGTCCTCGCGAACCGTGTCGGGGGTGAGCCCGCGCTCAAGCGCAGTCAGATAGACGAACGGCTTGAACGCCGAACCCGGCTGGCGCCGCGCCGCGACCGCGCGGTTGAATTGGCTTTCGGCGTAGTTGCGCCCGCCGACCAGCGCGCGCACGGCGCCCTGCGGCGTCATGGCGACCAGTGCGCCTTGATCGACATCAAGCTTTGCGCCCTTGGCGGCGAGCTCGTCGATCAGCGCCTTCTCGGCCGCCGCCTGCAAGGTCGGGTCGATCGTGGTCTCGACCACGATGTCCTCCTCGACGTGCCCGACGAGGTCGTTGAGCACGTCCATCACCCAGTCGGCGACGTAATTGACCGAGCCGCCGGCCGACGGCTTGACGATCTTCGGCGCGGTCGCCATCGCGACCTTGGCATTGTCGTCGGTGATGAAGCCCGCCTCCGACATCGCGGCGAGCACGATCTGCGCACGCCGCTCGGCGCCATCGAAATTACGCGTCGGGGCAAGACGCGACGGCGACTTGACCAGGCCCGCCAGCAGGGCGGCCTCGGCCAGCGTCATCTGCTTTGCGGGCTTGCCGAAATAGCGCTGCGCCGCCGCTTCGACGCCATAGGCGCCGGAGCCGAAATAGACGCGATTGAGATAGAGCTCCAGGATCTCGTCCTTGGAGAATTTGCGTTCGAGCCAGATCGCCAGGATCACTTCCTGCAGCTTGCGCTGGATCGTGCGCTCCTGCGTCAAGAACAGGTTCTTCGCGAGCTGCTGCGTGATGGTCGAGCCGCCTTGCGACACGCCGCGGTGCAGAATGTTGGCGATGCCGGCGCGGACCACGCCGAACGGATCGATCCCGTGATGAGAGTAGAAGCGCCGGTCCTCGATCGCCAGGAATGCCTTGGGGACGAACGGCGGCAATTCGCGCAAGGGAACCGCCGCGCCACCCATCTCGCCGCGCGTCGCGAGAACGCGGCCGTTGAGCCCGACGATCTGAATCGAAGGCGGACGCTTGGGAACTTCGAGCGACTGGATCGGCGGCAGGTGCGCCGCGACCCAGCCGATTACGCCGATGGCGCCGATGAAGCACCACAGGCCGAGCACGAGTGACCAATAGACGATGCGGCCGATCGTAGAGCGCTGCTTGCCGCCGCCCCCACCGCTCTTGCGCTTCTTCTTGGCGCGCGAGCGTGGCGCTGCGTCACTGTCGCGCGCCGGACCCGCCTGCGGGAAGGACGGTTCGCGCCGCTCGGAACTTTTGACTTTTGCGGCCGCCATCAACGCCCCTCGCCTCCCATACGCGGAGGCTCTCCCTCGCGCGGCACGCTACGGGAGCGCGGTTTAAAGCGGGGTTAAGTATTGAGGTACGGGCGACGGGAACTCGCGGCGTTGCGCGAGGGCAACACGCGGCGCGCGGATTTCGAAACATGCTTAAGCAATCGTGACAGCCGCGCCGTTCCCTGCTTAGTGGCGCGCGCCGGGGGGCTCCGGTACGTAACGAGGTTTCTCAATGCGTAAGTCGTTTGTTCTGCTGCTCGGCGCGGCGTTCGTCGCCACCCTGCCCTCCATCGCTTCCGCGAATCATACGAAACATCACCGGCATCATCACGTCGTGATGCAGCCGATGTATCCGGAAGACGCTGGCCCGCGCTTCGTCGCCGCCGCGATCCACCAGATCTTCGTTCCGTTCGAAGTCACGTTCGGCCCGCGCACGAACTGAAGCCGCGTCATTTCGGGGCGCCGCAAGGCGGCGACCCCGGAATGGCATCAACCGGCTTTCGCCTGCTTGCGCTCTTCCTCGGCGAACAGCGGCAGCAGCGCGCGCTTGATCGCGGCCTGACGCGACGGCGCCGTGATCTGCGCGCCGAGCAGATCGGTGACGTAGAACACGTCGACCACGCGTTCGCCGAAGGTCGCCACATGCGCTGAGGCGATGTTGAGGTTGAGCTTCGATAGCGTCGCGGTCAGCTCATAGAGCAGGCCCGGCCGGTCGAGCCCGGTGACCTCGACCACCGTGTAGCGATTGGACCACTGATTGTTCAGCATCACGTCGGGCTCGATGGCAAAGGCCTTGAGCCGCGCCTTGCGCGCCGCGCGCTTCGCCATCACGTCGGGCAGACGCAGCTCGCCGCGCAACGCGCGCTCGATCGAATCCGCGATGCGCACCGCGCGCCGCGCCTCGTCCTCGTCATGCTCGAATTCGCGCGAGATCGCGATGGTGTCGATCGCAAGCCCGTCGGTGGTGGTGAAGATCTGCGCGTCGACGATATTGGCGCCGGCGGCCGCACAGGCTCCCGCGATCACCGACAGAAGGCGTGGATGATCCGGCGCGAGCACGGTGAGCTCGGTGACGCCGCGCGCCGCATCGAAGCCGACGCCGGTCGCGACCGCCTTGCCGGCGCCCTGCGCCGACTTGAGGAAACGGGCGTGCGAAACCTTGTGCGGCAGGTCGACCTTGAGCCAGTAGGCCGGATAGTGGCGGGCGATATAGGCATCGAGATCGTCCGTGCTCCAGTCCTTCATCTCGGCGCGGAATTCGACCTGCGCCATCGCAACGCGCTTGGCGCGATCGACCTCCGAGAACCCGCCGGTGAGCACCGGCTCGGTCTCGTAGTAAAGCGTGCGCAGGAGCTGCGCCTTCCATGAGTTCCACACGCCGGGCCCGACCGCGCGTATGTCCACCGTCGTGAGGATCAACAGGAGCTTCATCCGCTCAAGCGACTGTACGATGGCGGCGAAGTTCTCGATCGTCTTGCGGTCGGAGAGGTCGCGCGACTGCGCGATCGACGACATCACGAGGTGATTTTCGATCAGCCAGGCGACCGTCTCGGTCTCGGCGGTCGACAGGCCGAGCCGCGGACAGATGCGGCGCGCCACGCGCGCGCCCGCGATTGAGTGGTCCTCGACCCGCCCCTTGGCGATGTCATGCAGGAACAGCGCCACATAGAGCAGGTTGCGATGCGGCTTCTGGATCGTGCGCATGATCTCGCTTGCCAGCGCGAACTCGTCGCTGTCCCCCGCCTCGATGTCGGCCAGAATGCCGATGCAGCGCAGCAGGTGCTCGTCCACCGTATAGTGGTGGTACATGTTGAACTGCATCATCGCGACGATGCGGCCGAAGGCGCGCACGAAGCGCCCGAGCACGCCGACCTCGTTCATCCGCCGCAGCACCACCTCGGCGCCGTCGCTGGTGAGGATCTCGAAGAACAGGTCGTTCGCGACCTTGTCCTCGCGCAGCTTCTGATCGATCAGCTTGAGCGAGCGCTTCGCGGCGCGCATCGCTTCCGGATGGAAGGCGAGATTGTGCTTCTGGGCGAGACGGAAGATGCGGATGAGGTTGACGGGGTCGCGGCGGAAGGCGTCCGCATCCGCGATGTTGATGCGATTGTTGTCGACGACGAAATCCTCGCTGTCGAGCACCACGCGGCGCGGGCGCGGCTTTAACCGCGCCATCACGCGGTCGAGCACCGGCACCGGCTTTGCCTCGCGCTCTTCCAGCCCCGCGCACAGGATCGCGGTCAGATCGCCCACGTCCTTGGCGACCAGGAAGTAGTGCTTCATGAAGCGCTCGACATCGCGCATCCCCGGATGCGCCGTGTAGCCGAGACGGACCGCGATCTCGCGCTGGATGTCGAAGGAGAGCCGCTCCTCGGCGTGACCCGTCACGAAATGCATGTGGCAGCGCACCGCCCAGAGGAAATCCTCGGCGCGGCGGAACTGCTTGTATTCCTCGCGGTCGAAGACGCCGCGCTTGATCAGCTCGTCGGGCTCGCGCACGCGGTAGACATACTTGGCGATCCAAAAGAGAGTGTGCACATCGCGCAGGCCGCCCTTGCCGTCCTTGACGTTGGGTTCGACCAGGTAGCGCGACTGACCGGCGCGGCGCAGCCGCTCCTCGCGCTCGGCGAGCTTGGCGGCGACGAACTGCGCCGCGGTGCCCTTCACGATGTCCTTGTCGAAGCGCGCGACGAATTCGTCGAACAGCGCGCGGTCGCCAAGCAGATAGCGCGCCTCCAGCAGCGCCGTGCGGATGGTCATGTCCGCCTTGGCCTGGCGGATGCACTCGTCGATCGAGCGGGTCGCGTGCCCGACCTTCAGCCCCATGTCCCACAGACAATAGAGGATGCCTTCGGCGACCGACTCGCCCCAGGCAGTCTGCTTGTAGGGCAGCAGGAAGAGGAGATCGATGTCGGAGCCGGGCGCGAGCAGGCCGCGGCCATAGCCGCCGGTCGCCACCACCACCATCGGCTCGGAGTCCGCCGGAGCGAGCGAGCGATAAAGCTGCCCGACCAGATCGTAGAGCAGGCGGATGATGTCGTCCTGCATCGCGCACAGCCGCTCGGCGCAGGCCCGGCCGTGACGGTCCTTCAGGAGCATCTGCTCGGCGATCGCGCGGCCCTCGTTCAGGGCGGTCTTGAGACGCTGCGCCACCGCCGTGCGGAGCTCGCGCTCGCGGCCCGCATAGGCCTGCGCGAGCTTGCCGAGGTCGATCGCGGCCGCGGCCGTGTCCATGAGGCCGGTGGCGGCGCGCGGCGCATGCTCGGGAGGAGACAGCATGACAATTCCGATAGCCGAGCGGTTACATGGTGTCACGCCGCCCATCCTGGTTCGGCGGGCGATGTGCACGAGAGTTGCGCGTATGGATTTTGGCCGGCGCCGGCACAGCCGATCCGGCCTGCGCGTTACAAAGAGTACAATATCCTTCGATTGTTTATATATCGAATATTTCATTCTTATTGACGCGAAAATAGAGGTTCCGATAGAATAAACTTAGCGCCGATTTGAGTGATCAGCTTGCGGGCGCTTAACAAATGCAGCTAAAGCGTGGGCCCCGCCCAAGCTGGCTGATGGCGGGCCACTCCCCGCCTCCATCAATCCGCGGCACGCTTCGATCGAGCGCCGCAAACGAATGGAGGACTTCGATGTCCCTTTTCTCACGACGATCCCTCATCTGCTCGGCGTTCTTCGTCGGCCTGTTGCCGACGTCGCTGCTGGCGGCCGACAAGCCGAAGGAAATCCGCCTCGATTGGGCGACCTACAATCCGGTCTCGATGGTCCTGAAGGAACAGGGCCTGCTCGAGAAGGAATTCGCCAAGGACGGCATCGCGATCCGCTGGGTGCAGACGCTCGGCTCGAACAAGGCGCTCGAATTCCTCAACGCCAGCTCGATCGATTTCGGCTCGACCGCGGGCTCGGCGGCGCTGCTGGCCAAGATCAACGGCAATCCGATCAAATCGATCTACGTCTTTTCGCGTCCCGAATGGACCGCGCTCGTCACGCGCAAGGACAGCGCGATCCGCACCGTCGCCGACCTCAAAGGCAAGCGCGTCGCGGTGACGCGCGGCACCGACCCGCACATCTTCCTCGTGCGCGCGCTGCTCGACGCCGGCTTGACCGAAAAGGACATCACGCCGGTGCTGTTGCAGCATCCCGACGGTAAGACCGCGCTGATCCGCGGCGATGTCGATGCCTGGGCCGGTCTCGATCCGATGATGGCGCAGGCCGAAGTCGAGGACGGCGCGAAGCTGTTCTATCGCAATCCCGCCGCCAACACCTGGGGCATCCTCAATGTGCGCGAGGAGTTCCTGAAGGACCATCCCGATCTCGTGCGGCGCGTGCTCGCGGTCTACGAGGAGGCGCGCAAATATTCGCTCGCCAATTATGCCGAAGAGAAGCGGGTGTTCATCGCGGCGACGAAGCTGCCGGAGGCCGTGGTCGACAAGCAGCTCAAGGAGCGCACCGAATTGACCCACAGCCGCATCGGCGCGCCGCAGCGGGACTCGATCCTTGCCGCCGGTCTGGCGTTGCAGCAGGCGGGCGTCATCAAGGCCGACGTCGACGTGAAGGCGGCGGTCGACAGCCTGATCGACGATCGCTGGGTGACGGTGACGAATTAGACCGCGCTTCTCTCCCCACGCTCCGCTTCCCCTCTCCCCTTGTGGGAGAGGGTGCCGAGCAAAGCGAGGGCGGGAGAGGGGTTCGCTTCGCAAAGACTTTGACGAAGAAGCCCCCTCTCCTCTCCCCGCCCCTTCGGGGCGACCCTCTCCCACAAGGGGAGAGGGTATTCGAGCTTGCGGCTCCTCCGTCGCTCCATTGCAATTCATCGTCGCCCCATGTCTCTTTTCTCCATGACCGTCACCGAACCCGCGCTCGCCACGGCGCGCCAACCCCGTTCGTTTGCGCACCCCGCGAGCCTCGCGCTCGGGCTGCTGCTGCCGGTCGGCTTGGCGCTCGCGTGGGAGCTTGCGGTGCGCGCGGGCCTCTCGGACGGTCGCCTCGTGCCCCCCCCCTCCCGCATCTGGGACACGCTGGCCGAGCTCGCCAGCACTGGCGAATTGCAGCGCCACACGCTTGCGACGGTGCTGCGGGTCGCCGCCGGCTTCGGCCTCGGCGTCGTGGCGGGCACCCTCGCCGGCGCGATCACCGGCTATTCGGCGCTGATGCGTGGCTTGCTCGATCCGACGCTGCAGGCGCTGCGCGCCATTCCGTCGATCGCCTGGGTGCCACTGTTCATCCTGTGGCTCGGGATTTTCGAATCCTCGAAGATCACGCTGATCGCGGTCGGCGTGTTCTTCCCGGTCTATCTCGGCGTGATGGGCGCTGTGCTCTCGGTCGATCGCAAGATCGTCGAGGTTGGCCGCGTGTTCCGTCTCTCAGGCCCAGCGATGGTTTGGCGCATCCTGCTGCCGGCCGTACTGCCGGCTTACGTCATCGCGCTGCGCTCCGGCCTCGGACTCGGCTGGATGTTCGTGGTGGCGGCCGAACTGCTCGGCGCATCGGAAGGGCTCGGCTATCTGCTGGTCGACGGCCAGCAGCTCGGCAAGCCGGCACAGATCGTCGCCGCGATCGTGGTGTTCGCCGTCATCGGCAAGACCACGGACTGGATGCTCACCTCCGCGGCGGCGCCGTTCCTGCGCTGGGAAGACCGCTATGGAGCGCGCGCATGATCCCGAAAAGTGGGTACCGGTTTTCGGACAAGATCATGCGCAATGAGAATAGGCCCTAATGCTCAGCATCGCCCATGTCGGAAAGACCTATGACAACGCCGTGCGGGCGCTCGACGGCGTTTCGCTTGCCGTCGCGCCCGGCGAGATCGTCGCCGTGGTGGGCGGCTCGGGCTGCGGCAAGTCCACCTTGCTGCGTCTCGTATCCGGCCTCGACAATCCGAGCCAAGGAACGGTCGCGCTCGACGGCGACACGATCATGTCGCCGCATGAGAAGATCGGGATCGTGTTCCAGGAGCCGCGCTTGCTTCCCTGGCTCACGGTCGCCGGCAATGTGGGCTTCGGTCTCACGAGCCTGTTGAAGGCCGAGCGCCGCGAGCGTGTGGCGCGCCAGCTCGATCGCGTGGGCCTGGCCGACAAGGCGAACATGTGGCCGCGCGAGCTCTCGGGCGGACAGGCGCAACGCGTCGCGCTCGCGCGCGCGCTGGTGATGCGGCCCGCGGTGTTGTTGCTCGACGAGCCGTTCTCCGCGCTCGATGCGTTCACCCGCGTCGATCTGCAGGACCACCTGCTCGACCTGTGGGCCGACAGCAAGCCGACGCTGGTCGTCGTCACGCACGACGTCGATGAGGCGATCGTGCTCGCCGACCGGGTAGTGGTGATGCACCCGCAGCCCGGCCGCGTGTTTGCCGAAATCGAGATCGATCTTCCTCGCCCGCGCGACCGCCAGTCGGCGGCCTACGATTTCGCCAAGCGCCGCGTGCTCGCGGCGCTCGACCGTTCGCTCAACCGCAAGATCACGGACGATCGCGAGACGAAGTCGGAGACCGGCGCGGCGATGTGGTGGTGACGCTGCGCGCTCCGAATACCCTCTCCCTCAAGGGGAGAGGGTTGCACCGAGCGCGCGGCGGGCTTCTTGCCAATTGCTGCGCGCTGCTGTTCTGTCCCGCGCAGAGAACAATTGCCCGCGACGTATGGGAGGAAATCAAGAATGAAAATGCGTAGCTTCGATGTCTGCGAGTGCGGCGCACCGTTGCAAATGATCGAGCGCGAAACGCCGACGCCGAAGGGCACCGAGGTGCTCTTGAAGATGCTGGCGGCCGGCGTGTGCCACTCGGACCTGCACATCTGGGACGGCTACTACGAGATCGGCGGCGGCAAGAAACTGATGCTCGCCGACCGCGGCATCAAGCTGCCGCTGACCATGGGTCACGAGAATGTCGGCGAGGTCATCGCGGTCGGCCCGGACGCAAAGGGCGTCAAGGTGGGAGACGTGCGGCTGGTCAATCCCTGGATGGGCTGCGGGACCTGCAAGGTCTGCCTGCGCGGCGACGAGAACCTGTGCCTGAAGTCGCGCAATCTCGGCGTCTTCGCCAACGGCGGCTATTCCACGCATCTGCTCGCTCCGCACCCGCGCCACCTGTTCGACATCGGTAGCCTCTCGCCGCAGGAAGCCGCGCCGCTCGCCTGTTCGGGCGTCACCGCCTACAGCGCGCTGAAGAAGGTCGCCGGCACGATTCATGACGAGGCGCTGGTGATCATCGGCGCGGGCGGCGTCGGCCTGATGGGCGTGACGCTGGCGAAAAAGATGGGCGCGAAAGATGTCATCGTGGTCGACATCGATGCCGGCAAGCGCGAGGCCGCCATCAAGGCCGGCGCCAGCAAGACGATCGACGGCAGCACGGCCGACGCGGTGAAGCAAATTCAAACAGCGACCGGCGGCGGCGCCTGGGCGGTAATCGATTTCGTCGGGTCGAGCGCGACCGTGAAGCTCGCGATCGATTCGATCATCAAGGGTGGCACGGTGATCGTGGTCGGGCTGTTCGGCGGCGACGTGACGGTGCCGACGCCTTACCTGCCGATGCGTGCGATGACGCTGCGCGGCTCCTACGTCGGCAGCCAGACCGACATCGCGGAGCTGCTCGACCTCGTGAAGCGCACCGGCATGCCGTCGGTGCCGATCCGCGCGCGTCCGCTCGAAGACGTGAACGAGACGCTCAACGACCTGCGCGCCGGCAAGATCGTCGGCCGCGTGGTGCTGACGCCGGCGGCTTAAGGAGAAAAACCATGGACGCGACCGCGTTACGCGCGATGCAGGCGCCGATCAAGGAGCGCTACAAGGGCGATCCCGGCGCCGCGATGATCACGCTGAAAGCGCATGGCACGCTCGACGACACCAACATCGCCTGCAAGGTCGAGACCGGACGCGCGCTGAGCGTTGCGGGCCTGCATCCAGCGACCGGCGGCTCGGGGCTGGAGCTTTGCTCGGGCGACATGCTGCTCGAAGCGCTCGTCGCCTGCGCGGGCGTCACGCTGAAAGCCGTGTCGACCGCGCTCGACATTCCGCTCAAGTCCGCCAACGTCACGGCTGAGGGTGATCTCGATTTCCGCGGCACGCTCGGCGTCGCCAAGGATGCCCCCGTCGGCTTCGCGCAGATCCGGCTTGCCTTCGCGGTCGACACCGATGCCCCGCAAGAGAAGCTCGACCAGTTGCTCAAGCTCACGGAGCGCTATTGCGTGGTCTATCAGACCATCAAGAGCGGCCCGCCGGTCGAGGTGAAGCTGCGGAAGATGTGAGAATAAAATAGCCGCGCGCTCCGCGCCGTCACCCTGAGGTGCGAGCGCAGCGAGCCTCGAAGGGCGACGGCGCTTCACCGCCATCCTTCGAGGGCGACCTTCGGTCGCCACCTCAGGATGACGGCCACGAATGTCCCCCGACCTCGCCTTCATTCTCACGCTCGCGCTGCGCATGGCGGTCACGGCAGCGTTCGTGATCGCGGCGTCGATCGTCACCGAGCGCTCCGGGCCGGTGATCGGTGCGCTGGTCGCGACGCTCCCGGTCTCAGCCGGCCCGTCCTACCTGTTCCTCGCGCTCGATCACGACGCGGGCTTCATCGCGACGAGTGCGCTTGCGAGCCTTCCGCTCAACGCGGCGACGACCTTCATGGGATTGATCTACGTGCTGACGGCGCAGCGCTACCGCATGATCGCGAGCCTCGCGGCGGGAATTTCCGTGTGGTTTCTCTTCGCCGTGCTGGTACGTACCTTTCACTGGTCGCTGACGGCCGGCATCGCCGTCAATGTCGTCGCGTTCGTCGTGTGTCTGCCGCTGGTGCAGCGCTTTCGCGCCGCCAAGATGCCGCTGATCACGCGCCGCTGGTTCGACATCCCGCTGCGCGCAAGCCTGGTCGCGACGCTCGTCGCCACGGTCGTGACGCTGTCGAACAGCGTCGGGCCAACGGTGAGCGGCATCATCGCGCTGTTCCCCGTGGTGTTCACGAGCCTCATCCTGATCCTGCACGCGCGCATCGGCGGGCCCGCGACCGCCGCCGTGCTGGCGAACGGCCTCTGGGGTCTGATCGGATTCGCCTGCGCGATCGCGCTGCTCTCGCTTACGGCGCCGCGCTTCGGTGCGGCGGCAGGCTTGAGCCTCGCGCTCGCGACATGCGTTTGCTGGAACCTCGGGCTGTGGGGGTTCGGCCGCTACCGGCTTGCCAAGGCTTCGCTTAAGACTTCTTCGCGGCCTTGAGCTTCAACGCGTAAAGCGCCTCAAGCGCATCGCGCGGCGACATCTCGTCGGGATTGAGCGCGGCCAGCGCTTGCGCCAATTCATCGGCCTTGTCCTTGGCGGGCGCCGGCCGCGCGCTCGCGGCGAACAGCGGCAGGTCGTCGATCAGGCGGCGCGCCGGCGAGGTGCGGTCCACGGCCTCAAGCTGCGCCAGCACGAGCTTGGCCCGCTCGATCACGTTCGCCGGCAGGCCTGCGAGCTTCGCCACCTGGATGCCATAACTGCGATCGGCGGCACCCGGCACGACCTCATGCAGGAACACGACATCGCCCTGCCATTCCTTCACGCGCACGGTCGCGTTGAACAGGCGCTTGAGCTTGGCGGCCAGCGCGGTCAGCTCGTGGAAGTGCGTCGCGAACAGCGCACGGCAGCGGTTCTTCTCATGCAGGTGCTCGATCGCCGCCCAGGCGATGGACAGCCCGTCGAAGGTCGCGGTGCCGCGGCCNNGAGCGTCCGCGCGCGAGATCGTCGGCAGCGCCGACACGCGAGAACAGCCGGTCGACCACGCCGATGCGCGCGCGCTTCGCCGGCACGAAGCTCCCCATCTGCGCCATCAGGGCGATCAGCGCGTTCTGGCGCAGATAGGTGGACTTGCCGGCCATGTTCGGTCCGGTGATGAGATAGATACGGCCCGCCCCCTCGCCTGGTGGAGGCGACAAGTCGCAATCGTTCGCCACGAACGGTCCGCCGTCGCGCTGGAGCGCCTGCTCGACCACCGGATGGCGCCCTCCCTCGATGACGAAATCAAGCGAGCGGTCGACTTCAGGACGCACATAGTCGCGCTCGACGGCGAGCGCCGCCAAGGCCGCGACGACATCGAGCACCGCCAGCGCTTCGGCGACGCGCCGGATCGCGCCGGTCGCGCCGGTGATTTGCGCGGACAATGCGTCGAATATCTCCAGCTCCAGCGCCAGCGCGCGGTCGGCCGCGGTCGCGATCTTGGCTTCAAGCGCGGCGAGCTCGGTAGTGGTGAAGCGCACCTGGCCGGCGAGCGTCTGGCGATGGATGAAAGTCGCGTTGAGCGGCGCGGCCAGGAGCTTCTCGCCGTGCTGCGCGGTTACTTCTATGAAGTATCCCAGCACATTGTTGTGGCGGACCTTGAGCGCGCGCACGCCGCTTTCTTCGGCGTAGCGCGCCTGCAGCGCCGCGACGACGCGGCGCGATTCATCGCGCAGCGCGCGTGTCTCGTCGAGCGCAGCGTCGAAGCCCGGGCGCACGAAGCCGCCGTCGCGCTTGAGATGCGGCAGTTCGTCGGCAAGCGCCGCCGTCAACACTGCGGCGATGCCGGGATCGGGCGCGGACAGCGCCTGCGCCGCCACCGCGATCTCGGCCGGCAGCTCGGTGAGCGCACCGAGACGCCGGGCAAGCGCTTCGGCCGCCGTGAGCCCGTCGCGGATCGCCGCAAGATCGCGCGGGCCGCCGCGCCCGACCACCAGGCGGGCCAGCGAGCGGGCGATGTCCGGCGCGGCCGCAAGCCGCTCGCGCAACTCGGTGCGCGCTGCGGAATCGTCGACGAAGGTCTCAACCGAATCGAGACGTTGCGCGATCAGAACCGGATCGGTGAGCGGCGCCGCGAGCCGCTGGTTCAACAGCCGCGCGCCGGCCGACGTCACGGTGCGGTCGATGGTTGCCGCAAGCGAGCCCGGCCGCTCGCCCGCCAGGGTGCGCGTGAGCTCCAGATTGGCTCGTGTCGCAGCATCGATCATCAGCGTGGCGCCGGCCGCCTCCCGCGTCGGCGGCGATAGCGGCGGCCGGGACCCGAGCTGCGTGCGTTCCACGTAAGTGATGCACGCCGCGGCGGCAGTGAGCTCAAGGCGCGAGAACGCGCCGAAGGCCTGCGTGGTCGCCACCGCGAAGTAGGCGGCAAGCCGCCGCTCGGCGGTCGCGCCGTCGAAAACGTCGCGCGTGAGCGGCGTCACGGGAAGCGTGCGCAGGTAGGGCGCGACCTCGGGGTCGGCATAGAGCGCATCCGACACGACGATCTCGCCCGGCTCCAGCCGCGCGATCTCGGCTGCGAGCGCGAGGCGGTCGCATTCCATGACGCGGAATTCACCGGTCGAGATATCCAGGAAGGCGAGCGCGAATTGCGCCGACGCATCGGGG
The DNA here is from genome assembly GCA_003140315.1 of Hyphomicrobiales bacterium. Lineage (GTDB taxonomy): Bacteria > Pseudomonadota > Alphaproteobacteria > Rhizobiales > Xanthobacteraceae > PALSA-894. The sequence goes on from PLJS01000157.1 coordinate 12,711, forward strand.
GAGGATGCTTTCGCGCGAACGAGCGCGACGAGATAATTGTTGCGCCGCGCGTCGAGCAGCGAGTCCTCGGTGAGCGTGCCGGGCGTGACGAGGCGTGTCACATCGCGGCGCACCACGCTCTTGGCGCCGCGCTTCCTCGCCTCGGCCGGATTCTCAAGCTGCTCGCACACGGCCACGCGATGACCGAGCGCGATCAGCCGGTGCAGATATTCGTCGGCGCGAATAACCGGCACGCCGCACATCGGGATGTCGCGGCCCTGGTGCTTGCCGCGCTTGGTGAGCACGATGCCGAGCGCGCGGCTTGCGACTTCCGCGTCGTCGAAGAACAGCTCGTAGAAATCGCCCATCCGGTAGAANNTTGGCGGCCTTGATCTCGATATATTGCTCCATCACGGGCGTGACGCGGCCATTGCCCTCGGCGGGCGTTGCCGGTGTCGTGGTGGTGGAAGCGTCCATGGGCTGCAACGCTAGCAGATGAGACGCGCGCTTTCATGCGCCGCCGCCACGCAGCCCACAGCGGCCCAAGCCCAATCTTCGAGCTATCATGCGCGCGATGCCGGTCGCGGTTCGGCGCGACGTGTGTCATAGCGTGCGCAAAGCGCATGCTGGCGGTGCATCCCGCACCGCACTATGGGCTCCGTCTCGGCATGGCTCGTCCTTGAGCCACCGGTCCCCGCTCCGCTAAGGTGCGGATCCCGCCGTTGCGGAGCGTTGCGTACAAGGGGTGGAAATGTCCGGAAAAGACTCCGGCCGCCAGTCGCGGCCGACGTTCACCGACCAGGAAGCGCTGCTGTTTCACAGCCAGGGCCGGCCGGGCAAGCTCGAAGTGATCGCCACCAAGCCGATGGCGACGCAGCGCGATCTCTCGCTCGCCTATTCGCCCGGCGTCGCGGTGCCCGTGCTCGCGATCGCCGAGGACGAGAGCAAGGCCTACGACTACACCACGAAGGGCAATTTCGTCGCCGTCATCACCAACGGCACCGCGATCCTGGGTCTGGGAAACCGCGGCGCGCTCGCCGCCAAACCCGTGATGGAAGGCAAGGCGGTTCTGTTCAAGCGCTTCGCCGACATCGACTCGATCGATCTGGAAGTGAACACCGAGGATCCCCACGAGTTCATCAATTGCGTCAAGTTCCTCGGCAAGGGCTGGGGTGGCATCAATCTGGAAGACATCAAGGCGCCGGAGTGCTTCATCATCGAGCAGCGCCTGCGTGAACTGCTCGACATCCCGGTGTTCCACGACGACCAGCACGGCACCGCGATCATCGCAGCCGCCGGACTGATCAATGCGCTCAACCTGACGGGGCGCGACGTCGCAACCACGAAGCTCGTGTGCAACGGCGCGGGCGCTGCCGGCATCGCATGCCTGGAACTGTTGCGCGCGATCGGCTTTCGGCCGGAGAACCTGACGCTGTGCGACACCAAGGGCGTGGTCTACCAGGGCCGCACCGAAGGCATGAACCAGTGGAAGTCCGCGCACGCGATCGAGACCAAGGCGCGCACGCTCAGCGACGCCTTCGTGGGCGCGGACGTGGCGTTCGGGCTCTCGGCCAAGGGCTCCTTCACCATCGATATGATCAAATCGATGGCGGACAGGCCGATCATCTTCGCGATGGCGAACCCGGATCCCGAGATCACCGTGGAAGAAGTCGCCGAGGTCCGGTCCGACGCCATCATGGCGACCGGGCGCTCGGACTATCCGAACCAGGTGAACAACGTCCTCGGCTTTCCTTACATCTTCCGCGGCGCGCTCGACGTGCGCGCCACCACCATCAATATGGAGATGAAGATCGCGGCCGCCCACGCGCTCGCCGATCTCGCGCGCGAGGACGTACCGGACGAGGTCGCGGCCGCCTACGGCACGCGGCCGAAATACGGGCCGGACTACATCATCCCGGTGCCGTTCGACCCGCGGCTCATTTCGGCTATCCCGCCGGCCGTCGCGAAGGCCGCGATGGACACCGGCGTCGCGCGCAAGCCGATCGTCGACATGGACGCTTACCAGCAGCAGCTTCGCTCGCGCCGCGATCCGGTCGCGGGCGTGCTGGCGCGCGTATTCGAGCGGCTGCGGCGGATGCCGAAACGCGTCGCCTTCGCGGAAGGCGAGGAGGAACAGGTCATCCGCGCGGCGGCGAGCTTCGTGCACCAAGGCCTCGGAACCGCGTTGCTGGTCGGACGCGAGGACCGCGTGAAGGCGACCGCAGCCAATGCGGGCATCGAGATCGGCCAGGGCATCGACGTCATCAATGCGCGGCTGTCGCGGCGCAACGCCGAATACGCCGCGCACCTCTATGAGCGGCTGCAGCGCAAAGGTTATCTGATCCGCGATTGCCAGCGCATGGTGAACCAGGACCGCAACACCTTCGCGGCCTGCATGGTAGCGATGAACGATGCCGACGCCATGGTGACCGGCGTGACGCGCAATTTCTCGGTCGCACTCGAAGAAGTGCGGCGCGTGATCGACCCCAAGCCCGGCCATCGGGTGATCGGCGTGTCGCTGGTGATTGCGCGCGGGCGCACCGTGCTGGTTGCCGATACCGCGGTCACCGAAATGCCGGACGGGCAGGACATCGCCGAGATCGCGGTCGAGGCGGCGGGCGTGGCGCGCAAGCTCGGCTACGAGCCGCGGCTTGCATTGCTTTCGTTCTCGACCTTCGGTCATCCGCCAGGCGAGCGCGCCGCAAAGGTGCAGGATGCGGTGCGCATCCTCGATCAGCGCCGCGTCGACTTCGAGTATGACGGCGAGATGGCGGCCGACGTCGCGCTCAATCCCGACCTGATGGGCGCCTATCCGTTCTGCCGCTTGTCGGGACCCGCGAACGTGCTGGTCATGCCGGCGTTCCACTCCGCGGCGATCTCGACCAAGATGCTGCAGGAGCTCGGCGGCGCGACCGTGATCGGACCGCTGCTGGTCGGGCTCGACAATTCGGTGCAGATCGTGAACCTCTCGGCCAAGGATACCGACCTCGTCAACATGGCCGCGCTCGCGGCGTATAATGTGAGCGGGTGACCTCATGAGCCAATCGAAACTCTCCGGCGTCATCGCCGCCGTGGCAACCGCGGTCGACGAGAACGGCGCACCGGACGCCGCGCGCTCGGTCAAGCTTGCGCGTTTCCTGCTCGATACCGGCTGCGACGGCCTCAACGTGCTCGGCACGACCGGCGAGGCGACCTCGTTCTCGCTCGACCAGCGCAAGGCGGTGATGACCGCCTACAAGGCGGCCGGGCTGCCGCTGGACCGTCTGATGGTCGGGACCGGCGCGGCCGCGACGGCAGACGCCGTGGAACTGACGCGGCACGCGGCCGATCTCGGCTTTGCGGCCGCGCTGGTGTTGCCGCCATTTTACTACAAGGGCGTGCCGGACGACGGGCTTGCCGCCTACATCGGGGCGATCGTGAAGGCGACGAGCGAAAAGCCGATCCCGATCTACCTCTATCACTTCCCCTCGCAGTCCGGGCTGCCGTGGCACGTGACGCTGATCGCGCGGCTGCTCGACGCGCATGGCGGCCGCATCGTGGGCTTGAAGGACTCCTCCGGCGACATGGCCTATGCGCGGCAGGCCACGGGCGTGGCGAAAGGCTTCAAGGTGTTCCCCTCGACCGAAGCCTGCCTGATCGAGGCGCGCTCCGGGATCTTCGCGGGCTGCATCTCGGCGACCGCGAACCTCAATGCCGATCTCTGCCAGCGCGCCTGGGCGACCGGCGATGCGGCGGCGCTCGATACCGCCGTGACCATCCGCAAGCTGTTCGACGGCAAGCCGCTCGTCGCGGGCGTCAAGGCAACGCTCGCGCATATCCATCATGACGCCGGCTGGGCCCGCGTCGCGCCGCCGCTCGCGCCTTTTCCGGCCGCCGACCGCACGGCCGCGAATGCCGGATACGATATGGCGCGGGCCAAACGGGTCGCCTGAGGCCCTCGCGGAGAGGACATTTCGACGCCGTCGTGCTATGGTGTGCACATGAGCGGCGTCGCAGAAAAATTGTCCAAGGCTGAAGTCGCCGAGCTGCGGAAGCTCCGACTCGAAGCGATGAACCTGCAGGCGATCGAGGGTAATCCGCTCGACGCAGAGGACATTGCGATGTTCGAGATGTTCGAGCGTGAGGGGTGGACGGCCGAGCAGCGCCGCGCTCACATCAACGCATTGGCGCGAGCGCTTGCCGACAAGTGAGTGACGATCCCTACGTCTATCCGGGAACGTCCATCCTCAAGAACCGCTTTGGCTTGACCAGCGCTGTCGACCTCGACCGGGTCGAACGCCTTCAAACCGCCAATCGAAGTCTTGAGCCAATCCCGCGCGGCTCATTCGACCTCGTCCATCTTCGCGCCATCCATCGCCATCTGTTTCAGGACATCTACGACTGGGCGGGCGAACTGCGCACCGTCGAGATCAGCAAAGGCAGCCAGCAGTTCCAGTTCCGGCAATACATCCAGACCGGCATGGCGGACGTGCATCGGCGTTTGGTCCGCATGCGTTTCCTCAAAGGGCTGCCGGCGCTCGCCTTCGCCGAGCAGGCGGCCATCATCATCGGCGACGTCAACTACATCCACCCATTTCGCGAGGGAAACGACCGGACCCAGCTTCAATATCTCAAGCAGCTCACCGACCAGGCCGGTCACCGGCTGAATCTGGCGCAGATTGAAGGCCGGTGGTGTGTCGCCGCATCTCAGTCCAGCCACTCGGCCGACTGTCGGCCGACGGCGGACGCGATCGCAGAGGCCATGAAGAACGCGACTGAGCGCCGTTGACGCCTCGGGAAGCCCCCTCTATAAGCCTGCCCAACCGGCGGCGAAGTCCTCGCCGCCTTTCATTTTCAACGCTTACGATCGGCGGCCGCTCGCGAAGCGCGCCCCGCATGTGACGGACGAACATCGATGGCCAATACTTCCTCTGCCCGCAAAGCCACGCGCGTCATCGCGCACCGCACCGAGGTCAACAAGTCGCGCCGCACGCGCATGCGCACATCGCTGCGCAAGCTCGAGGACGCGATCGCCTCCGGCGACCGCAACGCCGCGCTCGTGGCGCTCAAGTCGGCCGAGCCGGAACTAATGCGTGCGGCGCAGAAGGGCGTGATCCATCGCAACGCCGCGAACCGCAAGGTCTCGCGTCTCGCGCATCGCGTCGCCAAGCTCGGCAAGTAAGTCGGCAAGCAGGCTTACGATCACTGGCGACCAAAGCCCGGCCTTGGCCGGGCTTTATGTTTGTGCGACAATCTCACTGCCGTTTGATGTCGTGGCGGAGTTTGCGCACGCTGCTACGTATATGTGCGGACATTAAACTGTTGCGGCCGCGTCACACGATGTTTGCAATCGCTTCGGCGGCGCCGAAAAGTTTTCAATCCGCATGCATGTGCGCCGTCACATGGCCAGAGTTACGCGCCTTCGGCGCGCGCAAAATCTGCAGCAAGCAAAAGCGCTTAGAGGCCACGCTTGGAGCGGGGCTCACGAAACGATTTTCCGAGCCTCGCACGCGCGCCAAAAAGCGCTGTGCCGCAGTGTCATTCTGATGTCGTATCGCGCCTTGAATCCACACGCCGATTCAAGCGGTTGCGGCACGAACTGCGCGCCACACGCAAACGCACGCGCAGGTGGCGGCTTGACGGCGACCATTCGTTAACGGATTTTGTTGCCAGGCGGCGGCGGCGATGTATGCTGACGAATACTTCCCGCACCCGAAGCGGTTTCAATATAGCTCAGTGTTCGCGCTCATCGGTGATGAGAGGGTGAAGTGTCGCGTGCTGGTGTAAAGGAAATCCTACTTGTCCCGTAAGATGTCGAAGCGCGTAGACTTGATTTTCCCGATCCGTAGTTCTTGTTCGTGTCAGTGAGCGGCGTGGCTGAATTCAAAAACACTTAAGAGCAGGGTCGCGCATGGCCGCGCGATCGATCCAGGGGGCCCTATGAGCCAAGCACGGCAAGCGCCGGGTTTTCCGGCTATCGCGCTGTCGTCCCGAGGGACGTACGGCGCCATACGATCGACGACCATCATCGCTTCAAATCTTGATCGACCAGAAGTCCCGGCGGAATTGGCCGGATGCCGATGCGGCGCTTCGCCCGACGCCTGACGCCGCGCGATCCCTTTCACGAGCAAGACCCTTCCACCCATCGGTCCCCATCGATGCCGACCGATCTTCTCCGGATCCCATCATGCCTCAACCTTCCGTGCCGATGCGCGCCTCTGCGCAGGACTTGCCTCCGGCCTTTGCAGTACGTCCTCCCGCGACGGATCATCACGAGCCGCGCGTCATGAGCACCAAGGACAAGGACCAGGAGGGTTGGCAGCGCGTCCGTCAGCTGCTGCGGGTCGAGGTCGGCGAGGACGTGTTCTCGAGCTGGTTCGCCCGCATGGACCTCGACACCGTCGATGGCGAGACCGTGCGCATGTCGGTACCGACCCGGTTCCTCAAGAGCTGGATCAACTCGCACTATACCGAACGCGTGCTCGCCTGCTGGCGCGCGGAGCTTCCGGCAGTGCGGCGCATCGAGCTTGTCGTGCGCACGGCGGTGCTGCGCAACGCGACCATCAAGGCGAAGGTAGCGGAGCCGGTCGAGGCACCGCGCGAGATCAAGAGCGGGGCCGAGCGCGGCGACACGCGCGGCGCGATGCTCCCGGCGCAGGCCGCGCACGAGGCGCTGGGCGGTTCGCCGCTCGATCCGCGGCTCACCTTCGACACGTTCGTGGTCGGCCGCTCCAACACGCTTGCGCATGCGGCGGGAAAGCAGGTGGCGCTCGCGCGGCGCGGCGAAGCGGTCATGTTCAATCCCGTCTACATCCATGCCGGCGTGGGCTTGGGCAAGACGCATCTGCTGCAGTCGATCGCCTGGGCGGGCAACGGCGTCTCCGATCGCAGGGTGCTGTATCTGACCGCCGAGAAATTCATGTACGGCTTCGTCGCGGCGCTCAAGGCGCAGACCGCGCTCGCCTTCAAGGAAGCGCTGCGCGGCATCGATGTACTGGTGATCGACGACCTGCAGTTCCTGCAGGGCAAGTCCACGCAGGTCGAATTCTGCCACACGCTCAACGCGCTGATCGACGCCGGACGCCAAGTGGTGATCGCGGCGGACCGCCCGCCGGGCGATCTGGAAAGCCTCGACGACCGTGTGCGCTCACGGCTCGCAGGCGGCCTCGTGGTCGAGATCGGCGCGCTCGAGGAGGAACTGCGGCTCGAAATCCTCAAGAGCCGGGTCGCAAGCGCGCGCACGCATCATTCCGGCTTCGACGTGCCGCAGGGCGTGCTCGCCTTCATTGCCAAGAGCGTGACCCATAACGGCCGCGATCTCGACGGCGCGCTCAACCGGCTACTCGCCCACAACAAGCTGACCGGCCATCCGGTCACCATGGACATGGCCGAGCGCGCGGTGCGCGACCTGATCCGTCCGCAGGAGCCAAAGCGCGTCAAGATCGAGGACATCCAGCGCGTGGTCGCGCGCCAGTACAATGTGAGCCGCGCCGACCTGTTGTCCTCGCGCCGCACCGCCAACGTGGTGCGCCCGCGCCAGATCGCGATGTATCTGGCGAAAACCCTGACGCTGCGTTCGCTGCCCGAGATCGGGCGGCGCTTCGGCGGGCGGGATCACACGACCGTGCTGCATGCGGTGCGCAAGATCGAGGGCCTGGTCGACAACGACAATATGCTGGCCGAGGAGATCGAGCTCTTGAAGCGCCTGCTGCAGGAGTGAGAATTCTGCTGTCATCCCGGGCGACCAATCCGCCGGGATAACAATTCGGCGCTCGGAATCCCTTGGGTAAATCGCCCCGAGGCCCGGTCCGCCCTTGCCTAAGCCGCGGCGGCACGCCACTTTCTATCCCCGGCGTCGGACGCCGGCTTGTTTTCTCCGGCGTCGAACGCCGGCTTGGCTCACTGCGATCGGGCGGGGTCGGACATGAAGGTCACCGTCGAGCGCGCCGCGCTCCTCAAATCCATCGGCCACGTGCACCGCGTCGTGGAGCGGCGCAACACGATTCCGATCCTCGCCAACCTTCTGATCCGCGCCGAAAAGGGCAAGCTCGGCCTCAAGGCAACCGACCTCGACCTCGAAGTGATGGAGAGCATTCCGGCCGAAGTGTCGCCGGCGGGTTCGACCACGGTTCCGGCGCACATGATCTACGACATCGTGCGCAAGCTGCCCGAAGGCTCGCAGATCGTGCTCGACTCCTCGGGCGACCGCGCGTCGCTGACGATCCGCGCGGGCAAGTCGCGCTTCACGCTGCAGACGCTCCCGGAAAGCGACTTTCCCGATCTCGCGGCCGGCGAGATGACGCACAAATTCGTGCTGGCCGCGAAGGACCTGAAACGCCTGATCGACAAGACGCAATTCGCGATCTCCACCGAGGAGACGCGCTACTACCTCAACGGCATCTATCTGCACACGGCCGGAACCGGCAAGGCGGTGAAGCTGCGCGCGGTCGCGACCGACGGCCATCGCCTCGCCCAGGTCGAGCTCGACGCGCCGGCGGGCGCGGAGGGCATGCCCGGCATCATCGTGCCGCGCAAGACCGTGAACGAGGTGCAGCGCCTGATCGAAAACCTCGAGGCCGAAATCGCGGTCGAGCTGTCGCAGACCAAGATCCGCTTCACGATCGGCGACGTGGTACTGACCTCGAAGCTGATCGACGGCACCTTTCCGGACTACGGCCGCGTGATCCCGGCCGGCAACGACAAGACGCTGGTGGTCGACAAGCCGGAGTTCGAGGCCGCGGTCGATCGCGTGTCGACGGTCTCAAGCGAGCGCGGGCGCGCCGTGAAGCTCGCCCTCTCCGCCGGCAAGCTGGTGCTGACCGTCACCAACCCGGATTCCGGGAGCGCGACGGAGGAACTCGAGGTCGAGTATGACGCAGATCCGATCGATATCGGGTTCAACTCGCGCTACCTGCTCGACATCGCGGCTCAGATCGATGGCGAAGTCGCGGTCCTCAAGCTCGCCGATCCCGGGTCGCCGACCCTGATCCAGGACAAGGACGCGGGCGGCGCGCTCTACGTGCTCATGCCGATGCGGGTGTGACGTCGTTTCCGTTGCGGCGCTTGGCGGTGCGCCGATGGAGCTTCTTGCGCGGCAAGCGGCCCGGACGCACATAGCGCCCGATCGCCGTCTGATCGGGTTCATAGGCCGGAACCGGCTGCGCCAGCGCCGTCATGGCGGATGCCCAGAATTCGACCTTCTCGACCTGCTTTTGCAGGCCCTCGACCGAATCGCACAAGCGGCGTGCTAGATTCTCTTGCAATTTGTTCGACATGGGCTCCTCCAACCGGTCGGTGCTGACCGATCGCAAGCCGGGCGCAGCTCCTCGATGGGTAAACTTACCGCGATCGCCATTCGTTCCAATGCGTTCGCGGCTGGCGGCGAGCGCTTTCAGCTCATTAGGCTCGATATTTACGGAACGGAACCGGCCTTGCGTCGCACGGCGTCGGAGCCGCGATGACCGCCGCGCGTGTTCGCCGCGTGACGCTGTCCAATTTCCGCAGCTATCGGGCCGCGAGCCTGACCATCGACGCGCCGCTCGTTGTGCTCGTCGGGCCGAACGGCGCCGGCAAGACCAATCTGATCGAGGCGCTCTCGTTCCTGGCGCCCGGCCGCGGACTGCGGCGCGCGACACTGGACGAAGTCGCGTTCGTCGAAGGCGACGGCTCGTGGGCGGTCTCGGCGCAAGTCGAGGGCGCGCTCGGCCTTGCGACGCTCGGCACCGGCTTCGAGGCGCCTGCCGCAGATGACGCGAGCCTGACGCGGAAATGCCGCGTCGACGGCGAGGCGGTGGCATCGGCGGCGGCCTTCGCGGATCATCTCGGCATCGTCTGGATGACGCCGGCGCAAGACGGCTTGTTCGCCGGCCCTGCATCCGAGCGCCGCCGTTTCCTCGACCGGCTCGTGCTCGCGGTCGACGGCGCCCACAATGGCCGCGTCAACGCGCTTGAGCGCGCGCTGCGCTCACGCAATCGCCTGCTCGAACAGGGAAGCCCCGACGCGCACTGGCTCGACGCCATCGAACACGAGACCGCCGAGATGGCAGTGGCGGTCGCGGCGGCGCGAGCCGAGACGGTGCGGCGGCTTGCTGCGGTGCTGGCGCGCGCCAAGGATCCTGCTTCGCCATTTCCCTGGGCCGACATCTCGCTCAATGGCTGGATCGAAAATGCCGTGCTGGAGCTGCCGGCAGGCGAGGTGGAGGATCGCTATCGCGTCGTCCTGCGCGAGAATCGTCCGCGCGATGCCGCGGCGGGCCGTACCACCGATGGGGCGCATCTGACCGATCTGGACGTGCTGCACGGGCCGAAGGGCATAGCGGCGAGCGATGCCTCGACCGGCGAGCAGAAGGCGCTGCTGATCGGGCTCATCCTGGCGCACGCCGAACTCGTCGCCGAGATGACCGGCACTGCGCCGCTGCTGCTGCTCGACGAGATCGGTGCGCATCTCGATCCGACCCGGCGCGGCGCGCTCTACGAAGCGCTGGGCCGGCTCGGCGCGCAGGTATGGATGACGGGCGCCGATCCGGCGCTGTTCGCCGAGGTCGCGGCGGACGCCGATGTGTTCGCCGTCACGCCGGGGCAGGCGACGCGCACGGCACTGCGATGAGCGGGATCATCAATAGCCATTTGACTGCCAGCGGCGCGGCCGCGAATCCTCGGCAAGCGGCCTGGAATATGGGTTAGGCCGGCACACGCCGCCCGCACCGCTCACGGTCGCGAGGCACTGCTCGCGGGTCGTGAAGCCGCAGTTCGACGCCCAATCGTCATAATAGGCGCACCACGGATAATACCTCTCGGCGTGAGCGCCGCGCGGAGCAAAGCTCGCTGCCGCCGCGATCGCGAATACCAGCATGGCCAATGTCCGCATCGTGTCTCTCCCGGATCGAGGACGTCCGCACGCCTGGATTCTAACACCGGTTCGCCTGGCGTTGTTCCCGCGCGAGCGGTTTTCCCGCTTCCAAAAATACGCCGCGCGAGGCGAAAAGTTGCAGCGTCCGCGGGCCCCTTTTTGGCCGTCCGCGAGGTCCCGCCGAGCGCCATTCCGAGCTTGAAAAAAGACGTAAAAATGCCTGCCAGAACAATGATTTAAATGTCTTCACTTTAGTCTGTACGACACCCATATTTCATGCGACACCACAGCTAGATTCTCAACTCCATTCCGTACAGCGATTCGAAGGCAGATGCATGGCCGAAGCGGCCCGCCAGAAACCCGTTTCCGATCCGTCCGACTACGGCGCCGACTCGATCAAGGTCCTCAAGGGACTCGACGCGGTGCGCAAGCGCCCCGGCATGTATATCGGCGACACCGACGACGGCTCGGGCCTGCATCACATGGTCTACGAAGTCGTCGACAACGCGGTCGACGAAGCGCTCGCGGGCCACGCGAACGCGGTGACCGTCACGCTCAATCCGGACGGATCGGTCACCGTGATCGACGACGGCCGCGGCATCCCGACTGCCATGCACGAAGAAGGCGTGTCGGCCGCCGAGGTCATCATGACCCAGCTCCACGCCGGCGGTAAGTTCGACCAGAACTCCTACAAGGTNNCACGGCGTCGGCGTGTCGGTGGTCAACGCGCTCTCGAGCTGGCTGAAGCTGCGGATCTGGCGCGACGGCAAAGAGCACTTCATCGAGTTCCGCGACGGCGACGCGGTCGCGCCGCTCGTGATCGTCGGCGATTCAGGCGGCAAGCGCGGCACCGAGGTGACGTTTTTTCCCTCGCCGAAGACGTTCACGATGGTCGAGTTCGATTTCCCGACGCTGGAGCACCGGCTGCGCGAATTGGCGTTCCTCAATTCCGGCGTCACCATCGTGTTGTCCGACAAGCGTCATGCGGAAGAGAAACGCGAGGAGCTGCGCTATGAGGGCGGCGTCGAGGAGTTCGTCAAATATCTCGATCGCAACAAGGCCGGACTCGTTCCGGCGCCGATCGTGATCAAGGCGGACAGAGGCGGCGTCGGCGTCGAATGTGCGCTGTGGTGGAACGACGGCTACCACGAGA
>PLJS01000157.1:24709-24897 GCA_003140315.1 Hyphomicrobiales bacterium
GAGGGCCTGACCGCGGTGCTCTCCTGCAAGGTCGCGGACCCGAAATTCTCATCGCAAACCAAGGACAAGCTCGTCTCCTCGGAGGTGCGTCCGGTGGTCGAGGGCATCATCAACGACGCGCTCAATGCCTGGCTGGAGGAGCATCCGGCGGAATCCAGGGTCATCGTCGGCAAGGTGGTGGAGGCGGC
>PLJS01000059.1:0-600 GCA_003140315.1 Hyphomicrobiales bacterium
TCCCGCATCCAGACCGGGGTCATGCCGCGACCAGCCCATTTCAGGGTCTTATCTTTCTTGCTCTGATACTTCGGCTTCGCCTTTGCACGCTTGCCGGTTCTGTTCGGCGTCACCGCCTTGACCGCCGCCGAGGTCTTTTTCGGGACGTAGCCGCCAAGCTGGGAAAGCTGGTGCTCGAAATACGCCCTTTGCTCACTGACCTTCTTCGCAAGGACGTTTTGTAAGCCTTCGATGTACGCGCGAAGCTGGCCCACTTCCATCTTTGCCACGTTACCGACCCTGCCGATTTTCCCATTGGACTTCTTATTTTTTGAACCGGGGGGACGGCCGCGCCTTGCCTTCTTTGCCATAATAGACCTCGATAGTGAGCTGGGGATTCGCGTCGTATAGGCTCTTTTATTGGCCTTTGAAACCCCCGCCAAGCGGTTGTGCTTAGTAATTGACGAATTTTTTGAAGTCGCGTCTGGATCGGTATCCGATAGGCGGCCTGGAAGCATTCCAAAGGGTGCGCCGTTGTGCCCTGGATTTTATCCTCCCCTCTCCGCTCCCACGCCCGCTCGTGTTGGGCGCGGCTTGGCGAAATTCGATTTTAGGACGATG
>PLJS01000059.1:680-7267 GCA_003140315.1 Hyphomicrobiales bacterium
CTGAAGTCATACGCGCGGCCTTGAGAGGCGCGTCCGGAACCTATTCACCTCCGCGGTATTGACCAGCCACCACCGACCACCACATTCCCCGTGCCCCCGTCCCCGTGGTGGAAGTGGAATAGGAGAAGCCCCGGTGTCCCCCCGGGGCTTCTTTCCTGTCAGGATGTTCTTCAATGGCTAGAACGACAGCCTATCTCCGCTGCCACCTCGCCGTTGTCAATGAGCAGGTAGGATTCGCCATACGCTCCACCACCATAATCATCGCTCCTCTTCGACCAATGGTGACGTGATTGATACAACGGCATGCGGAGATCGCTGGCGGCGGGACGGGCGGGCTCGGCATCGGTCTGATGTTGGCCCGCAAGGGTTGGTCGGTTCGCATCCACGAGCGCTCCCCAGCGATCCGCGAGATCGGAGCCGCCATCTCACTGCGCAATAACTCGATCTCGGTGCTCGAGCGCTGTGAGGCCTTCGACCGATTGCGCCCGGAAGGCTCGTTGCTGTCGCGGGAACAGCATTTCGACCGGCGTGGCAGGCTGCTTCAGGAGCGCGTCACAACCGGCCAGAGGACAATCATCCTGCCTCGGCAAATCCTCGTTGAGGGCCTCGCGGCCGCAGCACGCGAGGCCGGGGCAGAGATCGTCCTTTCATCGACTATTGTGTCCGCTGATGCCTCGGGCGCGCTGATAGACGCGACCGGGCGGCGCTTCGGCGCGGACCTCGCGATTGCAGCCGATGGCCTGCATTCGAAGATCAGAGCCGCCCTTGGACTTCATGCGACCGTCCGTGAACTCGGCACCCGGATCAATAGATTTCTCGTTCCGACCCAGGAGTTCACGACGGCCGACACGAAGGTCGAGCACTGGTCAGGCGAGAGGCGCGTAGGTATCCTGCCGGCGGGTCCGGGCCGATCGCTCATCTACACCGTCATGTCAGCTCGCGATCAGGCGGCATGTCGTCTTCCGATCGACGTGGGGAACTGGACCCGGGCCTATCCCATGCTGGAGCCGGTTTTCAAGCTGCTCGCACAGCAGGACACCACCCAATTCTCCTATCCACTGGTGCGCTGCAGGAGTTGGCATTGCGGCCGGGTCGCGCTGATCGGTGATGCTGCACACGCGATGCCGCCGACGCTTGGACAGGGTGCCGGCCTCACGCTCATGAACGGCTATGCGCTTTCCGAACTCGTCTCCGGGTCCTTCGACGTGGCAACCGCGCTGAGCATGTGGGAGACCGCCGTGCGCGAGATTACCGATGCTACTCAGCGCTGGTCGTTGCGCTATGATCGGATCACGGGCAACTTGCCGCGCGGGCTGGGCGCGCTGCGCCCGCACGTGATCTGGACCATTGGTCGCTTCAAGCCGCTCTACGAACGCATGCGCGTAGCCGATCTCGGCCTGCCGCTGATCGAACAGAAGATACGGGAGGCGTGCGGGCCGAGAGTGACATGAGCCCGCGCCTGCGCCATTGCTGTTCCTTCCGGGGAGTATACTGCGGCCCCGCTCAGCTGGCTGGCGCCATACCCTTGAGCCCGTAAAAGCGCTCGATCACCAGTAGAAAGGTGAGCGCGAACACGAGCTGAACCGTGCTCACAGCGGCAATCGAGGGGTCAAAGCTGTTCTCCAAGTAGCTCAGCATCACCACCGGCAAGGTGCTCGTCGCCGGGCTGCCGAAAAAGAACGAGATCGGAAGGTTGTCGACCGACAACAGGATTGCGAATAAACACCCCGCGAAAATCCCAGGCCGGATCATCGGCAAGGTGACGTACCGGAACGCCTGCCATTTGCTGGCGCCGAGAACGAGAGCGCTTTCCTCGAGGTTGGGGGAAAGGCCCCGATACACGCCGGCGACTGTGCGCACCACGTAAGGCAAGCTCACCACGGTATGGGCTATGAGCAGCGAGAGGAACGAGGCGCCGAAACCCACGGCCGAAAGAAAGAACAGCAGCGCGAACCCGAGAACGATGAACGGCATCGATAGCGGCGAGAGCAAGAAGGTCATCGCGAGGCTTGCAATCGGATGCTTCCATCGGGTCAGCGCGAGTGCGGCGGGGACGCCGAGCAGCGCCCCGAAAAGTGCGGAAAGGAAGGCTATCTCAAGGGTGACGCGGAGCGAATTGAAAAACGGCCGATATTCATAGATGCGGCGGAACCAACGCAGCGACACGCCTTGGATCGGGAAGGTGATGTACTCCGTTGCCGAGAACGCGACCACCACGACGATGATGATAGGCAACAACATGAACGCGAAGAAAAGCACGACATAGAGCAGCAGCGCAGCGTCGGGCGCGCAGCTTTCCGCGCGCACCTTGCGCGGCAACAGGCGCCGAATCACGTCTTCACCCCGCGCCGGCGGATCAGGACAAGCTGCAAGAGAAGGCAGAGTAGAGCCAGCACCAGCAGAACGTTGCTCATGGCGGCTCCGAATGCGAAGTCGCGTGTAGTCGTGAATTGCTGGTAGATCAAGAGCGGCAGCGTCTGCAGTGATCCACCGCCGAGCAGCAGCAGCGTCACGAAGCTGCCATTGGCCAACATAAATACCAGAATCGAGCCGGTGGCTATGCCGTCCAGGCTCAGCGGGAACGTGACCAGCCAGAACGTGCGCATCCGGCCGGCGCCGAGGATCCTCGCCGATTCCCCCAGCCGCGGATTGATGCCCTGCAGCACCGAGGCGATCGACAGGACCATGAACGGCACCAGCACATGTACCAGCCCGACCACCACGGATACCGGGCTGTTCAGCAATGCGAGCGGGCGTTCGATCCATCCGGCGTCGAGGAGAAGCACATTAAGCAGCCCCCGGCGTGCGAACAGCACGCGCCAGCCAAAGGTGCGCATGATGATAGAGGTGAGCAGCGGGGCCACGGTCAGAAAGATAATCAGGCTCGACCACCGCCCGGCCTTGCGCACCAGGAAATAGGCAATTGGATAGCCGAGGACCAGTGAGGCCAGCGTCACCGCCGCGCTCAGCGCGATGGTGACGCCGATGACCCAAAGATAATAAGGGTCGGTGAGGAGCTTGAGATAGTTAGCGCCCGCAGCGGCCTGCGAAGCGACGCTCCGCAGCGCGTTATCGGTAAGCGGAAGCACAAAGAAGGCGATTAGAAACAGCGCCGCCGGCGCGCTCAACCAAGGACTGAACGCCACGTGGCGGGGGCGCCGCCAGGGCAACAGGGGACGACGGCGTAACGGCTGACGCGGCGCCGCATCGGGTGTTTCCGCCGCTACCGCGGAGCCTGTGTTCTGGTTCAGGCGCCGATCTCCTTGTTCCACCGTTCCACCCACAGCGAAACATGCGGCGCCATGCGGTCGACCGGCGGCAATCTGGTCTTCTCCCAAGGCGTGATGCGCCCCTTCACCTTCTCCGAATACTGCACATTCTTGTTGGTCATACCGAAATTCATGCGGTTGCCGAACTCCGTCTGGGGCCCCGGTGCCAGCATCGAGTTGATGTACTCCCACGCAATCGGCGGCGCGTTCGTAGGCTTAACCGCCGCAATCGGCGTCATGACCGCGCCCTCGCTCGGATTAATGAAATCCAGAAATGTCATGCCGCTGTCGTAAGCCGCCCATACG
The DNA here is from genome assembly GCA_003140315.1 of Hyphomicrobiales bacterium. GTDB lineage: Bacteria > Pseudomonadota > Alphaproteobacteria > Rhizobiales > Xanthobacteraceae > PALSA-894. The sequence continues at coordinate 4,256 of PLJS01000059.1, forward strand.
CGCCCGTCGTAGTAGAGGCCGATATCGGCTTCGCCGCTCTGCAGATGGTTGAGAAAGTCGGTAACGCTGCTCCAGAATACCGTGTTGGGCTTCATCTGCTTCACGGCGTCGATCACTGGGGTGATGTTGTCGAGTGTGCCGCCGAGAGCGTCGTTCAACGACCAGATCAGCAACTGGAGCGAAGGTTGAAAGGCCACTGTCGGCAGCGACGCGCGCCATTCGCCCTTCGCCGTGCGGTCGACGAATTCTCGTAGCGACTTGGGCGGATTTTTCACCCTTCCCTTATGATAGGCAATGCCTCCCGAACCGTAGTCGAAGCACACGCCCCAGCCTTGGCACATGTCGACGAAATATTGCGGAACGTCGGCGAGATTCGGGACCTTCTCGACGGTCGGTTTCTCGAGCAGGTTCTTCTTGCCGACCTCGATGACAAGATCGATGCTGGAAATCACCACGTCAATCGGCGGCTTGTCGGGGTTCGCCTCGACTTGGCTCATCCATTGGCTCGGGTTGCCAAGCTGGATGTCCGCCGCGACACCGGTGCGTTTGGTGAAATCAGCGACGAACGTGTCGCGCACGACGCCTTCGAATATGCCCCCATAACTCGTCACCGTGATCCGTGACGGCGTGGCCTGCGCGAAGACGCGAGACTGCGGCCATAGCGAGGTGGTTCCGGCCGCTAAGCCGCCGAGAAGCGTACGCCGGTTCATGCTGAGCATCTGCACCTCCTTTTAGGCTGTTGGACGTAGCTTAGGACCGCATCCAGAAAAGCGGAAACTGATTTTGGGACCACGTTACGCGCGGCGCAGTCGTGGACTACCGTGACCACCGTGACCATCCACGCGAAGGCTATGCGTCCATCCCTTGTTCCACGGTAGCCTCGAGGACGACGATCGCCGCCTGGAGGCGTTTTCGCAAATGCTCCGGATTGCTCAGCACGTCCTGCAGTGGGCGGTCGAAATGTTCGTTGCCTCCAAAGATTTGCTCGAACACACGGCGGCGCGCGTGCGCGCGCTGCGACGCCGGGAACCGCTCGAGCGCCGCGTTCATTCGACACAGCGTCGCGTCGTCGCAGAACCGTTCCCAGGCCTCGCGTTCGGGGCCGAACCGGAATGCGCCGTCATCGCGCCGCGAGCCGAGCGATCTGCGCCGCGTCACCGTCGCATCGCGATCGACATCGAGGTTGTCGTCGAGCACCACCGCGTAATCGCGCAAGGCACCTTCACGAGTAACGAACCCGCGTTGGGCATCGCGTTGCACCGCCTCCGGTTCGCGCTCCCACGACGGACCGAAGCCGCCGCCCCCCGGGGTAAGAACACTGAATGTGTCACCCTTCTGAAGGGCAAGCAGGTCGATCTTTCCGACCTCGCGTTCATTCGGGCGCCCGCGATTTACGATCGTCTGAGCGTTGGCGCCGGGCTGACCGCCGGCGAACCCCCACGGTTGGAAACGCAGACGTTCCATGCCGCGCCCTAACACGGACACGCCGTCGCTCAAGACTTCGAAGGTGAGATTCAAACCGACGCCGCCGCGCCACCGACCGGCCCCCCCGGAATCGGGCCGCACGGCATAATCGCGGATCACCAGGGCGGCACTGGCCTCAACGGTCTCGATCGGATTGTTGGAGAGATTTGAGATACCGCTGTCACGCCCGTCTACCCCGTCGTGGCCCTGGCGCGCGCCCATGCCGCCGACCATCGGTTCGACCACGAGCACGTTCCGGCCCCCTCCAACCGAGCTGGGTTCGGCGAATACGATTGGAATGACGACCCCGCCGCTGCACGCCGGCATCAGCGTGGGAGCGGCCTTCAGCAACGCGCCATTAAGAACGTCGCTGATGCGGATAGCGGTGGCGTGGCGAACGCCGACCGGGGCCGGGAATTCCGGGTTCAGCAGCGTCCCCTTGCGCACTCGCACAGTGACGTTCTCGAAGATTCCGGAATTGAGCGGCATCGTCTTATCATGCGTGCAGATGAACGCCATCAAGCGAAGCGTAAGCCAAGCGTGTCGCTTCCCGCCGGTCGGCACGTTGAAGGCGGCGTCGGTCTGCGGATCGGTGCCGGTGAAGTCGAGTTCGACCCGGCCATCCCGCACCGTCATTTTCACCCGAATACGCAACGGGATGCGGCTGACGAGATCGTCGTCGAGATAGTCCCAGAACTCGTAAACGCCGTCAGGCAGCTTGCGCAGGACCTCGCGTGCCTTGAGCGCGGCATATTCAATCAGGTCGATCTGGCATTGCATGAACGTGTCGAGGCCGTGCTGATCGATGACTTCCGCAATGCGCCGCGCAGCAACGGCGTGAGCGGCGAGCATCGCCTGGATATCGGCGAGATTGTCGTTGGGCGTGCGCGTGTTCGCCCGCAGGACAGAGACTATGTCGGGGTTGAGATGTCCGCCGATGCAGAGGCGAACGGGGGGCATAATCAGGCCCTCCTGAAACAGCTCGGAACTGGACGGCGAGATGCTGCCCGGAACCCGCCCACCGACATCCGATGAATGGAGGAACGACCAACTATAGCAAACGAGCCTGTCCCGGTAGAAAATCGGGGCAACAAGGTGCAGGTCCGGCGTGTGCGTGGCGAGACCTTCAGAACCGTACGGGTCATTGGTGATGATGACATCGCCAGGTCCGAGGTGGGGCACCGCGCGAATCGTCGGGCCGCAGTCGAGGTCGATAAAGCCGGAAACCCCGATGGCGCTGGGATAAGCGAAGAAGCGCCCTTCGAGATTGACCAATGCGGTGCCGAAATCAGCGGTTTCCTTCACGTAGAGCGTGCGCCCAGTACGCTGAACTGTGAATCCGGCCTCCTCCGCGATCGAGGTGACCTTGTTATTGAGAATTTCGAGCTGAATTGGGTCGAGGCGCATCGTTCTTACACCAACCTTTTGGTCCGTCGTTCATCCGCTGGCCCGTAGTCGGATTGGAGAGCCGCGTAACGAGCATCGTCATGCCGGGGACTTCATCCGACGCGTTTTGGACTTCCGACCTTAGAGTCTGACTCAAAATGA
>PLJS01000045.1 GCA_003140315.1 Hyphomicrobiales bacterium
GCGGTCTATGCCGGATGGATACGCTAATTATGGCCACGGACGACATGCTCTTACACCCCACGGGCAAGTCCTCACATTCGTTCCGGCACGTCAATGCCCAGCATCCAGAGCGCCCGCGACAGCACCGCGTGCAAGAAGCCACAGAGTGCTCGCGATGCTCGCATCTCCCGATCAGCCTCTCCAAGCACAGGGCAATCGGCATAGAACCGGCTAAACCGCTGTGCCAAGCCGAAAGCATAGTCGGCGATTTCGCTTGGCAGGAGCGCTGTTGCAGCCGATGCAATGACTTCGGGAAACCGGAGGCATTCGAGCGCGAGCGCCCGCTCTGCTGGATGCCCGAACGACAGCGGTCCAATCACCTCGCTTCGCTCTGCCGCCTTTTCCAGGATCGGCCCAGGCTGTGTAAAAACGCGGCTCCACATTCCGAAGCCGGTCTCGACTAACAGAGACTGACATCAACGCGGCGATTTNNCATGGCTGCCAGCAATGGCTTGACGCCGACGATGTTCAGCACACGCGTGAGATTATAGCTGAGTACGTTCAACGCCATTTCGGTGGCGACCTTTGGCACTTCATTCGATTCGCCGAGATGGTGCACCTATCCGTCGCTATCGGAGGATAACCTGACCAGCGCTAGACTGATGCGTCTGGATCCCTCTGGCCGCCTTTCGTCTAGTGGCCGATCATGTGGCTGCTGGCAAACAAATGCAAAATCAATTCTGGTTCGTAGAGGCCTGAGAACATGAAAATTAGGCCTACGACACCGAGAGCTCCGCCGAGCCACGCCAGCACGGCCATCGAGGTAATAATTGAAGCTGAGGCGAGCACAATGCCGACCTGCAGCGCTGCCGAACCGATTTCGTAGTTATGATACTGCTCCATGGCATGGTCGCGTTGCGCTTCCAGCCGCTGCGCCTTTTCCATCAACTCCTTCATGCCTTCGCCTTTTTCGGGATCGGATGCCCACCGCTTGAGCCGCTTGTCCCAGTCCTCTAATTTTTTGGCAATCGCAGCTTTCTGCGCTGGGTCGGTGATTGCCGCGGCTTCTATCTCCATAACTTCCTTGGCTGTGCTTACGGTGGTCGACCGGCTGTTGCGCGCCTGGTAGAACGCCCAGGTGTCGGATGACTGTACATTATAGGCGAGCGAAGATGTCTGCGCGCTCTTACCCAGCGTTTCGGTAAAGGCAAGAACCAGCGCCAGAACGGCGATCAGGAGAGCGATACCTTTGTTGGAATGCGCAGCGTGCTCGATGTGTTCCGCATGTTCTTGTGCCTCGCTCATGGTCCGTCGCCTCCCGTTGAAAATGCAACAGAACGATTGAACGAAACCGTGGGCTAGTACAAGAGGTAGTCGGACCTGGCTCGGGGCTTCCCGCCGTGGCAACACGAGGGGCCACCTAGGTGCGCTCGCGCTCACCGCAGGAAGAGAGTGAACGCGTCTGCATTCGCCAAAATTCAAAATAGGCCAGTCGAAAACTCCGCCTAGCGCATACCGCGTGTTGCTCACCCCGGCGGCATCGACGTGAGAGCGCGACTTACCGTTTTGAGGAGACTACCTAATTCCTCCCTGTCCTGCGAAGTGGCTGCGAGGGGCCCCTTGCACGGTCGGTCCACCAACTCCTCTAGCGACCATAGCCGATCCAGCGCAATCAGCGGTATTTGACCGTGACGGTGAGAATAATTTCACCGTTCAGCCGGTCGTTCGGATTATCCTGGTTGATGCGCTGATATTTGAATTGGTCCGTCCCTTTGAAATTCGGCTTGGACTGATAATAGACGACGGCCGTCGGCATGGACTTTCCGGCGCATGGAGTCTTGTCGCGAAGTCGCGCGCGGGCTGGGCAACTCCGTTCGGCTCAATGCTGGGTCCGCGTGTCATCGCACGGTCCCTGCTCCGCCAGGATCGTCCATTGCTTCCCCATTCGAAGGAAGTGCGACTGCAAATCAGGATTGAGAACGTCGCCTGCCAATTGCATGGAATCTACCGCCAAGCGGAGGCACTCCAACGCATGCTTTCGCGAAAATTCCGAGTCCGACACGGCGCACCACCTTGAAAAATCGATGCGCAACTATTGCATGGCGCCGCGCGTCCTGTCGGTGGTCTACGCCACACAGAAAGTAGAGAAAATCGCCAACACGCGGCCAAAAAAATGGAGGCAATGTAGAACTCGTATTACGAATCGGTCAGTGGCAATGGCGGCTCCAGGGCGGAATTAGAGCCAGCGTGCGTGCAGACCTCGTCGATGAAGTGCGGAAGTGGCTATCGGTGGATGAAGATGAAGCCGCCGAAATAAAAGTTCTATTGAGGTGCGCCCGCCGAGAACAGGTTAGATTCCGACGCGTACCGATGCGTTGGTGTCGCAGCCAGAAGCCGGCAAAATGACTGCGTCCATCTTCCCCATTATGGCCGGTTGACACCCGGCGGTGCCATAGACAACGCAGATGGCCGCGGAAGGTTCGGAACTTAAGCGACGCCTCCTCGCTTGCTTCGTGATAGGAGGCGACCATGCACAAAGAAGGCGACCAAATTGTAGAAACGCCGGTCGAGGCGCGCGCGGGATTTTTGGACAGACCAGTGCTCGTCGTGCTGATTGTGAGCGTTGTTCTGGCCGCGGCATGCCTTGCCGTGACCTACGCCGGGATATTCAAATTCGCATAGGGGTGGCAGCCTCCGGAACTTCTTGATCCGG
>PLJS01000294.1 GCA_003140315.1 Hyphomicrobiales bacterium
CGCGGACGGCTCAATACAGCGACAGTCCAGAGCGTCTCGGCATCGAACAAATTCAGCCGCAAGCAAGCCGTCCGGTGGTACTGCCTCCCGCACTCGCGCCGAAAGAGTGATTAGCGAGCTGTGGACCGCAAAGAAGAGACAACACAAGACGGACGGCTCCTTTGATCTGAGGGGGAGCCGTGAGCACGCTGGCCCCCAAGCTTCGGACCTGCATGATTGTCGGAGCAAAAGTCCGCGTCTGGTGCCCGAATGGACAGATGTTCGAGGGCGAGCAGAATGAGCGGCAAGTTGCTCTCATCAGATCGGTTTGTAAAATGCCGCATATCCCGTAGCGCAGAGAAAACCCCAGCTTCCGCAGCTGGGGTACGGCAGGTGTTCGGGGTTCAAGAAAATATGCCGCTAAAACAGCCGGTGCCGGCCGGTTTTCTTTGGTTCGAAACCGGCCAGCACCGCCCCTTTGGGTACTGGTCCCTTTTGAAATGACGAGTGGGTGATTGTCTGATCCGACCAAGATGTCGGGTTTGAGATTGCCGATCTGTTCAGCTGTCTTCTTACGGCGACGGCGAAGAACAGACGGGTCGGAGATATTGGCATCACGATATGAGCGTCGTCCTGAGTGAGGCCGTTGGTCATGATGACCGGCCGTCGGAGGTGAGGAACCTGTGCTTTGCGAGCACATCGATAGTGTGGAACGTCATTAGTTGCACCAATTGCGATATGACGCGGGTGCTGTTGATGAAGGGCCGGTAGCATGGCCTGGACAGGCGCCAAGACCTGACGCGCGTCCGTCTCTTCCTGGAAGCGTGCGATCTGCTCTGGATTTCTTAACATCAATGAGAAGACGAAACGTGCCCAACCGACCTGTTCTTTGGGAAGGAGATCCCGCGTCCTCGGGTCGGGTTGAAGCAGAACCTTGACCTGCTCCCCTTAAACGCCCTCGATTTTGAGTAGAGTCCGTTCCTTCGGGAGACCGCGACGGTCGCGGCCTTCTGAGGGAGGCCTTGCGCCGGAGAGGCGGGTGCATCGCCTGCGACCGGAACGAAGAGAAGGAGTGCGGCAGCACTTGCAGCCAGGAAGCCGACGAACGGTGCCCATTGGCCGGAAGAAGGACGGGATGTTGAGATGCGGTGAAGTTGGCGGAAACGAGGTGAACCATCGCGCAATGAGACGGCAAGCGCAGGATTATCGATCGAGCGCGGCGGTTAACAACTCATTGTCACCGCCCCCGAAAACATTCTGTGCCTTCGCAACTGATCGTAACCCTTTCGCGGCACGGTGTCCTGCCGCCGGTCTGTCTGCCAGACTGCCGCATCTCCTGGTGAGCATGCATCTCGACATCACAACGCTCATTGCCGCCGGCAGCTTTGTCGTAGCGCTTAGCGGTCTTTTGCTCACCGGCGCGTGGACGCAAATTCGCGTCGCGCCCGCGCTGCTTTGGTGGGCCGCCGCAAATTACGTTTACGCAATCGGCATCGGTCTCCTTGCCTATGGCGCCGCGACTGGGACGCCAGTGGTGGCTGCAGCCGGGGGCGCGCTTACCTCGCTTAGCCCCGCCTTGATCTGGGCCGGGACGCGGACCTTCGTCCACCGGCCGGTATCGGCATTGGTTTTTGCTGGCGCTGCCGTCTGGATCGTGGCGGGAGTGGTGGGGGCCGAGGGTGGATCGCACAAGTCGACGCTCATCGCCGGATTTGCGGCTTGGTCTACCTATCTACTCGCGTCGAACTGGGAGCTTTGGCGGGCTCGCGCGGAGCCCTTGATGGCGCGGTGGCCGTTGATGACGTTTTTCGGACTGCACGCCGTCGTTTTCCTCGGCGGCATCTACGACGTAATTTTCCACGAGTTACGGCGGGACACCCAGCCGCCACTCGGAAGCTGGTTCGGTCTGATTCATTTTGAAACGCTCGTCTACGCGATCGGCGCGACGCTTTTCATGGCCATGATGTGCAAGCAGCGGTCGGAGTTGGGTTACATCAAAGAGGCCCATAGCGACATGCTCACCGGCATCGCCAACCGGGGCGCGTTCTTCGCGGGAGCCGAGCGGCTCCTGGACCGGTGCCGCATGAATGCTACGCCCCTCAGCGTGATCGTGTTCGACCTTGACCGGTTTAAATCGATCAACGACGCCCACGGACACGCGGCCGGCGACCGAGTCCTCGGAATTTTCGTCGACGCCACCCGAAGCGTTCTCCGTTCTAACGACTTCTTCGGCCGGCATGGCGGCGAGGAGTTCGCCGTGGTCCTTCCCGGCGCCACCGTCGAGACCGCTCACGCAATCGCCGATCGTGCCCGACACGCCTTTGCCGAGGCCTGCCGGAAGGTTGGCGACTTGCAGATTTTTGCGACCGTGAGCGCGGGTGTCGCAGGCGCCTCTTTGTCTGCCAGTTTTAGCGATGCCCTCGCCGCGGCCGATGGCGCCATGTACCGAGCGAAGAATCGCGGGCGCAATCGCGTCGAACGCGCCGGGGATAGCCGATCGGATCAGGCGGCGAATATCATCCGGGTAGCGTGACGCACCGGAGCATAATCCGCCCATCCGCGGGTTTCCGAAGCGCTTCTCTTTAACCGGACACATCGCCAATCTTCGAGAGGCCCAGGGAACTCGTCGTCAGATCGATCGAGCTTCCGCAGCTGTTCCATAAAGTGACCTGGAACCGTCGTGTGGTTGCTGGCGGGGAAATCGTCGCGCCGCAGCCGTTGACCAATTCCCACCAACGCCGCTTTCGACAGCTTCGAGCTATGGTCGGTATTGATAGTTTTTTCCATGACACGCCTCTTTAGCGCTAACGCGCCGAGAGTCCTTACGTGACTTGAGGAAAAAGCGCGGCCCCTTAACGCGCCCACGCTCATCTCCCCTCGGCGACTGCCGTGGAAACCAAACAATGGAACCGTGGAACGGCGGGTGATTTCGTTCGTTGGGCCCGATGTAGCCACAATAACTATCGCGCGCTACAAAGTGGCGCGAAACTGATATTGCACTAAACCGCTACGCGGTAG